>DWWG01000228.1 GCA_019119875.1 Candidatus Dietzia intestinigallinarum | reverse complement strand
GGGCTTGCCTGCCACTGCTCTCCTCACTGCGAGGTCTTCACGGCAGGGCTGGCCGCGCGACCTCGGTCTACATTCGATGGACGTTCATCGCTGGAGCTTCACGGTGTGCTCATCGTGTCTGGTCCGTTCCTCTTCTTGTGCTCCCCCTACCGGTTCATTCGACCGGCAGGTGGTGTCGTGCTCTAGCCGCAGGGACTCGAGCACCTCCGAGATCGCGTCCTGGGACACGCTCCCGGCGACTCGCAGGGCCCTGGTGAAGGCCTTGCGGTCGAGTGCTGTCGCGATACACCGCTCGTCGCGGTGCACCCAGGCTCCTCGCCCAGCCGCCCTACGGCGGGGGTCGAGCGAGAGGGCCGCCGTCCCGGGATCGTGAACGATCCGCAGGAGCCGGGCATCCGAATCCCGGCCGCGACAGCCGACGCAGGTCCTGATCGGACCCGCCACCTCGGCCGTGCCGTCGAGCTGGTCCTTACGTCCCCGCATCCGGCCGCCTCGGTTTCTCGCCGTCTCGCCCGCAGAAGGCGGACTGACGTGAAGTCACTGTGACAACTGATCAGTCTACAGATAACGGGGGGCCGACACTAACGGCGCGCCCGACCGCGTGGACACGGCCGGACCTCGGCCCTCACTCGGCGTCGCTGTGGATGTCGATCCGCCACTGGGTCAGCCTGTGCGCCAGGCGGGCGTTCTGCCCTTCCTTGCCGATCGCGAGGGAGAGTTGATAGTCGGGAACGACCACCCGTGCCGCCCGCGTCGCCTCGTCCGCGACCGTGACCGATATCACCTTCGCGGGGGACAGGGCGTTGCCGACGAACACCGTGGGATCGTCGTCGTAGTCGACGATGTCGATCTTCTCGCCGTTCAACTCCGACATGACAGCCCTCACCCTGGCACCGTTGGGGCCGATACACGCGCCCTTGGCGTTGAGCCCGGACACGGTCGATTCCACCGCGATCTTGGTGCGGTGCCCGGCCTCGCGCGCCACGGCCGCGATCCGCACCGATCCGTCACCGATCTCCGGGACCTCGAGAGCGAAGAGCCCTCGGACGAGATCCGGATGGGTACGAGACAGCGACACCGACGCCCCGTGAGGACCCTTGTGCACCCCCACGACGTGACACTTGATGCGATCACCGTGTTCGTACGTCTCCCCCGGGACCTGCTCCGCAGGCGCGATGGTGCCCTCGGTGCCGCCGTTCTCCGGCCCGATGTGGACCACGACGATCCCCCGCGCATTGGCACGGGAATCCGACTGGATGACACCACTGACGACCTCTCCCTCCCGGGTGACGAGATCGCCGTAGATCTTCTCCGTCTCGGCTTCACGCAGGCGCTGGAGGATGATTTGACGAGCCGTGGCCGCGGCCACCCGGCCAAAATCCGACGGGGTGGCGTCGAACTCTCCGATGCGGTTGCCCTCGTCGTCGACCTCCGCGGCGAGGACCGCGACGGTGCCGGCCTTGCGGTCGAGTTCGATACGTGCCACGCGATGGGCTCCGTCGGTCCGCTTATAGGCGGTGAGAAGGGCGTTCTCCAGGGTCGACACGAGATCATCCAGGGGGATCTCACGCTCCTGCGACAGCATGTTCAGCGCTGCCATATCGATATTCACCGGTCTTCTCCTTCTCGCACGCCACGCCCGGACGCATCCTCTTCCGACAACAGGTCCGTCTCGGCCCGGGGGGCCGGACGGAACTCGACCCGGATGACGGCACGAGCCACATCGGTCAACGCTACCGAGTCGACGACGATCTCACGACCCGACTTCGACACGAGTCGTACCGTGCCGGCGGTCTCGTCCAGGTCACCCACGCGTGCCCGCGTCGGGCCGGTGGCGCCGTCGACGTAGTCGATGTCGACCTGCCGACCACGGGCCCGGCGCCAGTGACGCGGTTCCTCAAGCGGCGCGTCCACACCACGGCTCGTGACCTCGAGGGTCACGGGGCGTCCGGGTCCACCCCAGTTCTCCGCCAGCGGGTCCAGTTCGGTCGACAGCTCGGCGAGGGTGTCGAGAAGGACCCCACCGTCACCGTCCACCACGACGACGACCCGCCAGGTGGCCGACCGGTCGTTCTCCCGGAGTTCCTCCAGATCGAGGCCGCGGTCGGCGACCGCCTTGCGGATATGGGCCCTGTCGGGTTCGGGGACGATCACTGTACTCCTGATGTGCGGTCTCTCGAGGGCCGTGCGGGATCGCGGACGGGCCGAATCACTGTACCGCCTCCGCACCGGTCGCCCCGCTTCCTGGCAGGATGTCCGGGTGCTCAACTCCGATCCCCCCGGCCTCTCGCGCCGCCGATTCCTCGCCGCGTCCACCGGCATGGTGGGACTGGCGGTCGTCACGAGTTGCGGCGTGCCCACCGACGAGGACACCCCCGATCCTGTCCTGGATCTGATCCGCGCCGCCGAGCGTGACGCCCGGGAGTTCGGGGCGGCGGACGCCTCCCACGGCACGTACAGGGACGCGATCCGGCGGATCGCCGACGTGCGCCGGGTGCATGCCGAGAGGCTGGGCGAACTCGTCGAGCGACCTGTGGAAGCCGGGGCCCAGGAGCCGACGGCGACGACCGCTGCGACGGCGGAGACGGAGTCGGAGACGAATCCCGTCTGTCCGCCCGTCGACGAGGTGCGCAGCCGGCTGCTCGCCGACGCCGGCGGCGCCGCCGAGGTGGCGGTGACGTCGGAGGGTGTTCGGGCGGAACTGACCGGTGCGGTGTCCGCGGCCTGTACCGCGGCGGCGGAGGTGCTGCTGTCGTGACCACCCCGGTCGGTCTCGCGTCCGAGGACGCCGCCGTGTACGGCTACGGCCTCCTGCTCGCCACGGCGGATCCCGGCATCCGGGGCGCGGTTCGCCGTGAACTGGCGGCTCATCGCGCACGCCGCGATGCCGCGGAGGAACTGTGGCCGGACTCCCCACCCGCTCCGGTCGGATACCTGGCCGGTCCGGACACGTCGACGTCGCCGGTTCTTCTCGCGATCCGGCTCGAGTCGGACTGCTGCGAGGCGTGGCGCAGCGAACTCGGCATCTCCGAGGATCCCGATCGCCGCCGGTTCTGCGTGGACGCACTCACCGCCGCGGCGATCCAGCTCGCCCGGTGGAGAACGCTGGTCCCGGGGGCGCCGTTCGAGGCGCTGCCCGGGTTCCCGCCGTCCGACTGATCAGCGCTCGGCGCGGATCCGCCGGATGATCTCGTCCGCGGCCCCGTCGACGGCGATCCGGGTGACCTCTCCGGTGGCCCGCTCACGCAGCTCGACGGTGCCCTCGGACCACCCGCGGCCCACGACGACCACCCAGGGCACGCCGATGAGCTCGGCGTCCTTGAACTTCACGCCGGGCGAGGCCCTGCGGTCGTCGAACAGGATCTCCAGCCCGGCCTCGTCGAACGCGTCGACGAGGATGGCGGCACCGCCGATCGCCGCCTCGTCCTTGTTCGCGATCACCACGTGTACGTCCGCGGGAGCAGCCTCCGCAGGCCACACCAGCCCCTTGTCGTCGGCGAACTGCTCCGCCAGCACCGCGACGAGACGCGAGACACCGATTCCGTATGAGCCCATCGTCACCCGGGCGGGTTTCCCGTTCTCTCCGAGGACGTCGAACCCGAAGGCATCGGTGTACTTGCGACCGAGCTGGAAGATGTGACCGATCTCGATCCCCCGGGCCAGAGTCAGGGTGCCGTGGCCGCCCGGAGCCGGGTCCCCGTCGCGGACCTCGGCGGCCTCGATAGTGCCGTCAGGGGTGAAATCGCGACCACACACCAGACCGACGTAGTGCTCGCCCGGCGCGTCCGCCCCGGTGATCCACGCCGTGCCCTCCACGACCCGCGGGTCCACGAGGTAGCGCACCTCGTTCGCCAGCAGTCCGCGCGGGCCGATGTACCCCTTGACCAGGAACGGGTTCGCGGTGAAATCCGCCTCCTCGAGCACGGCGACCTCGGCGGGTTCGAGCGCGGCCTCGATGCGCTTCATGTCCACCTCGCGGTCACCGGGAACGCCCACGCCGAGCAGTTCCCAGTCCCTTCCCGGCTCGCGGACCTTGAGCATGACGTTCTTGAGGGTGTCGGCGGCGGTGATCTCACGTCCGAGCCCGGCACTGTTCGCCCAGGCGACGAGGGACTCGATGGTCGGAGTGTCGGGGGTGGAGTGCACGGTGGCCTCCGGCTGGCCCTCGAGCGGGAGGGCCGCGGGCGCCGGGGTCACCACCGCCTCGACGTTGGCCGCGTACTCGCCGTCGGTCGACCGGACGAACGTGTCCTCGCCGGCCGGGGAGACCGCGAGGAACTCCTCGGACGCCGAACCCCCCATGGCGCCGGAGGTGGCCGCACAGATCACGTAGTCGATGCCCAGACGGTCGAAGATTCGCTGGTATGCCTCGCGGTGTGTCTGGTACGACCGCTCGAGGCCGGCGTCGTCCACGTCGAAGGAGTACGAGTCCTTCATCACGAACTCGCGCCCACGCAGGATGCCCGCCCTGGGACGCTCCTCATCGCGGTATTTCGTCTGGATCTGGTACAGCGTGACGGGAAGATCCTTGTACGACGAGTACTCGCCCTGGACTGTGAGCGTGAACAGCTCCTCGTGGGTGGGCCCGAGCATCATGTCGTTGCCCTTGCGGTCCTTCAGCCGGAACAGCGCCGGTCCGTACTCGGTCCACCGTCCGGTGGTCTCGTAGGGCTCGCTGGGCAGGAGCGCCGGCAGGCTGATCTCCTGGGCCCCGGAGGCGTTCATCTCCTCGCGGACGACCTGTTCGATGCGGCGGAGGGTGCGCAGTCCGAGCGGCAGCCACGAATAGACGCCGGGCGCGACGCGCCGGACATAGCCGGCACGGACCAGCAGTTTGTGGCTCAGTACCTCGGCATCCGCCGGGTCGTCGCGGAGCGTGCGCAGGAAAAGATGGGAGAGACGCGTGATCACGGTGGACCAGCCTAGACCGGAACCCCCTGCAGGTCGCGATAGACACCGCTGGACTCCATCAGCTCGGCGTGGGTGCCGCTGGCGTCGACCACCCCGTGATCCAGCACGATGATCTGGTCCGCGGTCTCGATCGTGTTGAGACGGTGCGCCACCACCAGGACGGTCCGGCTGGCCGCGAGCCGGCCGAGCGCCGCCTGGATCCTGCGGGCGGTGCCCGGGTCGACCGACGCCACCGCCTCGTCCAGCAGCAGCACGGGCGCGTCCTTGAGCAGGGCCCGTGCGATGGACAGCCGCTGCCGCTGCCCGCCGGACAGGTTGCCCCCGCCCTCGGTGAGGACGGTGTCCAGACCCTCCGGGAGGCGATCGACGAACTCCGCGGCCTCGGCAGCCTCCAGCGCCCGCCTGATCTCCCCCTCCGACGCTCCGGGTCGGCCCACGGTGAGGTTCGCGCGCACGGTGTCCGGGAAGAGGTAGACGTCCTGGTACACGGTGGTGACCATGTCGCGACGGACGTCCGGCGCGACCTCACGAAGATTCACACCACCCAGGCTGACGGCGCCCGAGTCCGGGTCCCAGAAGCGTGCCACGAGGTTGGCGACGGTGGACTTGCCCGCGCCGGAGGGGCCGACGAGCGCCGTGACCGTGCCGGGCCGGGCCAGCATGTCCACCCCGCGCAGGACGGGGTCGCCGCCGTAGGAGAACCAGACGTCGTGGAACTCGACCCGGGAATCCGACGGGACCACGGGTTCGGTGGATTCCTCCAGCTCCTCCATGTCCCACACCTCGCCGAGCGACTCCGCGATCTGGGCCTGCTGGTTGCGGTACGAGGAGAGCTCGAGCAGCTCCTGGAAGGGGCGGTAGAGATTGAGCGCCACCACGAGGAAGAGCAGGAACGTGACCGCAGGAAGCGCATCGCTGCCGAACAGGGACGCGCCCAGCCAGAGCAGGGCGACGAATCCCACCTCGAGGATGACGGTCGCGACCGCGGTGAGCGGGGCGGTGCGCACGGCCATGCGGACGCTGGCCTGACGTAGGTCCTCGGTGCGATCACGATAGATGTCGGCCTGGGGGGCGTCCGGGAACGCTCGGAGCACGGCGACGCCCTGGCAGTACTCGAGAAGCGCCTGATTGGCCTCGCGTCGTGCCGACGACACCTGCGCCGACACCCCGGTCTGGACCTTGTCGCTGACCATCGCCACGATCAGGAAGACGGGGACGCCGAAGAGCGCCGCGAGGGCCATGCGCCAGTCGAGGACGAACAGGGCGATGGTGACCGTCACCGGCTGCACACACGCGATGATGAGCTTGGACGGCATGTTGATGAAGTCCACCAGTGCCAGATCCGAGACGATGAGCGTCGAGGTCCTCCCGGAGTCCATCCGGTCGAACACGCCCATCGGCGTCCTCGTGAGACGGCGGATCACAGAACGTCGCAGGTCGGATATCGCACTGTTGGCCACCGGCCACCACAGACGGGCCACCTCCACGCCGATGACCAGGCGGGCCAGGAAGATGACCCACAGGACAACGGTCAGCAACAGGACGTCGGATCCGGTCAGAGTTCCCCGGAGTACCCACAGCAGCGACAGGAAGATGACGATCACCGGTGCGGACGTGAGCGAGCCCTCGAGGAGGAGCCGCCACAGACCGGTCCTCCACAGCGCCGGGGTGTGGCGACCGAGCATCGCGAACCACTGGCGGACCGGGTTCATCCGAGCGATCCCACGGACCGCCGGTGTGGCCGCACCCTCATCCTCGTCCGGCCGGGCCTCGGCGGGATCCGACCCCGCCGTGACCGGGACCGGACCGGCGGCGTCCGACGCACTGGCCTGCGGGTGTTCGGCCGCCTCGCCGGCGGTGATTGTCCACGAGTCCACCGCGACGAAGTCCTCCCACAGCCGCTGATACACCGCGCTGCTCGCCAACAGTGTCTCGTGCGAGCCCTCGTCGACGACTCTGCCCGACTCCAGGACGAGGATGCGATCGTAGTCGGTGAGAGAGCCGATTCGGTGGGCGACGGTGATCACCGTCCGCCCTTCCTGCAGGTCCGTCATCGCGTCGACGACCGCCCTCTCGTTCCCCGCGTCGAGTGAGGCCGTCACCTCGTCGAGCATGATCACCCGGGCGTCGGCGAGGAAGGCGCGGGCGATGGAGATCCGCTGACGCTGTCCGCCGGACAACCGTCCGCCGCCGGACCGCAGCACCGTGTCCCAGCCGTCGTCGAGTTCGTCGACAAAGTCCGACACGCGTGCGCGATCGGCTGCCTGACGGACCTCGGCGTCGGTGGCCCCCGGACGTGCCAGCCGGATGTTGTCCATCAACGTGTCGTTGAAGATGTGGTCGTCCTGCTGGATGAACGCCACGGAGCGGGCCAGCTCGGCCGGGTCCATCGAGCGGACGTCCACGCCCCCGTGACGGACCGTGCCCTCGTCGGCGTCGAGGAATCGGGCGATCAACCGCAACACCGTGGTCTTACCGGCGCCGGAACCGCCGACCAGGGCGACACGCTCCCCCGGGTCGATCCGGACCGAGAGGCCGTCGATGATCCGGGTGTCGCCGTAGTCGAACGACACGGCGTCCAGTTCCACCGCCGACCCGGTGGGCGACACGGGATCATCGACCACGGGCAGGTCGGGCTCGTCGAGGATCTCGGAGATGTTCTTGACCCCGGCCTCGATCTGATACTGCAGCACCGCGGCGGACAGGGTCATGGTCATCAGCGGCTGCGCGAAGCCCACACCGACCAGCAGGAAGAAGATGAGGTCGGCGGCGTCCAGTGATCCGTTGTGGAACAGCAGCAGGCCCAGCGGCAGGAGGAACACCACGCTGACCGCGCAGAAGGTGGTCGCGCCCGCTGCGCCGACGCGTCCCCTGCCGGTCTTGGCGTTCTCTATCGCCTCGACGGATTCGATCGCGTCGTAGAGGCTGCGGTATGCGGCCCGAGATCCGACGAATCCGCGGATGACCTTGATACCGCGCACGAACGACACGGCACTGATGTTGAGCGCCGTCTTTGCCCCGGACTCATCTCCCATCAGGTCCTTGGTGGCGGCGATCGAGCCCATCACGCAGAGCACCACGCACACGACCACGGCGACGCCGGCGAGCGCCATCCGCCAGTCCACCCAGAACATCACCGCGAGGACGGCGACGGGGACCGTCACCGAGGCCGCGATGTCCGGGACGGCGTGGGACAGGCCCAGCTCGAGCTGCTCGACGTCGTCCTGGAAGACCTTCTTGACGTGACCGTGACTCCGGGACCTGGCCCGGGCCAGCGGCATACGGCCGAGGCGATCGGCCAGCGCCAACCGGATCTGTGCGAGCGCCCGGTAGGCGGTGCGGTGGGAGATGTCGTCGGCCAGCAGTCGGAACAGCGCCTTCCCGGCGACGCCCACCGCGGCGATCGTGACGAACAAGCCGATCCGGTCGGTCCGGGGCTCGCCGACGAAGAGGTCCCCGGCGATGAGGTAGACGACCACATACGGGATCAGTCCGCTGAACGCCCCGAGGACCGACAGGATCGCGCTGGCGATGAGGCCGACCTTCTGTCGGCCGATGATCCCGGTGACCGTGGGAGTCGGAGGGTGGGTATCAGGCATGCCCGCACGCTACAGATAGGTTAGGCTAACCTCAACACCTAGTGGGTGCCGACGGTCGACGGGGATGATCACCACTTCCCGAGTGCGCCAGAGCATGTCATGCGAGGTAGCCACGCACTACAGATGGCGAGAGCCGTGGGCGGACACCTCGACAGGCGTTGCATCCGTTCGTCACTTGAGGTTAGCCTTGCCTAACCTGACGGGCGCTACGAAGGGCGACGATTGAACAGCGACACCACACCGCGATTCCGCACATCGACCCCGGGGCAGCACCGTCCGGCGGGAGGACACGGCGCGACGGTCCGGACCGACCGACATCCGGCCCTCGACCTGATCGATCCCGACGGACCGGTCCGTGGAGACCTCCTGGTGCTGCCCCACGCCGGGGGTTCCCCCGGTCAGTACCGGTTCCTCCGGGACCACGTTCCCGCGACCACCCGCATGGCGATCGCCCGATATCCGGGGCGGGAGAAGCGCCTCGGCGAACCGTTCGCGCCTTCACTCGGCCACCTCGCCGACGAGGTGGCCACCGCGTCGTCCGCGTCCGGACTGCGACGACCCGTGATTCTGGGCCACAGCATGGGAGGTCTGCTCGCCGTGGAGGTGGCCCGA
This sequence comes from Candidatus Dietzia intestinigallinarum, assembly GCA_019119875.1. Taxonomy (GTDB): domain Bacteria; phylum Actinomycetota; class Actinomycetes; order Mycobacteriales; family Mycobacteriaceae; genus Dietzia; species Dietzia intestinigallinarum. The sequence continues at coordinate 18,207 of DWWG01000228.1, read as the reverse complement.
CGGCTGCTTCCGGACCCCGATCTCGCACCACCGGCCGTCGTCATCTCCGGGCGCGGCCCCGCCACGACCGCGGATGGAACTCAGATCCACACACGCGGCGACGACGAGCTCGTGGCCCGGATCTACGCCCTGGGGGCCACCCCCGTCGGTCTGCTCGACCCCCCGGACGCCCGAGCACTGTTCCTGCCACCCGTGCGCGACGACTACCGGCTGGTGGAGACATATGTCCCGACCTCCACCGAACCCCTGCCGATACCCGTGCACTGCTTCGCCGGTGACGACGACCCGACAGTGGCCGTGGACGAGGTGGCCGCTTGTGCCGAACTCACCACCGAGCGGTTCGATCTCACCGTTTTCCCCGGCGGCCACTTCTTCCTCTCCGAGAACCCGGTTGCAGTCGGCACAGCCCTGTCCCGGATCCTCGCCCACTACCAGGAACCCGATCCCGAATGAGCGATGCCCGCGACCGATCGGGGACTGTCGGCGCGAGACCGGTGGACGAAGGCACGCGGTCCCGCCGGTAACCTCTGGCGGGTGCGCATCCTCCTCTCCCCTTCCGAGACCAAGTCCGTCGGCGGGTCCGGCTCGCCCCTGGATCTCGCCGCACTGTCCCTGCCCACGCTGACCGAGACGCGCCGGCTCGTGGCGGACGCGCTGGTCACGATGTGTACCGACGACGCGGCCCGGGCGCAGCAGGTACTCGGACTCAGCGACGCACTGGCCGGCGAGGTGTCACTGGACGCCGAGCTGTGGACCTCCCCCACGGCCTCTGCGCTGGGCCGCTATACGGGTGTGCTCTACGACGCGCTGGAGCCGGAGTCCTTCACCGGAGCCGCCAGGGAGCGCGCCCTGTCCCGGCTGTGGATCGGCTCTGCGCTGTTCGGGGTGGTCGCCGCCTCGGACCCGATCCCCCACTACCGCCTGTCGGCGGGCACGAGGATCCCCGGCCTGGGAACGCTCCGGAGCGTGTGGCGACCGGTGCTGACCGAGGCACTGGCCGAGTGGTCCGACGAGCTGGTCCTGGATCTCCGTTCCGGCGGCTACCACCAGTTGGGCCCGGTCCCGGGTGCGGTGACGGTGGAGGTGGTCACCGAGTACCCGGACGGCTCCCGGAAGGTGGTGTCGCACTTCTCCAAGTACCACAAGGGCCTGCTGGCGCGGACGCTTGCCACCTCACGCGCCGAGCTCGCGGACCTGACGTCGCTGCTGCGGGTCGCCCGCCGAGCGGGGCACACGATCGAGCGGACGTCGGACACCGTTCTGACGATGGTCACCGAACCCTAGAGCCTGACGACGACGACGCCGGCCCGGGCCGGACCGCCGGTCCCTCAGACCACGGCGAGCACCTCTGGCAGGCCGGCGACATCGCCCACCACGACGATCGCGGGCGGCCGCACGTCGTGCTCCACGAGCAGGGCGTCGAGGGTGCCCAGGGTGCCCCGGTGCGTCTGTTGTCCGTCGAGGCTGCCGTCCATGATCACGGCCGCCGGTGTGTCGGCGTCCCTGCCGCCCTCGACGAGGCAGCGGGCGATCGCCGGTGTGTTCTTGACCCCCATGAGGATCACCAGGGTGCCGTTCATCCGCGCGAGAGCGTCCCAGTTCACCAGCGAGTCCGGGTGCCCGGGCGGGAGGTGTCCGGAGACGATCGTCGCCTCGTGGGTCATCCCCCGGTTGGTCACCGGAATCCCGGCCAGTGCCGGAACCGCGAGCGCACTGGAGACGCCCGGGACCACCGTGCACGGGATGCCCTCCGCGGCGCACGCCTGCGCCTCCTCGTAGCCGCGGCCGTAGAGGAACGAGTCGCCGCCCTTGAGCCGTACGACGAACTTCCCCTGTCGCGCCCGGTCCACCAGAACCTCGTTGATCGCCTCCTGGGCCATGGCCCGGCCGTAGGGGATCTTGGCCGCGTCCACGATCTCGACGTCCGCGCGCAGCTCGGCGAGCGGCCGCTGAGGTGCCAGCCGGTCCGCGACCACCACGTCGGCGCTGGCGAGCAGGCGCCGACCCCGGACTGTCATCAGGTCGTCTGCGCCGGGCCCACCACCGACCAGCGCGACGGTGCCCCGGAGCTTCTCGTCGGTGCCCGGCGCCTCGGCATCCGCCTCGACGAGGGCACGAGCCACCACGTCCCGCGCCTCGGCCGTGCGGGCACGGTCCCCGGTGAGGACGGCGACGAGCATCTCGCCCCGACGGACGACCGCGGGGGTGACGGCGGACCCGGAGGTCACCGCGTCGGAGCGTACGCAGAAGGTGCGGAGCTGTTCGGCCTCCGCCGCCACCCGGGCGTTGACCAGGGAGTCCTTGGTCGCCGCCACCACGTACCAGGCTCCTTCGAGATCCCCGGTGTGGTACTCGCGCGCCTGCCACCAGATGCGACCCGAGTCGACGAGTCCCTGCAGCGTCGGCGTGATCTCGGGGCTGATGAGGTGGACGGCGGCACCGGAGGCGAGAAGCACGGGAACGCGCCTCTGGGCCACGGATCCACCGCCGATCACCACGACGCGACGGCCTTCCAGGTCCAGACCGACGGGGTACGGGTTCACGGGTCGGATCATGCGGATGATCCTATCCGGCGGTGATCCGGATTCCCGCCCTGGGCCGCATTGCCGGCCTACGGGCCGTACCGGTCCGGATACGACGCATCCCCTGCCCTCGCGGTGAACGGAAGGTCAGGGGATGCCGCCGGGCCCGTCACGGTCACGGGCGCTCGGTTCAGACGGTCTTGTCGAGCCTGAGCGTGCGGGTGGAGCGATCGAACTGTTCGGTGAACAGCGCGGGATCATCGGACAGGTCGCGACCGAGGGAGGGGATCATCTCCTCCAGAGCCGGGGTCCACTCCGCGAAACGGGTCGGGAAGCAGCGCCGGAGCACGTCGACCATCGCGTCCACGGCGGTCGAGGCGCCGGGGGATGCGCCCAGCAGTCCCGCGATCGACCCGTCCGCGGCGTTGACCACGGCGGTGCCGAACTCGAGGGTGCCGCCGCGTCCGCCGGGCTTGGGCTTGATCACCTGGACACGCTGACCGGCGATGACCTTCTCCCACTCGCCGTCCAGGGCCGAGGGCACGAAGTCGCGCAGGGTGTCGACACGGGCGCTGTGGTTCTTGGCGAGCTCGGTGATGAGGTACTTGACGAGCCCCATCTCTGTGAGGCCGATGTTGGCCATGGGCAGCAGGTTGCCGAGGCGGACGCTCCTGGGCAGGTCCGTGAAGCTGCCCATCTTGAGGAACTTCGGGGTCCAGCCGGCGAAGGGGCCGAACAGCAGGCCCTTCTTGCCGTCGATGACGCGGGTGTCCAGGTGCGGGACCGACATCGGCGGTGCGCCCACGGAGGCCTGGCTGTAGACCTTGGCCTGGTGCTGGTCGACGAGCTCGGGGTTGGTGCAGCGCAGCCACTGGCCGCCCACGGGGAAGCCACCGATCCCCTTGATCTCGGGGATGCCCGACTTCTGCAACAGGTGCAGGGCTCCGCCGCCGGCCCCGACGAAGACGAACTTCGCGTCGACTGTGCGCTCGTCACCGGTGTGGCGGTTGGCCACGGTGATGCGCCAGGTGCCGTCGGTGTTGCGCTCCAGATCCTTCACCTGGTTCTGGTAGTGGACCTCCGTGCCGGTGCGGGTGAGGTACTTGACCAGCTGGCGGGTCAGCGCGCCGAAGTTGACGTCGGTGCCTCCGGCGAAGTGGCTCAACGCGAAGGGCTGCTCAGGCGACCGACCGCGCGCCATGAGCGGCACGAGTCGCTCGAGTTCGCCGAAATCGGTGGTGTGTTCCATGCCCGGGAACAGCGGGTGCCCGGCGAGCTTGTCGTAGCGCTTGCGCAGGTAGTCCTGACCGTCGGTGCCGGTCACGAAGCTCATGTGCGGCACGGGACGGATCCACTCGGTCGGGTCGCCGATGAGCGAGTTCTCCACGGCGTAGGACCAGAACTGGCGCGACACCTGGAACTTCTCGTTGACGCTGATGGCCTTGGTGATGTCGACGTCGCCACCGGCGGTCTTGGGCGAGTAGTTGAGCTCGCACAGCGCGGAGTGTCCGGTACCGGCGTTGTTCCAGGCGTCGGAGGACTCGAGGGCGGGACCTTCGAGGCGCTCGAAGATCTGGATCTCCCAGTCCGGCTGGAGGCGGCGGAGCAGCGCTCCGAGTGTCGCGCTCATGGTGCCGGCGCCGATGAGCGCCACATCTGTCGTTCCGTGCTTTGCCACCTGATCTGCAGTCACCGGCTACCCTCGCTCGTTGGTCGTTGTCCCCTGTTACCCGTCGGCGCGGGCCCCGCCGGGAGCCCGCTGCCTTAAGGGCTTCAAGACTACTCACGGTCCCCACACAGGGGCACACCGGACGGGGGAGGGCGCGGTCCGGACTAGGCTGGTCGCCGTGTCCGCTTCCTCTTCCGATGCCGTCGACCCGGTCGGATCCACGCCGGACTGGTCCGCGGACCTGCTGGGGCCCGCATACAGGCGTCGTGAGCTCCCTCTGGGCATGGACCCGGACGGCGAGGGCCCCATCTCGGCCACGCTGGTCAGACACGAGGACGCCCCCGCTGACGCAGTGGCGGCGATGCTCGTCGTCCACGGGCTGTCCGACTACTTCTTCCACACCCACCTGGCCGAGTTCCTCGCCGCGCGGGGCATCGCCACCTACGGTCTCGACCTGCGCAAGTGTGGTCGTTCCAGGCGCGAGGGGTTGACGCCGCATTTCACGACCGACCTGGAGCGCTACGACGACGAGCTGGACCTGGCGCTGTCGGTGATCACCACCGAGCGTCCCGGCCTCCCCGTCATCGTGGCCGCCCATTCGACGGGCGGTCTGGTGGTCCTGTTGTGGCTCGCCCGCCGGCGGGACCGGGGCCGGCTCGACCCCGTCGTGGCGCTGGTGCTGAACTCGCCGTGGTTCGAGCTGGACGTCCCCGAGCGCGGGCGTCGGATCCTGGACCCGGTGATCCGGGCCCTCGCCGCGGTTCGTCCCTTCTATCGTCTCCCCCTGCCCTCGTCGGATCTCTATGTCACCAGTACGCACGCGGACCACGACGGCGACTTCCACTTCGACATGTCCCTGAAACCCCCGGGCGGGGTGGGCGTGAGGGCGGGGTGGCTCGCCGCGGTCCGGCGGGCGCAGCGTCGCCTCCAGGCCGGGCTGGACCTGCCCCTCCCCGTCCTGTTGCTGCGGTCCACAGCCTCGTCGGTGGGCAGGCGTGGTGCGCGCGTCGACGTGGACACCGATCTCATCCTCGACGTGCGTTCCATGCAGCGGTTCTCCGACCGGGTCTCCGCCGACGTGACCGAGGTCCCTGTCGCCGGTGCTCGGCACGACGTCTTCCTCTCCCGGCCCGATGTTCTCCGGGTGGTCTTCGAACAGCTGGGCCGCTGGCTCGACCACACCCTGTCCTCTCTCACCAAGGAGTCCTGACCCCATGACGCAGACCCCCTCGCGCCACTTCGACCTCGTCGTGATCGGCACGGGAAGCGGAAACTCGCTGATCGACGAATCCTTCGCCGACAAATCCGTCGCGATCTGCGAGGAGGGGACCTTCGGAGGAACCTGTCTCAACGTCGGCTGCATTCCGACCAAGATGTTCGTCTACGCCGCGGATACGGCGACCGCCGTCAGGCAGTCGTCGACCTACGGGATCGACGCCACCCTGGACGGGGTGCGCTGGCAGGACATCGTCTCGCGGGTGTTCGATCGTCGCATCGACCCCATCGCCTCCAGTGGCGAGGACTACCGGAGACACCGCTGCGACAACGTGACGGTCTACGACGGACACGCGACCTTCGTCGGACCCAGGACCATCGATACGGGCACAGGCGAGATCATCACCGCCGACGAGGTGGTGATCGCCGCAGGTGCCCGGCCGTCGATCCCGGAGATCGTCACCGAATCGGGGGTGGCCTACTACACCAGCGACGACGTCATGCGGATACCGGAGCTGCCACGGTCGATGGTGATCCAGGGCTCGGGCTTCATCGCCTGCGAGTTCGCGCACGTGTTCGCCGCTCTCGGGGTCGAGGTGACCGTCATCGGTCGGTCCGATGTGCTGCTCAAGTACCTCGATCGCGAACTCGCCGAACGCTTCACCGAGCAGGCGCGGACGCACTGGGACGTCCGTCTGGGCCAGCACATCACCTCGATGACCGCCACGGGCGACGACCGCCGGGGCGTGGAGATCACGTTCGAGGACGGCTCCACCTGCGCCGCGGACACGCTTCTCGTCGCCACCGGCCGCACCCCGAACGGCGATCTGCTGCATCTGGAGTCGGCCGGCGTGGCGATGGACGGTGAGCGGGTGCGGGTGGATGAGTTCGGTCGCACCTCGGCGGACGGCGTGTGGGCTCTGGGCGACGTGAGCTCCCCGTTCCAGTTGAAGCACGTGGCCAACCACGAGCAGCGGGTGCTCGCTCACAATCTGCGCCATCCCGAGGACCTGCAGCCGTTCCACCACGCGCACGTCCCGTATGCGGTGTTCACGTGGCCGCAGATCGCCTCGGTGGGAATGACGGAGGCGGAGGCGCGTGCCGCCGGACATGACGTGACCTGCAAGACCCAGGACTACGGCGACGTGGCCTACGGCTGGGCCATGGAGGACTCGATCGGGTGCTGCAAGCTCATCGCCGACCGGTCCACGGGCCTGCTGTTGGGTGCGCACATCATGGGCGCCCATGCCCCGTCGCTGATCCAGATCCTCATCCAGGGCATGGAGTTCGGGCTGACGGTGCCGGACATGGCGCGCAAGCAGTACTGGATCCATCCGGCGATGGCCGAGGTCGTCGAGAACGCGCTGCTCGGACTGGACTTTCCGGACCGGGGCTTCTGACCGGCATCGACGCCGCGCGGGTCAGCTCACCACGAAGTCCGACGGGTCGACGTCCCGCAGCTGTTCGCGGTAGCGGAACGTGAAGGTCGGCCACTGCAGGGAGTTGCGGCCGCTGGAGTCGAGATACCAGCTGGAACACCCACCCTGGTTCCACACCGTGGTGGCCAGCTCACGATCCATTCGGGCCGCGTAGTCCCGCTGTGCCTTCTCGCGGACCTCGATGGTCCGGCCGGGCGCGGTGTCCGCCAGCTCGAGCAGCCGGATGACGTGCTCGGCCTGCGACTCCAGCATGTACACGATCGACGAATGCCCGAGATTGGTGTTGGGCCCGTACAGCAGGAAGAGGTTGGGGAATCCCGCGACGGTCACGCCGTTGTGCGCGCGTGGGCTGCCGCCCCAGTGCTCAGCCAGGGTTCGGCCGTCCGCGCCGGTGACCACACGCGCGATGGGCGGCTCGGTCGGCTGGAAACCGGTTCCGAAGATGATGACGTCGACGGGGACCTCGGTTCCGTCGCCGGCTACCACTCCGGTCGGGGTCACCGCGGACGCCGCCTCAGGTATCAGTGTCACGTCCGGCCTGGTCAGGGCGGGTAGCCACTGGCTGGTGAGCAGGATTCGCTTGCAGCCGATCGAGAAGTCCGGGGTCAACGCCCTACGCAGTCTCCGGTCCCGGACGTGCATGAACAGGTAGAAGCGGGCGAACAGCTCGTAGAGCCGCAACAGGAACTGCGCACGGGTGAACACGATCACGTACAACTCCCGGCCGAGATAGATGCGGCCTCGCACGAGCTGCTGCAGGAGTGGAATCCGCGAGTACCACCGGCGTCGGGTGGCGGAGATGCTCCGGTCCAGTCGGGGAAGAACCCAGCCGGGCGTGCGCTGGAACACGGTCAGGTGCTCGGTGATCGGGGCGATCTCCGGGACGAACTGGACCGCCGAGGCCCCGGTCCCCACCACCGCGACGCGCCTGCCCTCGAGTGGGATGTCGTGGCGCCACCGTGCCGAGTGGAAGACCTCGCCCCGGAAGTCCTCGAGACCGGGGAGCGTCGGCACCGACGGCGCGGACAGTGCACCGGTGGCCACGACCAGGTGTCGCGCCCGGATCCGGCCCCTGCCGGTCTCCACGACCCACTCCGAGGTCTCGGCATCCCATCTCGCCGACTCCACCTCACACGAGGTCACGAGGCGGTCCCGGAGCCCGATACGGTCGGCGACGGAGGTGAGGTACGAGAAGATCTCCGGCTGCCGCCCGAACGAGTGCGACCAGTCCGGATGGGCGTGCCGCGACAACGAGTACAGGGCGGTGGGAACATCGCAGGCACACCCCGGGTAGGTGTTGTCCCGCCAGGTGCCGCCGACCTCCTCGGCCCGTTCCAGCACCAGGAAATCACGGGCGCGGCCCTCGCGCAGCAGCCTGTCCGCCATCGCGATACCGCCGAAGCCCGCCCCCGCGACGAGGAGGTCGATCCGGTCCACGGGCCCACGGGGAGTCTCGATCATGGTCGACAGTATGCACCGTGTGTCCGGCTACGGGGCCGGTGATCGGGACACCTGACCAGCGCTTGCCGTCAGCGCCGGGTCGGGGCCGGCCTCACGACCCGGACGGGAGCGTCAGGATCTCGTAACCGTCCTCGGTGACCACCACGGTGTGCTCGAACTGGGCGGTCCAGGCCTTGTCCGCGGTGGTGACGGTCCAGTCGTCCTCCCACAGCTGGAAGCCCGGCCCGCCCAGTGAGATCATCGGCTCGACGGTGAGCGTCATCCCGGGCTCGAGGACCTCGGTCCGGCTCGGATCGTCGTAATGCAGCACGACCAGTCCGTTGTGGAAGGTCGGGCCGACACCGTGTCCGGTGAACTCCCTCACGACCGTGTAGTCGAAGCGCCGCGCGTAGGATTCGATGACGCGACCGATCACGTTGACCTCGCGTCCCGGGCGGATCGCCTTGATGCCCCGGTTCATCGCCTCCTCGGTCCGCTCCACCAGGAGCCGGGCCTCCTCACCGGGCTCGCCGGCGAAGAACGTGGCGTTGGTGTCGCCGTGCACGCCGTGGATGAAGGCCGTCACGTCGACGTTGACGATGTCACCGTCCTCGATCACGGTGGTGTCGGGTATCCCGTGGCAGATGACCTCGTTGAGCGAGACGCAACAGGACTTCGGGAACCCCTTGTAGCCCAGCGTCGACGGGTACGCGCCGTTGTCGCACAGGAACTCGTGCACCACACGGTCCACCTCGTCGGTCGTCACACCCGGCGCGACCGCCTCACCGGCGAGCACGAGGGCATCGGCCGCGAGGCGGCTGGCCACCCGTAGGGACTCGATGACCTCGGGAGTCTGCACCCAGGGCTCACCGTTCGCCTCGTTGACGGTGTCGCGCCACGCATACTCCGGACGCTCGATGGACTCGGGCACGGACCGGATCGGGGTGGGCGTGCCGGGGACGAGGGGCTGACGGGTCGAGGTGGTCATGCCCTCAAGGATAGGCCGGTTCATCCGGCGAGGTCCTACGCCGCCGGGCTGGGCCGTGTGTTCACCAGATGACGAAACAGGCCGAGGCGATGATCACCATCAGCCCGAACAGGACCATCGAGATCATTTCGCCCTTCGAGCTGCCGAACGGCGCGTCCTCTCGCTGTTGCTCGACCTCGGGCTGCTGATTCTGCTGCGAGTCCATCACATCACCCCCATCCGGTGGAGCTCGGAGACCATGGCCACCGCGAGGATGACGAACACGACACCCATGAAGGCCGTGTACATCCAACGGCGGGGATGGTCGGCCACCCAGAACCTGCGCACGCTCACCACACCGTTGACGACGGCGATCACGCACAGCACGATCCCGATGGGCGCGGCCACCCACCCGGACAGGCTGAGAAGCGGGAAGAGGACGGGGATGGCCAGGTACGTGATGAGGCACCGCACCGCCGAGACCAGAACGGACGTACGGAATGCCCGGTGGGCTCCCGCGTCGGCGTTCCTGTCGAGTCCGTCGACCCGCAGCAGTCGCCGCATCGCTCGATCCGCCGCGGAGTGTGACCGGAACCGTCGCGGTTCGTACTCGTCCGGGCCGACCGGCTCCGGCGACACGGCGGGCCGGGTCGCAACCGCGTGGGTGCCCGCGGAGTCGGCAGCCCCACCCGGAGCGGGCGTCACGGTACTCACACCCGCTCCTGCGGGGTCGCGGTCAGGAATGCGCATTCGATCGCGGTCGCGTTCATCCGGGGGTGGCACCTTCCGATGTCGACGAGGAGCTGACACCCCCACTCTTCCACACGATCCCCGGCCCCCTGAAGCCGCCGGCGTCCTGTCCCCCTGGATCAGGGCCGTGCGGCGATCCTGGTTCGATGCCCCGGCGAGGAGGACGGGCCGCCCCGGGGGACGCCACCCGGGGCGGGGGCCGTCACCTCGTCACATGAGGATGGTGGCATAGTCCACGACGTCGACCATCCCGACCCTGCGGTACGCGGCCCTGGCAGGGGCGTTCGCCCCGTTGACCACCAGCGAAGGGGTCAGGCCGCGGGCCTGGAGCGCAGCGCAGACCGCCGCCGTGCCACCGGCGCCGATCCCGGTACCCCTGAGTCGGGGCTGCACCCAGACGCCCTGGATCTGGGCGATGCGCTCGGAGATCGCGGCGACATCGGCCTTGAAGAAGACCTCGCCGCGCTCGAGTGCCACGAACGTCCGGGCCCGGGCGACGGACCGCGCCACCCTGCGCCGGAACGGCACCCCCGCCCCGACGACGAAGGGGTCCGCGCGGAGCTCCTCCCGATACATCTCCGCAGCCGCGACCAGCACGGAATCGAACTCCTGCAGGGTCGCCGGTCTGACCCCGTCCAGGACGAGCGCGGGGTCGACCGGCGTGTGCAGGGCCATGAGGAACTGCGTGGACCGGTGGTCCCGGATCGGCCCCCATCCCTCGGCCAGCGCCGGCCCGAGGTCGGCGACCATCTGCCGCCGCCCGTGCGCCGACATCGGTCCCACCCGCAGGTCGACCACCGCCCGACCCAGTGCGTCGAGATCTGCGGCGTCGCCGCGCAGGGGGAGCACCGAGCTGTCCACGTACACGAGCGAACGGTCCGGGCCACCACGGGTGAGGAACCGGCCGTCGCCTCCGTCGGTGACACCGGACCGGAGGACCTTCTCCGCCGCCGGAGCGGCGACGAACGGGTCGGCGGCCAGCACCCGGCGGACCGCGGAGGATTCGCCGGGGCCGACCTCACGGCAGCCGCCGACCCCGGAAGGCGGGGCAACCGTGTCGGTCACGGCCTATCGCGTGACCTTGACCTGGGGACCCTGGCCCTCCGCGGCCTCCCCGACCGGCTCGCCCATCTCCTCGGCGATCCGCATGGCCTCCTCGATGAGGGTCTCCACGATCATCGCCTCGGGGACCGTCTTGATGACCTCGCCCTTGACGAAGATCTGCCCCTTGCCGTTGCCCGATGCCACACCGAGATCTGCGTCACGCGCCTCCCCCGGGCCGTTGACGACGCAGCCCATCACCGCGACACGTAGCGGGACGCTCATCCCCTCGAGGCCGGCGGTGACCTCGTCGGCGAGTTTGTAGACGTCCACCTGAGCACGTCCACACGACGGGCAGGAGACGATCTCCAACTTGCGGGGCCGCAGGCCCAGCGACTGCAGGATCTGTGTGCCGACCTTGATCTCCTCGGCCGGGGGCGCCGAGAGCGAGACGCGGATCGTGTCGCCGATGCCCTCGGAGAGCAGCGCCCCGAACGCCACGGACGATTTGATGGTGCCCTGGAACGCCGGGCCGGCCTCGGTCACGCCCAGGTGCAACGGGTAGTCGGTCTCGGCCGCGAGCCGACGGTAGGCCTCCACCATGACCACCGGATCGCTGTGCTTGACCGAGATCTTGATGTCCCCGAACCCGTGCTCCTCGAACAGCGAGGCCTCCCAGACGGCCGACTCGACCAGAGCCTCGGGCGTGGCCTTGCCGTACTTGGCCAGCAGTCGCGGGTCCAGCGATCCCGCGTTGACACCGATCCGGATGGGGACACCCGCTTCCCCGGCCGCCCGGGCGACCTCCTTGACCCGCCCGTCGAACTCCTTGATGTTGCCCGGGTTGACGCGGACCGCCGCACACCCGGCGTCGATCGCCGCGAAGATGTACCTGGGCTGGAAGTGGATGTCCGCGATCACCGGGATCGGCGACTTGCGGGCGATGGTCGCCAATGCGTCCGCGTCCTCCTGGCGAGGGCACGCCACCCGGACGATGTCGCAGCCCGACGCCGTGAGCTCGGCGATCTGCTGGAGCGTCGAGTTGACGTCGTGCGTCTTGGTGGTGGTCATGGACTGGACCGAGATCGGATGGTCGCTGCCCACGCCCACCTGTCCCACGAACAGCTGACGGGTCTTGCGACGCGGGGCCAGGGCGGGCGGCGGCGCGTCGGGCATTCCCAGTCCGATGGGGATCGAGGAGGAGTCGTTCACGTGAAGGGCCTTCCTTAGGGGCTAGGCAGCCGGGTGCTGTAGACGTCCCGCGACCCATTATCCGGGTCGGGGCCACAGCGTGCGACCAGGAGTCGCCGGGATCACCCGGTCAGCAGTATCGGATTGACGAAATCAGCGGTGATGACGATCGCGGACACGCCGATCAACAGCACGAACACCGACACGGTCAGCGGGGCCAGCTTCTCGTAGTCGGCGGGCCCACCGGGGGCCAGGCCCCGCAGACGACGCAGAGCATCCCGGATCTTCTCGTAGAACACCACCGCGACGTGACCACCGTCGAACGGCGTCAACGGGACCAGGTTGAACGCACCGAGGAACAGATTGAGACCGGCCAGGAACAACAGGAACAGCCACCACGCACCCTGTTCGGCCGCCTGACCACCGATGTGGCTCGCGCCGACGACCGAGACCGGAGAATCCTCGGCCCTCTCGGCCCCGAAGATCGACGCCGCCACGGCCGGGATCTTCGACGGGAACGAGATGAGTCCCCGGACGGTCGCCTCGACCATGTCGCCGGTGAACACGAACGTCGCCGGCACCGCGCTCAGTGCGTCGTAGGTGTTGACCGTCTGATACGCCGGATCGTCCAGGATCTCCTGCGGGATCCCCTCGTCCGAGAGACGCACGCCGAGAGCACCGCGCTCCTGCCCGTCGACCGTGGACGAGGTCAACGTCGCCGTCGTCGTCGTCTCCACACCGGCCCTGTCCACGACCACCGGCACGGTCTGCCCCGGCAGCTCCGTCACCACGTCGGACAGATCCGCCCAACTGCTCACGGGGACACCCGCGACCTCGATGACCCGATCGCCGGGCAGGATCCCCGCCTGGCCGGCCGGTCCCAGGCCCGGCCCGCACGACGGCTCACCCGTCGTCCCGCTCTCGCAGGTGTCCCCCACGACCGCCGCCACCCGATCCGTCGGGATCGGCTGGACATCACGATTCACCAGGCCCCACCCGAGGGCCACCGTGTAGAACAACGCGATCGCGAGGACGATGTTCATGGCCGGCCCCGCCAGCAGCACCGCGACGCGCTTCCACCACGCCTGCCGCCACATCGCCCGGGGCTCGTCCTCCGGCGACAGCTCGTCGTAGGCCGTCATCCCCGCGATGTCACAGAACCCGCCCAGTGGAATCGCCTTGAGTCCGTACTCGATCCCGCCACGGTTGGTCGACCAGAGGGTCGGACCGAACCCGACGAAGAACCTGCGCACCTTCATCCCCGACCACTGCGCGACCTTCATGTGGCCGAACTCGTGCAGCACCACCGACAGCATGATCCCGAGGGCGAACAGGACGATTCCCACGACCAACACGACTCAGCCCTCCAGCCCGGTCACGAGCGCCGCCGCGTGACGGCGCGCCCAGGTCTCGGCGGCCACGACGTCATCCAGATCTCGCGGATCGGCGGCCCATTCATCCGCCGCCTCCACGGTCGCCGACACCACGTCGACGATCTCGGTGAACCGGATACGCCCGTCGAGGAAGGCCGGCGCGGCCACCTCGTTGGCGGCGTTGAACACGGCCGTGCGCAACCCGCCGGCCACACCCGCGGCACGCGCCACCGAGATCGCCGGGAACGTCTCCTCGTCGACGGGTTCGAACGTCCAGGTGTGCGACTGCGTGAAATCCAGCGGCGTCGAGGCCCCCGCGATCCGCGACGGCCAGCCCAACGCCAACGCGATGGGTAGTTTCATCGACGGCGGCGACGCCTTGGACACCGTCGCGCCGTCGATGAAGGTCACCGCGGAATGCACCACGGACTGCGGATGGACCGTCACATCGATCCGGTCATACGGCACCCCGAACAACAGGTGGGCCTCGATCAGTTCGAGAGACTTGTTGACCAGGGTCGCCGAGTTCAACGTGATCATCCGTCCCATCTCCCACGTGGGGTGCCGCAGGGCCTGCGCCGCCGTCACCTCCGCGAGCTCGGCACGGGTGCGGCCGCGGAACGGCCCGCCCGAGGCGGTGAGCACGAGCGACGCCACCTCGTCGGATGTACCGGCGCGCAGACACTGGGCCATCGCCGAATGCTCCGAATCGACCGGGACCAGCTGCCCGGGCGCGGCCCGACCCGTCACGAGCGCCCCACCGGCGACGAGCGACTCCTTGTTCGCGAGCGCCAGCCGGGCACCGGTGTCCAGCGCGGCGAGAGTCGGCCCGAGACCGATCGACCCGTCGATACCGTTGAGGACCACATCCGCCTCGATCTCGCGGACGAGCCTCGTCGCGGCCTCGGCGCCGGCGAACACGTCGAGGTGCGGGAACCGCGCTCGGAGCCGCTCGGCACCCGCCGGATCCGCCACCGCGACGGCCCCGGCCCCCGTACCGCGGATCTGCTCGCAGAGCTGATCCACCCGGCCACCACCGGCGGCCAGCCCCACCACCCGGAAGCGGTCGGGTCCGGCCCCTGAGATCACCTCGAGGGCCTGGGTACCGATCGACCCGGTACTGCCGAGGATGAGAACACGCGTGGTCACCCTGTCATTGTCCACACCTTCGCGCCCGGATGCCGCATCGACGGCCCCGAGAGCGGGGCGACACGGGCGGGTTACTGGTCGGCGGATGAAGGTCGTGTGACAAACTGGTGACGATGTCGGCGGCCCGCAGGGCTGCCAGCGAGCCGTGAGGAGAACCGGGGAGCATGAGCGCGGACGGGCACAGCACCAAGGAAATCGTCGTGGACGGGATCAGTTCTCTCGACGAGCCCTCAGTCGAGTGGGGATGGCACAAGCACAGCGCCAAGGTCGGCTGGGCCACGGGCGGATTCTTCGTCCTGTTCCTGCTGGCCATGCTGTTCGGTAATCACGTCGGCAACGTGGAGAACCTCTGGCTGGTGGGCGTCGCCGCCTTCCTGGCCATCTGGATGGTCATCTCCCTGCGCCCGAAGAAGGACACCTACGCCAAGAAGCACAGGGTGTACGAGGTGCCCTCGGATCACTACTCCGTGGTGGCGGGCGCCACCGCCGGGGCGGTCACCGCGGCCCGCACCAACTGACACCGGAAACACTCACCCGGGCGGGACGAAGCCGCCCCACTCCCTCACCGGAGCGGGGCGGCTTCGTCGTCACCCGGGGTGCGGCGGCCTCGTCACCCGGGGTGCGGCGGGCTCGTCGTCGGGGGCCGGGCTGCACGGCGCGACACCGACCCGGTACGACACCACGGGCCCCGCGGCCGTCAGCCTTCGGCCGCTAACTGGCCGCAGGCCGCCTCGATCTCCCGGCCCCGCGTGTCGCGGACCGTGCACGAGACCCCGGACGCACGGACCGCGTCGACGAACGCGTCCTGTTGGGACGCCGGGCTCGCATCCCATTTGCTCCCCGGGGTCGGGTTGAGCGGGATCACGTTGACGTGGGCCATCCGGCCGAGGCGCTGTGCGAGGAGACGGCCGAGCATCTCGCCACGCCAGACCTGGTCGTTGACGTCGCGGATCAAGGCGTACTCGATCGACACCCGGCGGCCCGTGGCGTCCGCGTAGTGACGTGCGGCGTCCATGACCTCGGCGACCGGCCACCGGTTGTTCACCGGGACCAGAGTGTCGCGCAGTTCATCATCCGGCGTGTGCAGCGACACCGCGAGTGTCACCTGGAGGCCCTCCTCCGCGAGCTTGTGGATCGCCGGGACCACACCGACGGTCGACACCGTGACCGCACGCTGCGACAGTCCGAAGCCCGACGGCGGCGGAGACACGAGCCCCCGCACCGCGGCGAGCACCCGCCTGTAGTTGGCGAGGGGCTCCCCCATCCCCATGAAGACCACGTTGGAGATCCGGCCCGGACCGCCCGGGACCTCACCGTCCCGCATGGCGCGCGCGGCGACGCGGACCTGGTCGAGGATCTCGGCCGTCGACAGGTTCCGCTGGAGTCCGCCCTGCCCGGTGGCGCAGAACGGACACGCCATCCCGCACCCGGCCTGGCTGGAGATGCACACCGTGGCCCGATCCGGGTACCGCATGAGCACGCTCTCGACTAGCGAGCCGTCGTGAAGCCTCCAGAGCGTCTTGCGCGTGGTGCCCTCGTCGCTGGTGACGTGCCGCAGCGAGGTGGACAGGGGCGGGAACAGCTCCTCACCGATCCGCTCGCGCAGATCCGCCGGGATGTCCGTCATCGCGCCGGGATCCGCCTCGAGTCGCCCGAAGTACTGATTTCCCAGCTGCTTACCCCGGAAGGCCGGGATCCCCAGCTCGGCCATCGCCGCCGCGCGACCTCCGGCGTCGAGGTCGGCGAAATGGCGGGGAGGCAACCCGCGGCGGGGTGCGTCGAAGACGAGGGGAAGAGGTTCAGCCATGATGCGCCTCATTGTGTCAGAACCGGGGCCGCCCGACACACCGAGTGGGGCCGCCCACAGACAGAGCGAAGGCATACAGTTCACCCATGACCACGCGTTCACACCATCCCGACGACACCGGCGGTAGCGAGCACACCCCCGAGACGGCCGTGGTGCCCGTCGACGATTCAGCTTCCGAGTCCCCCGCGCCCGCCACCCGAGACGAGCCCCGCACCGGCCGTGGGCGGCAGGCCACCACCGCGGCACCCGACAGTGCAGCGGGCCGCCTCGGCTCCGCCTGGGTGGGCCTGGTCCTGGGCGCCCTGGTCACGATTCTGCTGTTGATCTTCATCGCACAGAACACCACCGCGACGGAGGTCCAGTACCTCGGCCTGCACTTCAGTCTGCCCCTCGGAGTGCTGATCCTCTTCGCCGCCATCGCCGGAGCCCTGATCATGGCCCTGTTCGCCGGCTTCCGGATCCTTCAGCTCCGGATGCGGGCACGCCGGGCCCGAAAGGTGACCCGCTGACGCAGCAGATCGGGGCCGGGCTCTCGACGAGCCCGGCCCCGATAGTCTGGGCTGCGCTTACTTACGCAGCCACCACGAAGGTGAAGACGATCCAGACCACCACGGCGCTGGGCAGCACCGAGTCGAGGCGGTCCATGAAACCACCGTGCCCCGGCAGCATGGTGCCCATGTCCTTGATGCCGAGGTCGCGTTTCACCTGGGACTCGACCAGGTCCCCCAGCGTCGCGGTGAACACCACCAGTGCGCCGAGCAGGATGCCCTTCCAGATGTCGTCCCCGAACAACAGCCACAGCACCAGTGCGCCGCCGACCATGGAGAGGATGAGCGAGCCCGCGAAACCCTCCCAGGACTTCTTGGGGCTGATCGCCGGGGCCATCGGATGCTTGCCGAAGGCCACGCCGGCCACGTATCCGCCGACGTCGGAGCACACCACCAGGAGAATCAGGGCGACCACCTGCTGGGCGCCGTTCTGGCCGTTCTGGTCGCCGTCGGAGAGCATGGCCCCGAGTGATCCGGGGACGGCGATCCAGACGAGGACGAACAACGACACCGCGACGTCGCGGAGATAGTTCTTCGGCGCCGTGTCCAGTCCGCCCATCAGCAGGCGCCACACCAGAACCACGACCGTGGACGCGGCGAACGCGGCGAGCGCCCCCTCCGCCCCGAGCGCGAACCCGCTCCACACCGTGGCCTGGCCGCCGAGGAGCAGCGGGATCAGGGGCAGTTGAAAGTGCGCCTGCCGAAGGCGTTTGAACACTTCCCAGGTCCCGATCGCCACGGCGCCTGCGGCCACGAGGTACCACGCCCTCGGGTTGAAGGCGATGCTGGCTATGACGAGCGCACCCAACCCGATACCGACCGGGATCGCCCGGGTGAGATCACGACCGGCACGAGGCGGAGGCGCCGCGGCCGCGGCGGTGGGCCCGGGCCCTGGCCCTGGCCCTGGCGGAGCGTGGTCCACGGCGTACTCCTTCATGGCTGCTGTGGCGGATGGGCGGGGTGGATTCGGGAGGGCTCAGACCTCCATGAGTTCTGCTTCCTTGCCCTTGACGATCTCGTCCACGTCGGAGACGTAGCGCTGCGTGACCTTGTCGAGTTCCTTCTCGGCGGCGTTGACCTCGTCCTCGCCGGCCTC
>DWWG01000227.1 GCA_019119875.1 Candidatus Dietzia intestinigallinarum | reverse complement strand
GGACCCGCGCCGGTGGTTCTGCGCCACGAGACCTCGCGGGGGCCGGCCGCGGCGCGCAACGCCGGCACCGTCGCGGCGGTGGAGGCGGGCGCGCAGGTCGTGGTCTACCTCGACGCCGACGTCCTGCCGTGTGCCGGCTGGCTCGACCCGCTGCTCGAGCACCTCGACGATCCCCTCGTGGCGGCGGTGGCCCCCCGCATCGTGGCCGCCGAACCGGGGCGCTTCTGGGTGCGTGGTTACGAGACCGCCCGCTCCGCACTCGACATGGGCGCCGAACCGGCGCGGGTGCGGCCCCGCACGCGCGTGCCCTACGTCCCCAGCGCGGCGCTCGCCGTGCGCCCCGACCGGCTCCCCCCGCCGCCGGACGGGGGCGGCGCCGGGCCCTTCGACGAGCGCCTGCACGTGGCCGAGGACGTGGACCTGTGTTGGCGCACCGACGCCGCGGGAGGCCGCGTGCGATACGAGCCGCGCGCCCACGTCGCCCACCGGCACCGCAGCGCCCTGGTGACCGCGCTTTCCCGCCGTGCCTTCTACGGGCAGGGGGCCGCCCCGCTCGCGGACAGGCACGGCCCGGCGGTGGCCCCGGCGGTGGTCTCGCCGTGGTCTGTCGCGGTGGCCCTGGGGGTGTTCAGCGCGACCCCGGCCGGCCTGGTGATCGCGGCGGGCGCGGCGGGCCGGGCCTGGTGGCGCACGCGGGGTCTCACCGGCGACGGTCGCGCCGCGGCGCAGCTCATCGCGCGCGGTTCCGGCGCCGCGGTACGTCAGTTCCCCGAGGCGATGCTGCGCCCGTACTGGCCGCTCACCGCCGCGGTGCTGCTCGCGACCGCGTCGTCCGACTCGCGGGTGGCGCGGGGGCTGCGCCGACGGATCCTGGCCGCCGCGGTGGCCGACGGACTGTGGCACTGGTGGACGGTCCGCGAGCCGGGGCGCCTGCCGGTCGACGAGCCGCTCGGTCACCTGGTGCTGCGCCGCCTCGACGACCTCGCCTACGGTGCCGGCGTGTGGCGGTCGGCCTGGGACGCGCGCTCGTTCGGGGCGCTGAGACCGGAGGTCAGGCGGTGAGGGCGGACGTGGTGGTCGTGGGAGCGGGCCCGGCCGGGGCCGTGATGGCCCGCCGCCTGGTCGAGGCCGGGGCGGACGTGCTGCTGCTGGAGTCGGGTGAGCACGCGGCGTCGCCGCGCGCCGGGCTGCTCGACGTGGGGCCGGGGTCGCGGGTGGTCTCCCGCCACCGCGCGCGTCTCGGCGAGACGGAGCTCGAGTTGCCTCGAGGGCGCACGCTGGGCGGGTCGGGCGCGGTCAACGGCGGGTACTGCACCCCGGCCCGTCCCCGGGACCTCGAGGCGTGGGGGCCGGACTGGCCGCGCCGGTACGCGACGGGGTTGGCGCGCGCCGCCGAGCGACTCCGGCCGGGGTTGGCGCCGATGGGCCCGGTCGCCGCGCGTGTGGCCGCGGCGTTCCCGGGCCGGGTGGCGGCGATCGCCCAGGCTCGACGCGGCGGGCGGCGGGTGACCGCGTTCGACGCCTGGGATCCGCCCGGTGCGGGCGTGCGGGTGCGCACCGGCGCCCACGTGACGCGCGTGCGCTGGGCACGTGGGGTGGTGGGTGGCCGGTGTGACGGCGTCGTCCTCGCCGGACCTGGGGGAGACGACGACGAGGAGATCGCCGCCCGGGAGGTGATCCTGTGTGCGGGGTCGATCGGTTCGGCCGCCGTCCTCAGGGCGTCCGGGCTCGGACCCGGGACGGGGCACCCGGTGGGCGATCGCGTGCAGGAGCATCCGGAGGTGCTCCTCGACGTCCCCGGGGGCGTCGTCGGCGGACTGTCGACGGCGCCGGCCGGCGCTGCCGACACGTCTGCGGGAGGTGGCGACGCGGCCGCCGGTGGCGACGCGCTGCCGCCCCTGCTCTCGCACGTCATCCGGCTCGAGGTGCCAGGAGGTGGGGCGCACCGGCCGGAGGTCGAGGTGCGACCGTACGCGGCGGCGATGCACCGGCTGATCCCCGGTGCGGCCCCCGGGCCGCTCAGGATCGGGATCGCACTGATGAACCCGGTGGGGCACGGACGCATCGCCGCCGACGGCACGGTGTGGCTGCCCGACGACCCCCACGACGCCGCCGTGCTCACCACGGCGGCCGGGATCGTGGCGGAGCGGCTCTGGCCCGACGGCGCCGGGGCCGGGGCCGGGGCGGACCGGCCGCTGCCGTCGACCTCGCAGCACCTGTCGGGGTCCGCGCGGATCGGGGAGGTCGTGGACGAGGCGGGCCGCGTTCTGGGGGTCGCGGGGCTGCGCGTCGCGGATGCCTCGGTGTTCCCGGTGCTGCCGCGGTGCGGCCCGTACTACTCGGTGCTGGCGGTGGCCGAGGCCCTCGCCGCGGAGGTGATCGCCGAACGGCCGTGGTAGAACTCAGTGGTGGAACACGTTCCACCGACGGGGTGGGCGGAGTACCGGAGGGCATGCGCATGGCAGGCGTCGAGACGACCATCGAACCGCGTCGGTTCACCGTGGACAGGTTCCCCGGGCTGACCCTGGTCGGTGAGGTGTGGGATCCGGTCGGGCCCGATGGTCGCGAGACCGCGCCCCGCGACGAGCTCCTCATGCTCCACGGTGGTGCGCAGACCAGGCACGCCTGGACCCGGGCGGCCCGTCGACTGGCCGCGGAGGGATACCGCGTCACCGCGATGGACGCGCGCGGCCACGGCGACAGTGACTGGGACCCTCAGGGGGACTACGACATCCACCGGATGGCCGAGGACCTGGAGGCGATCGTCGCCGAGCGGTTCGCCGAGCGGCGCCCGGTGATCGTCGGGGCGTCACTGGGTGGGATGACCGCGATGCTCTCGCTGGGCTCCGGTGCGGATGTCGCCCGTGCGTTGGTGTTGGTCGATGTGACCCCGAAGATCGAGGCGGCGGGCGTCCAGCGGATCGGGGAGTTCATGCGGTCCGGGTTCAACGGCTTCGCCAGCCTGGAGGAGGCGGCCGACGCCATCTCCGCCTATCAGCCGCACCGCAGGCGTCCGGCCAACATCGAGGGACTGCGCAAGAACCTGCGGCTGCGCGAGGACGGCCGTTGGCACTGGCACTGGGATCCGCGGTTCGCCGGAAACGCGTCGGCCGACAACACCGAGATCGGCAACGCGTTCTTCGAGGCGTTGGTGCCGAAGATCCGGCAGCCGACCCTCCTCATCCGCGGGGGTGCCTCCGACATCGTCAGCGACGACTCGGTCCGCCATCTGCTGGAGCACCTCCCGCACGCGTACACGATGGAGGTCGCCGACGCGGGACACATGGTCGCCGGCGACGACAACGCGGTGTTCCTCGACCAGCTCGGATGGTTCCTCACCGAGATCGTGGGGGAGCCCGGGGAATAACCCGGACCGGGGGGTGTTGTGACAGACTGACCGGGCAGTAATACCCCAGTGGGTATAGATTGCCGCAGAAGGTCGTCGCCGGCGCGGGGTGTCCGTAGGCTGGCGGCCACGACATGACGGGACGAGAGTCGCCCCGTCCCGCAAGGAGGCATCTCATGACCACCGTCGACATCACGACCGCCGATTTCGAGAAGACCGTCACCGAGAACGACATCGTCCTGGTTGACTTCTGGGCTGAGTGGTGTGGTCCCTGCAAGGCGTTCGGTCCGGTCTACGAGAAGGTATCGGGCAAGAATCCGGAGATCACCTTCGCCAAGGTCGACACCGACGCCGAGCAGCAGCTGGGCGCGATGCTCCAGATCCAGTCGATCCCCACCCTCATGGCGTTCCGCGAGGGCATCGCCGTCTTCCGCCACTCGGGCGCGATCCCCGAGCAGGCGCTCGATGATCTGATCGAACAGATCAAGGGGCTGGACATGGACGAGGTCCGTAAGGCCGTCGACGAGGCGCAGGCCCAGCAGGGCGGCGCCCAGTCCTGATCCCCTCCCGGGGCGCCCTCGGCACCATGGGTCGGGGGCGCCCCGGGCGTCGCGGCCGCCTTGTTCTGCAACACGTTCTATGAAGCTCGACACCGCGTGTCATTTTGCGGTTATCGTGATGAGAACACGTTTCAGTGCCGGGGGGATTTCCGGCAGGTCCGAAAGGAAGCCGCATGAAGACCAAGGCAGCCATCGCCCGGGAGCTGGGCAAGCCGTTCGAGATCGTCGAGGCGGAACTCGACGGACCCAACCGCGGCGAGGTGCTCGTCAAGTGGAAGGTCGCCGGTCTGTGTCACTCGGATCTGCACATGCGGACCGGTGATCTGCCGGGCCGTCTGCCGATCGTCGTGGGCCACGAGGGCGCGGGCGTGGTCGAGGCCGTCGGTGAGGGCGTGACCCACGTCCAGCCCGGCGATCATGTGGTGGGGTCGTTCATCCCGGCCTGTGGCCACTGCCCGGCCTGTGCCCGCGGCATGTCCAACCTGTGCGACGGGGGCCTCAACGGCACCTTCGGCGTGATGGAGGACGGCCGCTACCCGTTCACGCTCGACAGCGGCGACACCGCCGGGGCGATGTGCACCCTGGGCACCTTCTCGCAGTACACCGTCGCCAACAAGAACTCGGTGGTCAAGATCCAGGACTGGATCCCCTTCGAGGTGGCCGCGCTGGTCGGCTGCGGTGTCACCACCGGCTGGGGATCGGCCGTCTATTCGGCGGACGTCAAGGCCGGCGACACCGTCGTGGTGTTCGGCATCGGCGGGATCGGTATCAACGCCGTGCAGGGCGCCAAGCACGCCGGTGCGCGATTCATCATCGCGATCGACACGGACGAGTCCAAGCGCGACAAGGCCATGGAGTTCGGCGCGACCCACTTCTACACGGACGCCGAGGAGGCCAAGGCCGAGCTGCCGGGTCTGACCTGGGGGCTCATGGCGGAGAAGGCCATCATCACGATCGGAGTGGCCGATGCCAAGGTGACCGCCGACGCGACCGACATGGTGGGCAAGCGCGGCATGGTGATCCTGACCTCCATGGGTGGGCTCGACAACCAGTCCATCAACCTCACGGGCCTGTTCGTCTCCCAGTACGAGAAGTCCATCAAGGGTTCGCTGTTCGGCTCGGCCAACGCGTTCTACGACATCCCCAACCTGCTGCGCCTGTGGGACGAGAAGCAGGTCAAGCTCGACGAGCTCGTCACCCATCGCTTCACCCTCGACCAGGTCAACGAGGGCTACGAGATGATGGAGGCCGGTGGGGACGGGATGATCCGCGGGATCATCGTCCACGAGGACTGACCCGGCCGCCCTCCCTGCGCTCGCGGGCCCGCCTCGCGGGGCGCGGGCGCGGGGTCGCCCGGAAAGTCGCGCAAATATACCCCCGTGGGTACACTGGCCGTAGCCGGTGGACCCACGGGGGTCTCGCGTATCCGCCACGTGGCGGTTCCGGGCCCGACGGCGTCCACCCGGCCATCCGACCCGTCGAAAGAGGTGTGCCATGTCCCAGGCCGATCCGCGACAGCAGGTACTCAACAGGTTGCGCCGCGCGCGCGGTCAGCTCAACGCCGTGATCGACATGGTCGAGCAGGAGCGCTCCTGCAAGGACATCGTCACCCAACTGGCCGCGGTGTCCAAGGCGCTCGATCGCGCCGGGTTCAAGATCATCAGCGAGAACATCCAGGAGTGCGTGGTGCGCGACGGTGGGCCCGACGAGGACGGTGTCACCCTCGACGAGCTCGAGAGGCTCTTCCTCTCGCTCGCCTGACCCGTCGCCGCGGTCCGTGGGAGACTGAGCGCAAGGTACCCGGGCCCGTCAGGGCGAAAGGCGGAGATCGTCATGGATGTCGGAATCGGCACGTTCACCGAGATGAGCTTCGACGAGGCGGTGGAGGCCACCCGCGCGGCGCTCGCCGAGCGAGGGTTCGGCGTCCTCCACGAGATCGACTTCACGGCGACCCTGAAGAACAAGATCGACAAGGACATCGAGCGCGTGCTCATCCTCGGCGCCTGCAACCCCGAGTTCGCCGGCGAGGCCTACGACATCAACAAGGACGTCGCCCTGATGATCCCGTGCAACGTCGTGGTGCGGGAATCCGGGGGAGGCTGCGTGATCGAAGCCCAGAACCCGGACCTGCTCTCGAACATCATCTCCGGTGGCCTCCGGGATCTCGCCGACGAGCTGGCCGCGGACCTGCGCTCGATGATGGACGACCTCACGCGGTAACACTGCGCGCGGGGCGCGGGGCGGGACTACCCTCTGGCTATGACCTCAGACCCCCACGACAACTCGAATTTTCACGACCCGCGCGCCATCGCACAGCGCCGCCTCGAGCAGATGGTGGGGCGAGGGGAGCTCTCACTGTCGGAGTTCTCCGATCGCGCCGGAAAGATCTGGGCCGCGACCTGTCCCGCCGAGCTCGACGTGGCACTGAGCGGACTGCCCGCGCAGCCCCTCGCCGCAGACCCCGGCCGGTCGCCCGCACGACAGGCGGGACAGGTGCCCGCGACCAGACCGGGCTCGGCGATCACGGTCGACGAGAGCCAGAAGAAGATCTCGATCTTCGACACCCTCAAGCGTGAGGGCCGCTGGCTCCTCCCGGACGACTACCGTCTCACCTCCTGGCTGGGGGACATCTACCTCGACGCCCGCGAGGCCGTCGTGGACCGGCCCCGCACGCACGTCCAGCTCAACCTGTGGGGCGCCGACGCCAAGATCCTGCTGCCGCCGGGGGTGTCGGTCTCGGTGACCGGCAACCGCACCCTGTCGGACCTCAAGATCGACGAGGGCAGGTACGAGATCCGCGGCGGCCCCCACCTGGACTTCGAGATCAACGGGTTCATGTCCAACATCAAGATCAAGATCCTCGCCGCGGGGGAGAAGATCCCCAAGACCTGGAAATGGTTCTAGGCCCCCGGAGCAGTCGAGCCGGGCCGGCCATCGACGGCGGGCGGCACCCGGTCGACGGCAGCCGCACTCAGCGGCGCCGCCACACCGTGTGCCGGTGCCGGAGCGGGTTCTCGGCGGCGTCGTCGTCGTCGGGATCGTCGCCGCGGTGCGCCTCGACGCGGCTGCGTGGATCGAGGATCCACGGGCCCACCTCGACCAGCTCCCACGCACCTCCCGGCGAGCCCCCGCCCAGGTCCGGGGCGCGCACGGTGCCGGGGACGTCCGCGTCGATCTCGGTGACCAGGCATTCGTCGGCCGCGTCGATCGCCGCCGCATAGATCTGGCCGCCACCCATCACCGCGGCGTCCGGGCCGGCCATCTCCAGTGCCTCGGCCACGGACCCCGCGCGCTCGGCGCCCTCGGCCGACCAGTCGGGGTCACGCGTACACACGATGTTCCGGCGACCCGGCAGCGGACGGAAACGCCCGGGGATCGACTCCCAGGTGACGCGACCCATCACCACCGGGCGGCCGAGCGTGGCCTGCTTGAAGAACGCCAGATCCTCAGGGATGTGCCACGGCATGTCGCGGCCGTCGCCGATCACCCCACCACGGGCCTGCGCCCACACCATCCGCACCATCTAGCCCCCCGCGAAGTCCCGCCGTCAGACCGCGACCGGGGCCTTGATGCCCGGATGGTGCTCGTAGCCCACGATCTCGAAGTCCTCGAAGCGGTAGTCGAAGATCGAGGGGGCCTTGTGCAGCCGCAGCTCCGGGTAGGGGAAGGGCTCCCGCGCCAGCTGGGTGCGGACCTGTTCCACGTGATTGTCGTAGATGTGACAGTCGCCGCCGGTCCAGATGAACTCGCCCACCTCGAGCCCCACCTGCTGCGCCACCATGTGCGTGAGCAGCGAGTACGAGGCGATGTTGAACGGCACACCCAGGAACAGGTCCGCGCTGCGCTGGTAGAGCTGGCAGCTCAGAGTGCCGTCGGCCACATAGAACTGGAACAGCAGGTGGCACGGCGGCAGTGCCATTTTCCCCAGCTCGCCGACGTTCCACGCCGACACGATGTTGCGACGCGAGTCCGGGTCCGTGCGCAGGAGGTCGACCGCCGAGGCGATCTGGTCGATGTGCCGCCCGTCGGGGGTGGGCCAGGAGCGCCACTGCACCCCGTAGACGGGCCCCAGCTCACCCCGGGTGTCCGCCCACTCGTCCCAGATGGTCACGCCGTTGTCGGTGAGGAAGCGCGTGTTGGAATCCCCGCGCAGGAACCACAGCAGCTCGTAGGCGACGGACTTGAAGTGGACGCGCTTGGTGGTGATGAGGGGGAAGCCCCGGGAGAGGTCGTAGCGCAGCTGGTGGCCGAACAGACTCCGGGTGCCCGTGCCCGTGCGGTCGGACTTGGGGGTGCCCTGTTCCAGGACCAGGCGCAGCAGGTCCTCGTACGGGGTGGGGACGGTCATGGGGGCAGTCTACTGATCCGCAGGGAGGATCCGGGGCCGACCTGCGGCGTCGACCCCGGGACGGTCCGGGCGCGCGCGACGGTTCAGGGCTGCATCGCCGCGGCGGCCGCGAGCACCTGCTCCGTCATGTCCGGCCGGCACACGAGGATGTCCGGGGAGTAGGTGTCGGACTTGTTGAACCGGATCGGTGTTCCGTCCAGGCGCGAGGCGTGCAGGCCCGAGGCCAGGGCGACCCCGACGGGCGCGGCCTGGTCCCACTCGTACTGCCCGCCGGCGTGCAGGTACACGTCCGCGTCCCCGAGCAGCACCGACAGCATCTTGGCGCCGGCCGAGCCCATCGGGCGGGTCTTCAGACCGAGGGCGCCCGCGACCTCCCCGATGCCGGCCGGGGGGTTGTTCCGGCTGATCACCATGTTTCCGGAGGGCGGACCGTCCACATAGTGCACCTGATCCGTACGGAACACCCGCCCGGCGTCCGGCAGCCCGACCGAGGCGAGCGCCGGCCGGCCGTCCACCACCAGGGCGACGTGGACCGACCAGTCCGAGCGGCCGGTGGAGAACTCCTTGGAGCCGTCGATCACGTCGATGATCCACACGCGGGACTTCTCCAGCCGGGACGGGTCGTCCGAGACGCCCTCGGAGAGGGTGCCGTCGTCCGGGCGGTGCACGGACAGCACCTCGTCGCACCAGCGCTGGGCGACCTCGTTGGCGACACGGGCGAGGGAACGACCGTGGAGCAGACCGCCGGCGCGGGTCCCGCGCACGATGTCTCCGATACCGGTGGCGAGGAAGTAGGCGAGGTCGTCGTCGTCCAGATCACGCATGCCCTCACTCTACGTAGCAGCACCGTCACGACCGCCCGTGTCGTGGCGGTGCGTCATCATGAGTTCATGTCGGACGCACTGGAGCGCTTCCACCCCGCCACCGCGTCGTGGTTCCGGGGCGCGTTCGGCCGCCCCACCCCGGCCCAGGAGGGCGCCTGGGGCGCGTTGGCCGGCGGCGGGGACACGCTCGTCGTGGCGCCGACCGGTTCCGGGAAGACACTGTCGGCGTTCCTCGCCGCACTGGACCGGCTGCTGCTCGGCGCGGGGTCGGGGGATCGCCCCGCCGGCGCGGGTACGCGCGTGCTGTACATCTCGCCCCTCAAGGCGCTGGCGGTGGACGTGGAGCGCAACCTGCGGGCGCCGCTGGCGGGGATCGCCCGCGAGGCCGCCGCGCTCGGGGTGCGGTCCGCGCCGGTCACCGTCGGCATCCGGACCGGCGACACCCCGCCGGACGAGCGGCGTCGGCAGCGGGCCCGGCCGCCGCACGTGCTGGTCACCACGCCGGAGTCGCTGTTCCTGCTGCTCACCTCGGCGGCCAGGGAGACCCTGACCGGGGTGGACACGGTGATCGTCGACGAGATCCACGCGGTCGCGGGCACCAAGCGCGGTGCGCACCTGGCGCTGAGCCTGGAACGCCTCGACGCGCTGCTGGAGGCGCCCGCCCAGCGCGTCGGGTTGTCGGCCACGGTGCGCCC
This sequence comes from Candidatus Dietzia intestinigallinarum, assembly GCA_019119875.1. Lineage (GTDB taxonomy): Bacteria > Actinomycetota > Actinomycetes > Mycobacteriales > Mycobacteriaceae > Dietzia > Dietzia intestinigallinarum. The sequence continues at coordinate 15,694 of DWWG01000227.1, read as the reverse complement.
GCCGCAGGAGGTGGCGCGGTTCCTGGCCGGGGAGCGGCCGGTGGCGGTGGTGGCGCCGGGCTCGGACAAGCGCTTCGATCTCACGGTCCGGGTGCCGGTCGAGGACATGACGGATCTGACCGCGACCGCTCCCGGGGTCACCGCGCCCGCGGGCACGGCCGGCCAGGGATCGATCTGGCCGCACGTGGAGCGGCAGGTGGTGGATCTGGTCACGGCGCACCGTTCGACGATCGTGTTCGTCAACTCCCGCCGCCTGGCGGAGCGACTCACCGCGCGGCTCAACGAGATCCACGCCGAGGACACGGACCCGGGGGCGCTGCCGGAGCCACCGTCCCGGCCGCCGGCGCAGGTCATGGTGCCGTCGGAGGTCACGCGCGGGGCGCCCGCGGACCTGGCGATGGCGCACCACGGGTCGGTGTCCAAGGAGCGCCGCGCGATGATCGAGGACGCCCTCAAGTCGGGACGGCTGCGCGCGGTGGTGGCCACCTCGTCGCTGGAACTGGGCATCGACATGGGCGCGGTGGACCTGGTGGTGCAGGTCGAGTCGCCGCCGTCGGTGGCGTCGGGGCTGCAGCGCATCGGGCGCGCGGGCCACCAGGTGGGTGAGGTCTCCCGCGCCGCCGTCTTCCCCAAGCACCGCGCGGACCTGGTGCACAGCGCGGTGACGGTCGAGCGGATGCTGGCCGGCGCCATCGAGGAGTTGTCCGTCATCGCCAATCCGCTGGACGTGCTGGCGCAGCAGACCGTGGCCGCGTGTGCGCTGGAGTCGATCGACGTGGAGGAGTGGTTCTCCGCCGTGCGCCGGACCGCACCGTTCGCGGGCCTGCCGAGGTCGGCGTTCGAGGCGACGCTGGACATGCTCGCCGGCAGATATCCGTCGGCGGATTTCGCGGAGCTGCGGCCGCGCCTGGTCTGGGACCGCGACGCCGGGACCCTCACCGGCCGCCCGGGTGCGCAGCGACTGGCGGTGACCTCCGGCGGGACCATCCCGGATCGCGGTCTGTTCGGCGTGTTCATGGTGGGGGAGAAGGCCACGCGCGTCGGCGAGCTCGACGAGGAGATGGTGTACGAGTCGCGGGTGGGCGACGTGTTCGCGCTGGGCGCCTCCAGCTGGCGGGTCGAGGAGATCACGCACGATCGGGTGCTGGTCTCACCGGCCCCGGGTGGCACGGGACGGCTGCCGTTCTGGCTCGGGGACGACCAGGGGCGGCCCGCCGAACTCGGGCGCGCGCTCGGTGAGTTCCTGCGGGAGGTCGCCGGTGGTGAGGACGCCGTGGTCGCCGCCAGGCTGGACGCGGCGGGTCTGGACGTCAACGCGGCCGCCAACCTGCGCCGCTACCTCGCCGAGCAGCGGGAGGCCACCGGGTACGTCCCGAGCGACACCACGCTGGTGGTGGAGCGCTTCCGCGACGAGGTGGGGGACTGGCGCGTGGTGCTGCACTCGCCGTTCGGCGCGCGGGTGCACTGGCCGTGGGCGGAGGCGGTGCGCGCGCGGCTCGCCGCCGCGCACGGGTTCGACGCGGTGCCGGTGGTGTCCGACGACGGCATCATCCTGCGGGTCCCGGACATGGGCGGGGATCCGGACGACGACGAGGCCGTCGCCGGTGTGGGCGTGCACCCGGGAGCCGAGGCGTTCGCGATCGACGCCGAGGAGGCGGTCGATCTGGTCACGCGGCACGTCGGGGGCTCCGCCCTGTTCGCCTCGCGCTTTCGCGAATGCTCGGCCCGCGCACTGCTGTTCCCGAGGCTCGATCCGGGTAGGCGGGCGCCGCTGTGGCAACAGCGGCAGAAGTCGGCGCAGCTGCTCGACGTGGCCCGCCGCTACCCCGACTTCCCCATGATCCTGGAGGCGGTGCGGGAGTGCCTGCAGGACGTCTACGACGTACCCGCGCTGGAGCGTCTGCTCGGCCAGATCGCGGACCGGTCCGTGCGGATCGTCGAGGTGGACACGCCCTCGGCCTCGCCGTTCGCGCAGTCCCTGCTCTTCGACTACGTGGGGGCGTTCGTCTACGAGGGCGACGCCCCGCTGGCCGAGAAGCGGGCCGCGGCGCTGAGCATCGACCCCACGCTGCTCGGGCAGCTGCTCGGGCGGGTCGAGCTCCGGGAGTTGCTGGACGAGGAGGTCCTGGACGAGGTCGAGCGTCGGCTGCAGCATCTGGAGCCCGGGCGTGCGGCCCGGGACGCCGAGGCGGTGGCGGATCTTTTGCGGCTGCTCGGCCCGCTCACCGTCGACGAGATCGCGGAGCGGTCGACCGATCCGGCCGGGGTTCCCGCCTGGATCGACTCCCTGGCCGCCGACGGTCGCGTGGTGCGCGTCGAGCACGCCGGCCGCACGATGTGGGCCGGGGTCGAGGACGTGGCCCGGCTCCGCGACGGTCTCGGCGTGCCGCCGCCGCCCGGGGTGCCGTCGGCGTTCCTCGGCGAGGTCGGGGACCCGCTGGGCGAGCTCCTGCGCCGTCATTCGCGCACGCACGGTCCGTTCACCGCCGAGGCCGTGGCCGGCCGCTTCGGGTTGGGTGTGGCGGTGGCCCGCGGTGTGCTCGACAGGCTGGCAGCCTCCGGGACGGTGCTCGCCGGGGAGTTCCGTCCCGGCGCCTCCGGCCCGGAGTGGTGCGACGCCGAGGTGCTCCGCCAGATCCGCCGCCGCTCCCTGGCCACGTTGCGCAGCCAGATCGAGCCCGTCTCCCACTCCGCGCTGGGCCGGTTCCTGCCGGCCTGGCAGGGAGTGGGCGCGAGTGGCACCGCGGAGGGCGGGGCCGGTGCCGAGTCCGGCGTGGACGGCGTGCTCGCGGTGATCGAGCAGCTCGACGGTGCGGTCGTCCCGGCCTCCGCGGTGGAGCAGTTGATCCTGGCCCCGCGGGTGCGCGACTACTCCCCGGCGATGCTCGACGAGCTCCTGGCCGGTGGCGAGGTGATCTGGTGCGGCCGGGGGAGGGCCGGCGCGCGTGACGGGTGGGTCTCCCTGCACCCCACCGACACGGCCGGGGTCACGCTTCCCCTCGAGCGGCCTCGGCCGGAGGGGGCGATCCACCTCGCGGTGGTCGATGCGCTGCAGGGTGGGGCGCTGTTCTTCCGGGACATCGTCGCGCGGGTCAGACAGGCCGGGTCCCGTAGCGGTGACGCCGGGGGGCGGCCGGGCCCCGGGGCCGGGCACGAGGTCGGGGCACGGACTGACGACGGCGCGCACCGGGCCGGCGCGGTGACGGTGACCGAGGGCGCCGTCCGCGACGCCCTCTGGGAGCTGGTGTGGGACGGTGTGGTCGGCAACGACACGTTCGCGCCGCTGCGCGCGGTGCTGGCCGGGGGAGGTCCCTCCGGCTCGGGCACCGCACACCGGGCGTCCCGGTCGGCGGCCCGGCCGCGGCGGGCGCGGCTCGGGCGGACCTCGGCGGCGCAGCTGGCCGGCGCGGTGTCGGCGGGCACGCGTACCCCGCCGGCCCTCGCCGGACGCTGGTCGCTGCTCCCCGAGCCGGTCACCGACGCCACGCTGCGGGCACACGCGTGGGCGGAGACTCTCCTGGCCAGGCACGGTGTGGTGACCCGCGGAGCCGTCGAGGCGGAGGGGATCCCCGGCGGTTTCGCGGCGGTGTACAAGGTCCTCGCCCGGATGGAGGACGCGGGGCGGTGTCGGCGTGGGTATTTCGTCGAGGGGCTCGGTGCCGCGCAGTTCGCCTCCGGCGACACCGTCGACCGGCTCCGCGCACTCGACGACACCGCCGACGACACCGTCTGGCCCTCCGGCACCGACAGCCCGACGGTCCGCGTGGTGGCCGCCACCGACCCCGCGAACCCCTTCGGTGCCGCGCTGCCGTGGCCCGAGATCGCCGCCGGGGACCGTGACGCGACCGACCGCGACGCGACCGACCGTGACGCGACCGACCGCGACACGACCGACGCGGCGGGTTCCACGACGACCGCCGCTCCCCGCCACCGGCCGGGCCGCAAGGCCGGCGCGCTGGTGGTGCTGGTGGACGGGGTGTGCGTGCTGTTCGTGGAACGCGGCGGGCGCACGGTCCTGGTGTTCGACGACCGCGGCGACGCCGTCTCCCGAGCCGCCGAGGCCCTCGCCGAGTCCGTCCGCTCCGGCGCGGTGGGGCCGTTGACGATCACGACCCTCGGCGGCGAGACCGTGCACGCCTCGCGGTACTCGGCCGCTTTCCGGACCGCCGGGTTCGGCATCACGCCCAAGGGACTGCGCATCCGGAGGTGATCTCCGTCATAGCGGAGCGTCCGACTATTGGTTAGCATATGCGCATTGATGCATATGTCCGGTTGGGTGGCGTATTCGACGGGTGGCGGTTCGGCCACCCACAGGAGGTGGTCCCGGTGGGCGCGGGTCATTCACACGGAATCGGGGGACACGGGGCCGGGGGTGGCCCGCCGACGGGTCACGCCGGTGCCCGCTACCGCACCCGGCTCGGTGCGGCGTTCCTGCTGACCGCCACGTTCTTCGTGGTGGAGCTGGTCACGGGCCTGCTGTCCGGGTCACTGGCACTGCTCTCCGACGCCGGACACATGGGCGCCGACGTGGTGGCGCTCGGCGCCGCACTGCTGGCCACGGTCGTCGCCGCCCGCCCCGACTCGACGGGCCGGCGCACCTTCGGGCACTACCGCGTGGAGATCTTCGCCTCCGGGCTCGCCGTGCTCATCATGCTGGGGATGGGCGTCTACGTGCTGGTCGAGGCCGCGGGCCGGGTCGGCTCGGATGCCGCCGTGGCGACCGGCACCATGCTGATCGTCGGGGTGCTCGGGCTCGTCATCAACGTCATCTCGCTGTTCCTCCTGCGCAGCGGCTCGAGCGAGAGTCTGGCCGTGCGCGGCGCTTACATGGAAGTCCTGGCGGACGCGGCGGGATCGGTCGGCGTGATCGCCGCCGCGCTCCTGATCCGCCTCACCGGCTCGCCGGTCTGGGATCTGGTGGTGGCGGTGGCCATCGCCGTGTTCATCGTGGTGCGCGCCGTCATGTTGGGCCGGCAGGTCCTCGCGGTGTTGGCCCAACACGCACCCGCGGGGATCGAACCCGCCCGGGTGGAGGCCGATCTCGCGGCCCTCGACGGGGTGCGCCAGATCCACGACCTGCACCTGTGGACCCTGACCTCCGGGATGGACGTCGCCACCGTCCACCTCGTGGTGGATCCGGAGGCCGACCAGACCGCGCTCCTCGATGCCGCCCGGAGGGTCCTCCGCGACGGGCACGGACTCGGACACGTGACCGTGCAGATCGAGGCCGAGGGCGTCGTGGCCTGCACCCGGCCGGGCTGGTGAGCGGTGCCCGAGGGCGACACGGTCCGCCGCGCGGCCGCACGGGTTCATCAGGCGCTCGCCGGCCGCACCCTGGACCGGGCCGAGCTCCGGGTGCCGAGGTTCGCGGCCGTCGATCTGACCGGACGTGTCGTGCACTCGGCCCGGTCCCGGGGAAAGCACCTCTTCGTCGTCGTCGGCCCCGATAGCCGCGACACCCCCGGCCACGACACCCCCGGCCGCGACACCGGCGACCACGATCGCGGCCGGGCGGTCCTGCACGCCCACCTCAAGATGGAGGGACGTGTCCACGTCCTGCGCGCCGGCGAGCGGTGGCGCTTCCCCGGGCACACCGCGCGGCTCGTCCTGCGGGCCGGGGACGTGGAGGTCGTGGGCACCGGGCTCGGACTGCTCCGCGTGCTGACCCCCGCAGAGGCGGACGCGGCCGTCGCGCACCTGGGGCCCGACCTCCTCGGCGACGACCGGTGCTGGGACGCCGGGACCGCCGAGGCCGTGCGGAGGCTGGGGGAGCGCCCCGGACGCACCATCGGCGAGGCGCTGCTCGACCAGCGGAACCTCGCCGGAATCGGCACCATCTACCGCGCCGAGCTGTGCTTCCTGCGCGGAATCGACCCCCGCGATCCCGTCTCTGCGGTACCGGACCTGCCCGCGGTCGTGGACCTCGCGCGACGACTGCTGGTGGCCAACGCGGATCGCGCGGTGCGCGTCACCACCGGAGACACCCGACGCGGGCGGGAACTGTGGGTGTACGGGCGCGACGGCAAGCCGTGCAGGCGCTGCGGGACGCCCGTGGAGACGTTCCGGCTGGGCGGCCGCGCGGATCCCGCCGAGCCGTCCGATTCGCCGGACCGCGTCGCCTACATCTGCCCGTCGTGCCAGCCCCGCCGTGCCACACTGGGCGCGAACCCGACGGAGGAGATCACATGACCGTCCGCAACACCATCCTGATCACCGGCGCCAGCTCCGGGCTCGGCGAGGGCATGGCCCGGCGGTGGGCCGCCCGGGGCCGGAATCTCGCGCTGTGCGCCCGGCGCCTGGACCGTCTGGAGGAACTGCGCGCCGAACTGATGGCGGCGAACCCGTCGATCCGCGTCGCGGTGCGGGAACTGGACGTCGTCGACGGTGACGCCGTGGAGCGGGTCTTCGGTGAACTCGACGACGAGCTCGGCGGCATCGACCGGTTCGTCCTCAACGCCGGGTTGGGCAAGGGGGCGTCCCTCGGCACAGGCAAGGCCCACGCCAACCGCGAGACGGCGATGGTCAACGCGGTGGGCACGCTCAACCAGGCCGAGGCGGCCGCGGCGCTGCTGCGGGAGCGCGGCGACGGGCATCTGGTCTTCATCTCGTCGGTCAGCGGACTGCGGGGCATGCCCGGGGCACAGAACACCTACGCCGCGTCCAAGGCGTTCGTCTCCTCGCTCGCGCAGGGACTGCACGCCGAACTCGACAGGGACGGCAGCCGTATCACGGTCACCGACATCCTCCCCGGCTACATCCGCACCGACATCAACAGGTCGGTCAAGACCTCTCTCATGACCGAGTTCGATCCCGGTGTGGACGCGCTGGTCAGCGCAATCGACGCCGAGCCCGTCCGCGCCCTGGTGCCGGCCCGGCCCTGGAAGGTGATCGGCCCGCTGCTGACCGTGCTGCCCGAGAGGATCAGTCGCCGCTTCGTCTGACGCCGGGGGTGGTTTTCCCGCGTCGTCCAGCCCCGTTCCTTTGATTCGTCGGACACCGCGCCGAGTATTGAGTAGAAATATCTTTTAATGCTCGCGTGGTCGCGATGATCTGAATCGACAGGGGAGTCATGGACGCTCTGGATCTGGCCCGGTGGCAATTCGGGATCACCACCGTCTACCACTTCATATTCGTTCCACTCACCCTCGGCCTGGCGCCGCTGGTCGCGGTGATGCAGACGATGTGGGTGGCCACCGGACGGGAACACTGGCTGCAGCTGACCAGGTTCTTCGGCAAGCTTTTTCTCATCAACTTCGCGATCGGTGTGGCCACCGGGATCGTGCAGGAGTTCCAGTTCGGCATGAACTGGAGTGAGTACTCCCGGTTCGTCGGGGACGTGTTCGGTGCCCCGCTGGCGCTCGAGGGGCTGGTGGCGTTCTTCCTCGAATCCACGTTCCTCGGACTGTGGATCTTCGGCTGGAACCGACTGCCGAAGCTGGTACACCTCGCCAGCATCTGGCTGGTGGCGATCGCCGTGAACGTCTCCGGGTTCTTCATCGTCGCGGCCAACTCGTTCATGCAGCACCCCGTCGGTGCGGTCTACGACCCCGAGTCCGGGCGGGCGCGGCTCGACGACATCGGGGCCCTGTTCGCCAACCCCACCCTGCTCTGGGGCTTCCCGCACGTGATCGCCGGCGGATTCCTCACCGCGGCGACGTTCGTCGCCGGCATCGCCGGCTGGTGGATGGTGCGCAACATGCGCCGGGCCGCCGCACTGCGGGCCACGGCCCCCGTCGGCGCGGGCGGCGGGGCGGCCGACGCCGGCGATGCCGTCCTCGACACCGCGCTCGAGGGCGAGACCGCCTCCAGGGAGGCGGAGGCTCTTGAGGATCAGGCCCGCCGGGTGTTCCGGCCGGCCACGCGACTCGGTCTGCTTGCCATGGTGATCGCGGGCCTGGCCGTGGCCTATACCGGTGACGCCCAGGGCAAACTGATGTTCCACCAGCAGCCGATGAAGATGGCCTCGGCCGAGTCCCTGTGCCAGACCGAGACCGATCCGAAGTTCTCCATCCTGACCATCGGCACGCACAACAACTGCGACAGCGTCAAGCACGTGATCGAGGTGCCGTACGTCCTGCCGTTCCTCGCCGAGGGCAAGTTCGAGGGCGTGACCCTCCAGGGCGTCGAGAACCTGCAGGCGCAGTACGAGGAGCAGTTCGGTCCGGGCAACTACACGCCCAACCTGTTCGTCACCTACTGGTCGTTCCGCGCGATGATCGGGTTCGCCGCCGGCGCCGCGGCACTGGCCCTGGCCGGCCTGTGGGTCACCCGACGCGGCCGGGTCCCGGACCAGAAATGGTTCGGCTGGCTGGCGCTGATCGCGATCCCCACCCCCTTCCTGGCCAACAGTGCGGGCTGGATCTTCACCGAGATGGGGCGCCAACCCTGGGTGGTCCATCCCAATCCGACCGGCGTCGACATGATCCGCCTGACCGTGGACCAGGGCGTGTCCTCCCACTCGGGCGCGACGGTCGTCGCGTCGCTGGTCAGCTTCACGCTGTTGTACGCGGCCCTGGCGGTGGTGTGGTTCCGGCTGATGCGCAAACACGCGATGGCCGGGCCCCTGCCGGGGGACGCGCAGGTACCGGGGCTCGACGGTTCGGACGACGAACAGCCCGACTCGCTCAACTTCGCCTACTAGGGACAGGTCATGGGTCTTCAGGAAGTCTGGTTCATCCTCGTCGCGGTGCTGTTCACCGGCTACTTCGTCCTCGAGGGATTCGATTTCGGTGTGGGCATGAACCTGCCGGTACTGGGCCGGGGAAGGCACGGACCGGAGCGGCGGAGCGCGATCATGAGAACCATCGGGCCGGTCTGGGACGGCAACGAGGTCTGGCTCATCACCGCCGGAGGCGCGCTGTTCGCCGCCTTCCCGGACTGGTACGCCACCTTGTTCTCCGGGTTCTACCTGCCCTTGTTGCTCATCCTGCTGGGCTTGATCGTCCGGGTCTGCGCGATCGAGTGGCGCGGCAAGGTCGACGACCCGCAGTGGCGCACCTGGTGCGACCGGGGGATCATGTTCGGCTCGTGGCTCCCGGCGGTGCTGTGGGGCGTGGCGTTCGCCAACATCGTGCGGGGCGTGCCGATCGACGCCGACAAGCAGTACGTCGGCGGATTCTTCGATCTCCTCAACCCGTATGCCCTGCTCGGTGGCGCCACCACCGCGATCGTCTTCGCCCTCCACGGCGCCGTCTTCCTCGCGCTCAAGACCGACGGTCAGCTGCGCGCCGACGCGGTGGTCCTGGCGCGGAGGCTGTCGATCCCCGCGTTGGTGGTGGCCGGGGTGTTCGGCCTGTGGACCCAGCTCGCCCACGGGACCGGGTGGACGTGGATCGTCCTGGCCGTGGCCGCGGTCGCCCTGGCGACGGTGGTGGCGATGACGCACGTCGATCGCGAGGGGTGGGCGTTCGTGCTCAGCACCGTGGCGATCGCCGCGACCGTCGTGCTGCTGTTCGGCTCGCTGTTCCCGGACGTGATGCCGTCGACGCTCGACCCCGCGTGGTCGCTGACCATCAGCAACGCCTCGTCCGGCCCGTACACCCTGACCATCATGACCTGGGCGGCGGCGTTCCTCACCCCGGTCGTGATGCTCTACCAGGGCTGGACCTACTGGGTCTTCCGTAAACGGATCTCCGTGGCGGGAGAACGCGAACCCGTCACCGTATGACGTCGTCCGCCGGGCGCCGGGCCCCGGTCGACCCCCGGCTGTGGCGCTACTCCCGGGCGGCGCGCGGATACCTGGTGTGGACGGTCGCCACCGCGGTGCTCGACGTGGTCATGGTGGTGGTCGCGGCGATCATGATCGGCCGGGTGCTCGCGGGGGCCGTCACCACCGGGGCCCGCTCCGTCCAGGACTGGGGCCCCGAGCTGACCGTCTTGGCCGCGGCGATCGTCGTGCGGGTGACGGCGAGCTGGCTCCATTCGCGGTATGCCCACCGCACCGCCTCGCGGGTGGTCACGGACCTGGAGCAGGAGGTGCTCGACGCGGCGACGGGCATGCCGCCCCGGCACCTGTATTCACGTCGGTCGGAGCTCGTCGTCGTCGTCACGCGCGGCCTCGACGGCCTCCGCGAGTACCTCACCGGATACATCCCCGCGCTGCTGTCGGCGGCGGTGCTCACACCCGTCGTGGTGGTGGTGATCGCCCTGCACGACCCGGCGTCCGCGGTGATCATCGTGGTGACGCTGCCGCTGATCCCGATCTTCATGATCCTCATCGGCTACCTCACCAAGGGCAAGGCCGAGCGCACCCTCGCGGCCACGACCGTCCTGTCGTCGCAGTTGCTCGACCTGCTGGCGGGCCTGCCCACGTTGCGGGCACTGGGTCGGGAGAAGGGCCCGGCGGGCCGGATCCGTGAGCTGGGCGACGCACACCGACGGACCACCATGTCGGCCCTGCGGGTGGCCTTCCTGTCCGGAACGGTGCTCGAGTTCCTGGCGACGCTGTCCGTGGCGCTGGTGGCGGTGGGTATCGGCATGCGGCTGGTGTACGGGTTGATGCCGCTCGAGGCCGGTGTCGTGGCGCTCATCCTCGCGCCGGAGGCGTACCGCCCGTTGCGTGACGTCGGGACCCGCTTCCACGCCGCCGAGGACGGGCTCGCCGCTGCGGGCCGCGCCTTCGCCGTACTCGACGACGCGCCGGCCACCCCGGCCGCCACCTCGGCCGCGACCGCCGCTCAGGCGCCCGAGATCGTGATCTCCGGCCTGGGGGTCGCCGGCCGCGACGGGTGGGCCCCGTACCGCCTCGACGCGCGGTGCCGCCCGGGTGCCATCACCGCCCTGACCGGGGACAACGGAGCGGGAAAGACGACGACGACGCTCGCGGTTCTCGGACTCGCCGAGCCGGACGAGGGGTCGGTCAGTGTCGGCGGCGAGCCGGTGACCGCGGATGAGAGCTGGTGGCGGCAGGTCGCCTGGCTTCCCCAGCGGCCGGTTCTGCTGCCCGGGACCCTGGCGGAGAACCTCGGGCTGGCGGGGATCGAACCGGACCGGCCGGGGCTCGACGCCGTGTGCGCGGCGACCGGATTCGACGTGGTGCTCGCCGAATGCCCGGACGGCTGGGACACCGTCGTCGGCGCCGAGGGGGTGGGGCTCTCGCTCGGTCAGCGCCAACGGCTGGCACTGACCCGCACCCTGGCCTCTGACCGCCCGGTGCTGCTGCTCGACGAGCCCACCGCGCACCTCGATGCACGGTCCGAGGCGCGCGTGCTCGACACATTGGTGCAGCTGGCGAGGTCCGGACGCACTGTCGTCGTGGTGGCCCACCGGCCGAGTGTGCTCGCGGTGGCGGACGAGGTCGTCCGGGTCCGGGCACTCGTACCGACCGGCGGGGGCGGTGCGGTATGACCGATCTGCGGCGCGCCATGGCTCTGCTCGATCTCGATCGTCGCCGGGTGCTGATCTCCATCGCGACCGGCACCGCCACCCTCGGGAGCGCACTGCTCCTGGCGGGATTGTCGGCCTGGCTCATCATCCGTGCCTGGCAGATGCCTCCCGTCCTCGATCTCACGGTGGCGGTGGTCGCGGTCCGTGCGCTCGGAATCTCCCGCGGCCTGTTCCGGTATCTCGAACGCCTGGCCACCCACGACACCGCGCTCCGCGGGACGACCGCCGCCCGGACGGAGCTGTATCGACGGCTCGCCGACGGGGACCCGGCAGCCACCGCCGGGCTGAAACGCGGGGACCTGCTCACCCGTACGGGGGCGGACGTCGATGTGCTCGGCGACGTCGTCGTCAGGGCCCTCGTCCCCATGGCGGTGGCGGCCGTGATCTCGGTCGGCGCAGTGATCACGGTGGCCGTGATCGCTCCCGTCGCCGGGCTCATCCTGGCAGTGGCGCTGGTCGTGGCGGGGGTCGTGGCACCGTGGCTCGCCGCCCGTGCCGCCACCGCCGCCGAGACCGAGGGGGACGGCGCACGGGGTGCCTTCACCGAGAACGCCGTAACCGCGATCGATCACGCCGCCGAACTGCGGGTTGCCGGACAGCTCGGGGTCGTCTCCTCGCGTGCGCGGGAGGCAGATCAGGCGGCGCTGAGGTCCACCGACCGTGCTGCGGTGCCGGTCGCCTGGGCGGATGCCGCGGCCCCGCTGGCCCTGGGCGTCAGCGTGCTCGGTGCGCTACTGATCGGGTTGACCGTGTTCGGCTCCGGGGCGGAGGCGCTGCAACCCACGATGCTCGGCGTACTGGTGTTGTTACCGCTGTCGGCGTTCGAGGCCACCGCGCCACTGCCCGCCGCCGCACTGGCCCTGCTGCGTGCCCGGCTGGCCGCGCGACGGATCAACGATCTCCTCGACCGCGCCGACGCTCCCGCCGTGGGTGGCACCGCCGCGGTGACGGGCCCGGGCAGACTCCGCGCGGTGGACCTGCGGGCCGGGTGGCCGGGACGGGCCGTCACCGCGGGTATCGACCTGGACCTGCGCCCCGGAGCCCGGGTAGCGATCGTGGGGGACAGCGGCAGCGGCAAGACCACGCTGCTGATGACACTGGCGGGTCTCCTCCCTCCCCGAGGCGGCACGGTCTGCCTCGACGGTCACCCGCTCGATCATTTCGATCAGGTGCAGCTGCGGCGCACGATCGGCTTCTTCGCGGAGGACGCCCACCTGTTCGACGCCTCGGTTCTGGAGAACCTGCGGGTCGCCCGGGGGGACGTCACCGAGGCCGAGGCGCGTGGCGCGCTGGAGACGGTCGGACTGGGGGACTGGGTCGACGGACTGCCCGACGGTGTGGACACGGTGCTGTCGGCGGGTGCCCACACCGTGTCCGGGGGTCAACGCCGAAGGCTGTTACTCGCGCGCGCTCTGCTGTCGCCTGCGCGGATTCTGTTGCTCGACGAGCCCGCGGAGCATCTCGACGACGCCGACTCCGCCGACCTGCAGAGTCGTCTGCTCGATCGGGATTCCGGTCTGGTCTCGACTGACCGGACAGTGGTGCTGGTCACCCACCGGCTACCGGACGGCGTTGCGGCGGACCTGCGGGTCAGGGTGGCTTCGGGCCCCGTGGCCGCGCCGGAGTTGCCGTCGTCAACCCCGGTTCCGGCTTTCCGGGACTAAATATAAAAACTTTGAGATAGTGGTCATGATTCGGGGTTGGCCCGGATGAGTTCAGCAGTCCCAATGAGTTCGGCAGTGAGGCAGCGGTATGCACCATTCAGCTCCCCGAGAAGATTTCACCGACGCGGATATCAAGATCGGCAAGCGAGCCACGTGGGCGGTCGGTCTCCCGGCTATCGAGCACGCGATGCTCCCGTCCGAGGAGGAGATGGGGACGGCCCGGACCGCCAAGGTCTCGCTGACCATCAACCACAAGAAGGGCTTCGACTGTCCCAGCTGTGCCTGGGCGAATCCGGACCACAGTAAGCCACTGGAGTTCTGTGAGAACGGCATCAAGTCCATCGTGTGGGAGTCCACGCCACTGACCATCCCGCGGGAGTTCTGGGCTGAGAATTCTCTGACCAGCATGCGGGCCAAGTCCGAGTACTGGCTCGGCAAGCAGGGGCGCATCGTGGAGCCGATGTACAAGGCTGCCGATTCGGACAACTACGTCCCTGTCAGCTGGGACGAGGCCTTCGACATCGCGTCGCGGCATCTTCGCTCGCTGAATTCTCCCGATGAGGCGGTCTTCTATACGAGTGGCCGCATCATGAACGAGCCGGCGTATCTCTATCAGGTGTTCGCGCGGGCGTTCGGGACCAACAACCTGCCGGACTGCTCGAACATGTGCCATGAGGCCACCGGCGCCGGGATGGCGCCGGCCATCGGTGTGGGCAAGTCGACGATCGCCTACGACGACTTCGGCAAGGCCGATCTGGTGATCGTCATGGGGCAGAACCCCGGGACCAACCACCCGCGGATGCTCAACGCTCTCGAGGAGACCAAGGTGAACGGGGGCGCCATGGTCGCGGTGAACCCGCTCCCCGAGGCGTCGCTGATGCGCTACAAGAATCCACAGCGGCCCAGTGGTCTCGTGGGCAACGGCACGAAGCTCGCCGACGAGTTCCTGCAGATCCGGATCGGCGGCGACCAACACCTGATCCAGGCTGTGGCCAAGCGCGTGCTGCTCGCCGAGGAGGCGGCCCCCGGAACGGTGCTCGACCACGATTTCCTCGACACCTACTGCGAGGGGTTCCAGGAGTACCGGGATCACATCCTCGCAACGGACGACCAGGAGGCCCTCGACGCGACCGGGCTGACGGCGGAGCAGATCGATTCGTTGGCGGATCGCTACATCAAGTCGAACGCCACCATCATCACCTGGTGTCTGGGTATCACCCAGCACAAGACCGGTGTCGCCACGATCGCCGAGATCATGAACCTGCTGATGCTGCGGGGCAACATCGGCAAGCCCGGCGCCGGGGCCTCTCCGATCCGCGGGCACAGCAATGTCCAGGGCGACCGGACGATGGGTGTCTGGGAGCAGATGCCGAACTGGTTCCTCGACGCTGTCGCCGAAGAGTTCGGTTTCGAGCCGCCTCGTGAGCACGGCCTGGACACGGTGGCCAGCATGAACGCCGTGGAGCGCGGTGATGTGAAGGTCATGATGTCGATGGCCGGCAACATCGTCGGCGCTATTTCGGACTCCGCACGTGCGGAGGAGGGTATTGCTCGGGCCGATCTGACGATCCAGGTCTCGACGAAGCTCAATCGTTCCCACATCGTCACCGGTCGGGAGGCGTTGATCCTGCCGGTTCTCGGTCGCACTGAGAAGGATGTTCAGAACGGGCTCTTGCAGTACGTCACCGCTGAGGACACGGTCTGCCGGATCAATTCGAGCCGCGGCGAGCTCGATCCTGTCGCGCCGGGTCTGCTCTCCGATGTGTCGGTGATCTGCCGTTTGGCGGAGCGTGTGTTGGAGGGGCGGGGTGTCGATATCGATTGGCGGGGCTTCGAACGGCACTACGACACGATCCGCGATTCGATCGCTCGTGTGGTTCCCGGTTTCGAGGACTTCAACAGGCGGATGGAGAAGGAGACCACGTTCGTGTTGCCCCACGGGCCGCGGGACAGTCGTACGTTCCCGACCCCCACCGGTAAGGCTCAGCTGACCGTCCATCAGGCCGAATACATGCGTGTCCCCAAGGGGCGGTTGATCCTGCAGACCATGCGGGCCCACGATCAGCACAACACCACCATCTACAGCCTGAATGATAGATACCGGGGTGTTTCCAACGGTCGCTTCGTGGTGTTCGTCAACCCCGATGACCTGGCCGAGTTGGGTTTGCATGACGGCCAGACCGTCGACATCTTCAGCGAGTGGCCGGGACGGCCGGACAAGGTGCTCCGTGGCTACCGGGTGGTGGCCTACTCCTCGGCGCGTGGTTGCGCTGCCCTGTACTTCCCGGAGGGCAACGAACTCATTCACCGTGAGGCTGTGGCCGACATCTGCAACACCCCCACGTCGAAGCAGATTGTCGTCCGTATCGAGCCGGGCACGACGCCTGTCGCCACCGGGCGACCGGTCGCGAAGTAGCCGTTCGATGCCTTCAAGCCGCCCCGGCGTGGTGTCAGAAGGGTGGTGGTGGGTCCAGGAGGTCGCCCAGGGCGGCGTGTAGGGCTTTTTCGAGTCCGCTGACGCTGTTGGTGTAGCGGTGGCGGTTGGCGTGCCACCAGTTGCTGTGGCGGTGGGCGGGGATGTCGACGATGTCGGGTTTGGTGCTGATACGGATCGGCATGAACCCCAACCCCAGTCCGGGTTCGTG
>DWWG01000226.1 GCA_019119875.1 Candidatus Dietzia intestinigallinarum | reverse complement strand
CTGCGGTGGACCGAGGCCTCCGACAGGCGCCGGAGCGTGGCCTCGTACTCCTCGGTGGTGGCCGACGGGCGGGGTGCGACAGCGGTCATGATCATCCTTCCGGTCACCGGCCGTTGTGGCCGGGAGCGTGGGACCGACGATCGAGACAGGGACAGAGTGACAATCTCGATCTATTTGTCACTGACGCTAGACACGAAGGCGTTGTATGTCAACGCTATGGGTGGCGACGCTCACGTCCGGCCAGCTCAGCCGCCGGCCGGGAACTCCGACGGGCCGAGGAGCGGGCCGAGCTGCTTGCGGGCGAACTCCCGCATGACGGCGGGATCGTCGAGGTCGATGATCATCGACGGGCTCAGGATGAACGAGATGACCAGGCGGACCGCCACCTCGGAGACCACCAGCACCTCCTCGTGACTGCGGGAGTCGGTGACGCTGCGCGAGACCACCCCGGCGAGGAAATGGGCCGCCGCCGTGATGAGCGGCCCGCCCTGCACGGTGAAATACGGGACGGTCGACTCCGCCTCGGTCTCCAGCAGCCGGTTGAGCAGACCGTGGTTCCGCAGCCTGGAGACCGTGAACGCGAACCCCTCGGTCAGCTTGTCCTCGGCCGTGTCGTGCGAGTCGATCTCCCGCTGGAGATCGGCCAGGAACCACGACGCCTCCCGCATCAGCGCCGCCTCCACCAGTTCCTGCTTGGTGGAGAACCGCCGGTACAGGGTCATCCGCGCCAGGCCCGCCCGCCGAGTGATGTCGCCCATCGTGGACCGGGCGATCCCGACGCTCGCGAACTGTGCCGCCGCGGCGTCGAGGATCTGCTCACGGACCGGGTCGTCGACATCCTCCGTGCCGTCCCCCGGCGGTCCGACACCGAGAAGGGACAGCGGGTAGGACGACGGGGACGAGCTCATGTCGACCATTCTCCCACCCGGGCCGCGCGGGCGCCGCCGAGTCGAACCTGCCGGGCCGTCCTCCCCCACCAGCGGCGCGCGTACTGACTGAACGTGGTGGCATCACCCAGGTCGAGCGCGGACGCGATCTGATACAGCGGGATCTCGGTCGTGGTGAGCAGCCGGAGAGCCGT
This sequence comes from Candidatus Dietzia intestinigallinarum, assembly GCA_019119875.1. Lineage (GTDB taxonomy): Bacteria > Actinomycetota > Actinomycetes > Mycobacteriales > Mycobacteriaceae > Dietzia > Dietzia intestinigallinarum. The sequence continues at coordinate 4,270 of DWWG01000226.1, read as the reverse complement.
CTCGCGCCGCACCTCGTCGCGCAACGCGACGAAGGTCGTGCCCTCGCCGGCGAGCTCACGCTGCAGCGTGCGGGGTGAGACAGCCAGCAGGCCCGCCACCTCCGCCAGCGACGACGTGCCGGTCTCCAGCGACTGCTGCAGCACCGCCCGGGTGTGGTCGACGAACCCGCGCTGATCGGCCGGAACGTGCTGGTCCAGATACTGCGCCGCCAGCTGCTGCAGGGCCTGGTCGCCGCCGGGGATGGGCCGCCCCAACAGGGCGGAGGGCACGCGCAGCACCGCACCCGGGGTGCACGCCGCCACCGGGGCGCCGAACAGTGCCTCGTACCGCTCCTCGGCGACGCTGAGCTCGTTCGGCAGCTCCACCGACAGCAGACCGTAGTCATGCCCCAGCACGGTCTGCATCGCGCGGTGCAAAAACAGCAGCACTAGGTCGACAGACTGCGGAGGGATCTCCTGGCCGGGGTCGCGGTATCCGAAACGCACACCCAGCACGTCGTCGTCGCCCCCGGGGTCTTTCACCACCGTGATCTCGATCGACCGCGAGTGGAAGAACAGGTACTTGGAGGTCATCTCCAACGCCTGGGTGACGCTGCGGGCGTTCTTCACCGCCACCGCGACCGGCCCCAACATGTCCAGGTCCTGGAGCTGCGCCACCCGCAGCCCCAGGTCGGGGCAGTCCAGCTCGGCGGCGGCCGTCTCGAGCAGCAGGGCGATCGCGATGTCCTCGACCAGGATCTCGTCGTCGTCCAACGCGGCGGTCGGCAGGCCACAGCGCCGGGCCAGGCCGTCCGGGTCGCCGCCGAGCTCCGTGACCACCCGCCGCACGCCGCGCAGTCCCGCCGATCGGATGTACGCCATGGCGCAACCCTGCGCCCCGTGGCGCGAAATCACAACTTGTTGGCGCATTACGGAAAGTTTCCAGGGCGTCGCGCGGCTACGGTACTGGAGTATGAGCACCTCCACCGACAGTCGCCGGCGGGCGGGCGAGAGCCCCGAGAACCCGCTGGACCTGCTGATCGTGGGCGCAGGGATCTCCGGGATCGACCTCGCCCACCACGTCAGCCGCGCGTTCCCCCGATGGAACTGGGAGATCCACGACGCCCACGACGACCTGGGCGGAACCTGGCACACCTTCCGCTACCCGGGCATCCGCTCGGACTCCGACATGGCCACCTTCGGCTTCCCCTTCCGGCCCTGGCCGCACGACTCCACGCTCGGCGGCGGCGCGGACATCAAGGAGTACATCCGCGACACCGCCCGCGAGGCCGGCGCGCTCGACCGCCTCCACCTGCGCTCGTGGGTCGCCGACTCGAACTGGGACAGCAGCCGCGGGATGTACCGGATCACCTGCGTGACCGGCGGAGGCAGCGGTTCCGACACCCGGGCCGCCGACGGCACCGACGGCACCGACGGCACCGACACCGACACCGAGCGCACCGAGCGCATCGTGTGGTCCCGCCGCGTCCACTACGGCTCCGGCTATTACTCGCACGCCGAGGGCCACCGCCCCGAGTTCCCCGGCGAGGCCGATTTCCGGGGGCAGATCATCCACCCGCAGCAGTGGCCGGACGACATGGAGTACGAGGGCCGCCGGATCGTGGTGATCGGCTCCGGCGCCACCGCCGTCACACTCCTGCCCGCGCTCGAGGCCCTCGGCGCACAGGTCACCATGCTGCAGCGCACCCCGAGCTACATCGGCCCGCTGCCGGAGAAGGACACCATCAGCGCGGTGTGGAAGCGGCTGCTGCCGGGCCGGCTGGCCTACAGGGCGGCGCGCTTCAACCACGGTGCACGCGACATGGCGCAGTTCGTGATCGCGCAGCGGGCGCCGTGGTTGTTCAAGCGGGTCCTGCGCGCCATGCAGCGCCGCTTCATCTCCGCCGAGATGATCGACCAGCACTTCACGCCCGACTACCGGCCGTGGGACCAGCGCGTCTGCAAGGCCCCCGACGGCGACATCTTCCTGTCCCTGCAGCGCGGCGCGCGCGTGGTGACCGGGCACATCGAGACGTTCACCCCGGACGGCATCCGGCTCACGACGGGTGAGGAGGTCGAGGCGGACGTGATCGTCACCGCCACCGGCCTGCGCCTGCAGGCGTTCGGCGGCGGCACCCTGAGCATCGACGGCCGGCCCCTGGATATCCCGGCGCAGGCCACCTACCGCGGCATGATGCTCGCCGGCGTGCCCAATTTCAGCTTCACCGTGGGGTACATCAACTCGTCGTGGACCCTGCGCGCCGACATGGTCTCGCGCTACATGGTCAAGCTGTGGAAGCGCGGCGACGCGGTGTACGCCCCGGCCCTGCCCGAGGAACCGGCCGACCGGCTGCTGCTCGACTTCGACGCCGGCTACATCCGGCGCGACGGCCACAAGTTCCCCAAGCAGGGCGACGCCCGGCCGTGGCGCTACGTGCAGAACTACCTGGTGGAGATCCCCGAGCTGGCGTTCGGCGACCAGCGCCGGGGGATGGCGTTCGGGCCGGACGTGGAGCTGTCCGCCGCGCGTCTCGACGAGCCGGGCGCCGCCGCGGGTGTCGACGGGCCTCCCGCCGCCGCGGGTGTCGGGGCCGGCGCGGGCAGCGGGTACGACGACCACGAGACCGACCGCAACGAGAACGACGACGACAAGGTGGGCCTGACCCGATGACCGGATTCCTGACCCGGCGCAACGCTTCGCGCGGTATCCGGAACGAGCCCCACCGGGCGGTGGCGGAGGCCGGCGACCCCGGCTCGCGGCGCGTCCTCATCACCGGCGCGGCCTCCGGGCTCGGGCTGGCGATGGCCCGGGAATACCTCGCCCTGGGCGACGAGGTGATCCTCACCGACATTCACGCCGGGCCCACCGACGAGGTGCGGTCCCTGCCCGGGACCTGGTCGTACCGGCGGCTGGACGTGACCTCCGACGAGGACTGGCAGGCCACCGCCGATGCCGTCGACGCGCTCGACATCCTCGTCAACAACGCCGGAATCGCGATCGGTGGCGCGCTGGAGGCCACGTCGATGGACTCGTGGGACCGCATCGTCGACATCAACCTGCTCGGCGTGGTCCGGGGCTGCCGGGCACTGGTCCCGACGCTGCCGCGAGGTGGGCGGATCGTCATCACCGCCTCCGCCGCAGGCCTGGTACATGCGCCCAGGATGAGCGCCTACAACGCCACCAAGGCCGCGGCCGTGGCACTGGGGGAGACCCTGGATGCGGAGCTGCGTCCGCGCGGGATCACCACGTCGGTGATCTGCCCGCAGTTCTTCAGGTCGGGTTTGGCCGATTCGTTGTCCGGTGAGGACGCGCAGGCCGACGAGATGGCCCGGAAACTGCTCTCCAGAACACACTTGACCTCGGAGATCATCGCCCGGCGGGCGGTCCGGGGGATCGAGTCCCGTCGGCTGGTGATCACCCCGGACGGGTTCGCCACGTTCGCCTGGTACTCCAAACGGTTCACGCGGATCCCGTACCTGGCGAGCATCCGCATGATCGGTCGCGTCACGGCCCGCCGCGGCTGAGACTCAGTCCGGCCCAGCGTGCGCGCGGCCGGGACACAGTCCGGCCCCGCGTGCACCCGGCGGAGGGTCATCCCAGCGTGCGCGCGGCCGGGGACGACTCAGCCCAGCGTGCGCGCGAGGAGCGACCGGAGCGTCCGGAACATCCTCTCGGCGCCGGCCTCCTGGTAGGAGGCGGTGTCCGACATGGTGTAGCCGTGCGGGGCGTCCGGGTAGATCTCGTTGAGTGCGGTCAGTCCGGCGGCGTCGAGGGCGCGACCCAGTTTGGCGATCGCCTCGGCGTCGTTGGCGGGGTCGGCGTCGGCGTGGCCGAACGCGAACTCGGCCCGGCAGCGCGGCAGCAACAGGTGGGCGCTGGAGTCGGTACCGTCGACCAGGGCCGCTCCGTGGAAGCCGGCGGCCGCGGCGACCTGCCCGGGGCGCAGCGCCGCTGCCCGGAGGGCCAGTTTGGCGCCCATGCAGTAGCCGGTCACGCCGACCGGTCCGGCGGCGGCGTGCTCGGCCAGGGCGTCCAGCCAGCGTTCGCTGTCCGGGTCGGACTCGTCCGGGGTGTATCCCTGTACCCGTGGCATGGTGACCGACCCGAAGGCCTTCCGGTTCTCCGGGATCGTCAGGTCCATCGACGGCTCCAGCTCCTGCGCGGTGCCGATTCGGTAGTAGACGTTGGGCGCCAGGACCGTGTAGCCCCACCCGGCGATCCGGTCGGCCATCTCCTTGATGCGCGGACGCAGACCGATGGCGTCCATGAAGAACAGGACTCCCGGCCCTG
>DWWG01000225.1 GCA_019119875.1 Candidatus Dietzia intestinigallinarum | reverse complement strand
TCTCACCCAGATAGCGCAGCGCCTGCCCGTCCGGCTTCATCTCGGCGTGGGTGGCGACCCACGAGTTCCAGTGGTTTCGCCGTGCCGCGTGCAGTTCGGCGAGGGGATCCGTCGCAGTGGTCATGGTCTCGGCCTTTCTTCGATGCGGTGTGCGCGGAGCGGAGTGGTGATTGTCGGGATCAACGTCTTCATCTCGGTCTTCGATGCGGTGTGCGCGGGGCGGGCTCGGGTCAGGAGAAGGTCGGTCGGCGCCTTTCGAGGATCGAGGACACGCCTTCGGCGAAGTCGGTGGAGACGAGCAGTTCGACCTGGCCTTCGTGTTCGCGGGCCAGGGCCGCGTCGAGCTCGGTCAGGGTCGCGCCGGTCAGGGAGCGTTTGGTCAGCTCGAGGGCGCGTCGCGGGCCGCGGGCCAGGCGGCGGGCGATCTTGGCCGCCCCGGCGCGCAGGTCGGCGGTGGGCAGTACGTCGATCGCGAGCCCGACGTCCCGGGCCTGAAGCGCCGAGACGGAGTCCCCGCGCAGGAGCATGCGGGAGGCGACGGCCCTGCCGACCGCGGCCGGCAGGAGCACACTCGCTCCGCCATCGGGCATGAGGCCGATATTGGTGAACGCCAGCAGCAGGTAGGCGTCCTCGGCCATGAGCATCAGGTCTGCGGCCAGCGCGAGCGAGACCCCGACCCCGGCCGCCGGACCGTTGACCGCCGCGATCACCGGGACCGGCGCCGTGAGAACCGCCCGGACCAGCGCGGCCGCATTGTGCATGGTCTCGTCGGGACTCGGCGCGTCCGGCCCGGCCTCTTTGATGGCCTGCAGGTCGGCGCCGGTGGTGAAGGCTGCGCCCTCGCCGGCCAAGAGGATTACCCGGGTCGCCGGGTCCGCACCGTGCTCGTTGATCAGCTCGACCAGTGCCACGACCGTGGGGGCGTCCAAGGCGTTCATCCGGTCGGGCCGGTCGATGCTGATGGTGGTCACGCCCACCTCGTCGGTGTCGACCTTGACGGCGTCGCGTCCGCTGACGGTCATCGCGCTTCCTCTCCTTGTTCAACCATCGCCGCCAGCCGAGCCACATAGATTCGATCACATATATCTGGGGGTCGGGGCGATTGGCGCCACTGTAACCACTGTTGCCGAGATCACACCCGGCTTTCGGTCAAACCGGAAGCCAGGCCTTCTGCCGATTGGGCACCATCAGCGTGTTGCGCACCATCAGCGCGGCGACACGCCGTCCAAATCTCGCTGATGATGCGCAATCCGTGCGCCGGGGGCGGGCAGAACCGCGGGGCTGTCCGAAACCTGCACGGGGCCGGGCGGGGCCGCGGGGCTGTGCGCAAACCGTACGCCGGGGCCTGGCAGAACCGCGGGGCTGTCCGAAACCTGCGCGGGGCCGAGCGGGTCGCTGAAAAAACATCACCGGGCCCCGGCCCCTCCGGCAGCCGCCCCGTGCGGAACCGGGCACCCGCCGACCTGCCGGTCCCGCGGCATGATGGGGTGCGCCCCCAGGTCGGCGGGCCGGTAGCCGGTCGGATAGCCGGGATAGGTCCGGTTCTCGGTGCCCTCCGTCCCGTACGCCTTCCGCCGCACCGGGAACCAGCGGATGAGCCGCGACCGCGCACGCACCGCCGCATACCCGGCACTGCGCAGGGCCGGAGAGGGCGCCGGGAAGCCGAACGCGCGGGCCATGTCGTCGTCGATGAGCGACTGCACGACCTTCCGGACCACCGGGCGGACCGCCTCCGGGTACCACGAGCACATGAGGTCGAGCGTGTAGTTGCCGATCTCGTTGTTGGTGTCCGCGTACCGGAACTCGCGCGCCTCGTAGCTGTCCCGCCAGCGCCGGAACTCGGCCATGTCCTCCGGGATGTCGGCGATGTTCATCCGCTGCCCCACCCCGCGGTAGAAGTGGAACGCGGCGAGGCGTTCGTTCGGGTGCAGTCGCCGCCAGCCGTGGGCGTCGATCCACTCCAGCGGCTCGAAGACGAACGTCGACAGCACGTACAGCATGTCGTCATTGGTGATGTCGTACATCGCGTGCTGCCGGTTGATCACCCGCAGTGACTCCTTGCCGCGCATCGAGTCGTAGCCGTGCTCGACGAGTTCGGCCATGAGCAGCGCCGTGTCGTCGTACCGCTGCTGCGGCGCGTCTCGGAAATTGCCCGCCTCGGACAGCACCGCCGAGACCGACGGCACGCAGTAGGTGCGGTACAGCGCCAGCTCGAGCGCCCGCTGGTAGTCCCACGGGAACTCGAACGCGGCGGTGATGCGGTGGATCTCGGCCGCATCCGCCACCGGGTCCAGTGTCGCGACGAGGTCACGCCAGTACATGCGCCCCGGCTTGAGCGGGACGTCCGCGGTGAGCGGGTGCGCCCGGTCGGGGTCGACGACCAGCTCGGCCGGGATCGGTCCGAATACCCCGGGAAGGGTCTTCTTTCCGGTTGACGACGACGACGACGTCGTCGTCCTCTCCCCGGTCGCATCGGGCGAGGTCGCGGTCATGTCGGATCACAACTTTCCCTGGACGTTCGCGAGCATCCACTTGACGATCTTGATGTCGCGGGGCTTGCGGGTCATGGTCATGAGGTTCAGGGGTGCGGAGAATCTCTCGACCGTGATCGAGCGCGGACGGGCGAACTCTCGCAGTCCGTCGGCGCCGTGGATCCGGCCGAAGCCCGAGTCGCCGGAGCCACCGAACGGCAGCGCGGCGATGCCGGCGAAGGCGAGGAACGAGTTGACCGAGACCATGCCGGCGTCGATCTTCTCGGCCAGGGCGAGTCCGCGCCTGCGGTCCTTGGTGAAGATGGCGCTGCCCAGGCCGTAGTTGACCGCGTTGGCCTTCTCGACGGCCTCCTCCAGGTCGTCCACCTTGTTGATCACCACCGTCGGGCCGAAGGTCTCTTCGGTGATGGCTGTCGAGTCCTCCGGCACATCGACCAGCACGACCGGCTCGACGACCCGGTCGCCGACGGACTCCTCGCCGCCGACCAGCGCCTTGCCGCCGCGGGCGATCGCGTCCTTGACGTGGCGCCGGATGACGTCGACCTGCGAGGGCAGCGTCATGGGGCCGTAGCTCGAGCTGATCGACGTGCCGGGCGAGAGCGCGCGGACCCTGGCGGTGAACTTGTGGACGAACGCCTCGTGCACGTCGGCGTGTACGTAGATCCGCTCGACACCGGCGCAGGTCTGTCCCGCGTTCCCCATGGCGCCGAAGACCGTCTGTTCGGCGGCAGTGTCCAGGTCCGCGTCCTTGTCGATGAGCACCGCGTCCTTGCCGCCGGCCTCGATGACGACCGGGGTGAGGGTCTCGGCGCACGCGGCCATGACCTTGCGGCCCGTGGCGGCCGAGCCGGTGAAGGCCAGCTTGTCGACGCCCGCCCGGCACAGTGCGGCACCGGTCGAGCCGTCGCCGGTGACGGTCTGGATGAGGGGGTGCGAGGCACCGAGCGAGTCCCAGACCTCGGCGAGCCACACACCCACGCCCGGTGTGAGCTCGCTGGGCTTGAAGACCACGGCGTTGCCGGCGGCCATGGCGTAGGACAGTGTGCCCATCGGGGTGAAGACGGGGTAGTTCCACGGGCCGATCGCGCCGACGACGCCGAACGGCTGGTACTCGACATATGCGGCCTGGTTGCTCATGAGCAGGCCGGCCGGGACGGAGCGACGACGAAGGACCTTGTTGGCGTTCTTGGCCGCCCACTCCAGGTGGCTGACCGCGAGCAACACCTCCAGGGTCGCGTCCTCGTCCGGTTTTCCGGTCTCGGCGGAGATCAGGGAGGCCAGCTCCTGCGCCCGCGAGGCGATGGCGCGCTTGTACTCGAGCAGCCATTCCCGACGGCCCCGCGGGCCCTGGTCGGCCCACCAGCGGGCGGCGGCGCGGGCGCGTTCGACGGCGAGAGCCACCTCTTCCGGGCCGGCGATCGGGTACTCCGCGAGAACCGTCCCGTCGCGGGGGTCCAGGCTGGCGAGGGTGGGGGCGGTCTCGGTCGTGGTCATCGGAAGGTCCTCCCGCTTCAGATCACATATATTTGATGTAGCGTACCGTGATACCCGCCACAATAGTCGACCACGCCGACTACCGACACCCCCCGACAATGAGAAGAGGCTCGACATGTTCGACATCCTCACCGAAGAACAGCGCGACTTCGCCAGGTCGATCGACGACTTCTGCGCCCGCGAGGTCGGCGGCGTCGAGCAGCGCGCCGCGCTGACCGGCGAGGGCGGCACCCACTCCCGGGAGATCTACGCCAAGATGGCCGACCTCGGCTGGCTCGGACTGACCGTCCCCGAGGAGTACGGCGGTTCGGCCGCCGGCGCGGTGGAACTCTGCCTGCTCCTCGAGCACTCCCTCAAGGGACTGGCCCCCATCGGCGGCATCGGCCCCACCCTCATCACCGCCGCCGCCTACGAGAAGTTCGGCGACGAGGAGCAGCGCAGGCGCGCCCTCGAGCTCACCGTGGCCGGCGGCACCCTCTCGATCTCGATGTCCGAGCCCGGCGCCGGCTCCGACGTGGCCGCGCTGCGCTGCAAGGCCGAGCGTGACGGCGACGAGTGGGTGATCAACGGCCAGAAGACCTGGTGCTCCAACGCCCACTTCGCCGACCGCATCCTGCTGGTCGCCCGCACCGACTCCTCGGGCGCCAAACACGAGGGCATCACGATGTTCGACGTGCCCGCCGACACCCCGGGCCTGCAGATCTCCGGAATCGACACCATGGGCGGCAAGGAGGTCAACGACCTCTACTTCACCGACGTCCGCCTGCCCGCGGACGCCGTGGTGGGCGAGGTCGGCGGCGGCTGGCAGCAGCTCATGACCGGCCTCAACACCGAGCGCCTCATCCTGGCCGCCATGCAGCTCGGGGTGGCCCAGCGAGCGTTCGACGACTGCCTGGACTTCATCACCGAGCGCACGCAGTTCGGCCGTCCCGTCGGCTCGTTCCAGGTCATCCGCCACCGTATGGCCGACCTGGCCACCGAGATCGAGGCCACCCGCCTCCTCGTCTACGCCGTGGCGAAGAAGGTCGACGAGTCCGCCCCGGACGCCCTGTTCCCCCGCGAGGCCTCCATGGCCAAACTCAAGGCCACCGAGCTGAGCAAGCGCGTCACGCTCGAGTGCATGCAGTCGATGGGCGGCTACGGCTACGCCACCGAGTACGGCATGGAGCGGCTCGTCCGCCAGGCCGTGGTCTCGACGATCTACGGCGGCACCAACGAGATCCAGCGCGACATCATCGGAAAGACCTACGGCCTGTGAGCGCCGCCGACGCCGCCCGCGGCAACGCCGGGGCCACGAACTCCGACCGTTCCGCCGAGTTCGCCGAGATCCGCTCCCTCGGCTCCGTCCCGTCGACGCGGGTCTCGGCCCTGTGGGACGCCCTCGAGCCGGCGCGCGTCGAGGAGATCTCCGGAAGCCGCTGGCGGGGCACGGGGCTGGACACCGGCCACCCGATGTTCGGCATGCTCGGCCAGATGCGCTGGTGGGGCAAGGATTTCACCGACGCAGGAAAAGTCGACCCGATCCTGGTCACCGACGATGCCGGGGACGTCGTCCCCGATACGTCGGCCACCGGCGGGGGCGGGGCCTCACTGTGGGAGGTCTCGTTCCGCGGACGACCGACCGCCTCCATGGTGTACGACCGGCTGCCGGTGATCGACCACTTCGTCGTCGTCGACACCGATGACTCCGGGCGACCCACCACCCTCCTGGCCGTGATGAACGGGCGCGGGACCGTCTCCGACGGCGAACACTTCTGGTTCATCCTCGACCGCGAGGGCTGACCACTCGCGCGGTGGGGCAGAGCCCGGGTGCACGCTCCGCCCACCGCCCGCACAATGGGCCCATGAGCGCCTCCTCCGAACGCCCGATCCGCATCGCCGTCCAACTCCAGCCGCAACACTCCCCGAGCTACGGGCTGCTGCGCGACGCCGTCCGCAGATCCGAGGACGCGGGCGTGGACGCGGTGTTCAACTGGGACCACTTCTATCCGCTCTACGGCGACCCCGACGGCGCCCACTTCGAGTGCTGGACCATGCTCGCCGCCTGGGCGGAGCAGACCGAGCGGGTCGAGATCGGCGCACTGGTGACCTGCAACAGCTACCGCAATCCCGACCTGCTCGCCGACATGGCCCGCACCGTCGACCACATCTCCGGCGGGCGGCTCATCCTCGGGCTGGGCGGTGGCTGGTTCGAGCGCGACTACACCGAGTACGGGTACGAGTTCGGCACGAAGGGCTCGCGGCTGGACGCGCTCGGCGACTCGCTGGAACGCATCGAGAACCGGCTGGCCCGGCTGACCCCCGCGCCCACGCGCGACATCCCGGTCCTGCTCGGCGGCGGCGGGGAGCGCAAGACGCTCCGGCACGTGGCGCGGCACGCCGACATCTGGCACTCGTTCGTGGACGTGGAGACCTACCGCCACAAGTCCGCGGTGCTCGCCGCGCACTGCGCCGACGTGGGCCGCGACCCGGCCGAGATCGAGCGCTCCACCGAGATCGGTGGCGCCGAGTCGCCGGATGCGGCGCGGCGGACGGCGGAGGCGCTGCACGCCGAGGGCATCACGTTGTTCACCGTGGGCGTCGACGGGCCGGACTATCCGCTCGAGCTGGTGGAGTCGCTGGTGGCCTGGCGCGACGGCCGCTGACACCGCTGCTGACACCGCTGCTGAGGCGGGCCGGGCGCTGCCGTGGCCTCAGCCGCCCTTGACGGCCCGGTCCGCCCGACGCCACGCGCGGAAGGTCAGCCAGGACAGGACGAGCATCAGCACCAACACCAGCGAGGCCGCGACCGACGGCCGGCCGGCGACGATCAACCCGACGGCATTGACCAGCGCCATCACCGTGAAGAAGCCGACGAACCCGCCGAGCACCTCCAGGCGTTGACGGGTGCCCAGCGCGTCGCCGCCCCCACGGCCGGCGCCACGGACCACCGCCGGATCAGCTCTTCAGGCCGCCGGCGGTGAGGCCGGAGACGATGCGGCGCTGGAAGATCAGCACCATGATCACCAGCGGGACGGTCACCAGGGCGCCGGCCGCCATGATCGCCGCATAGGGCTGGGTGAAGGGGTCGGTGCCCGAGAACCGGGCGATCGCCACCGTCACCGGCTCGGTGGACTGGTTGGACAGCTGACTGGAGAGCATGAACTCGTTCCAGGTCATGATGAACGCCAGGATCGCCGTGGTGAACAGCGCCGGAGCGGCCAGCGGCAGGATGATCCGGAGGAACGCCTGACCGCGGGTGGCGCCGTCCACGCGGGCCGCCTCCTCCAGCTCCCACGGCAGATCGTTGAAGAACGAGGTGAGCGTGTAGATCGTGAGCGGCAACGCGAAGGAGATGTTGGGGACGATCATCGCCTGATACGTGCCGATCCAACCGATGTCGGTGAAGAGCTGGAACAACGGCGTGACCAGGGCGACGCCCGGGAACATCGACGCGGCGAGGATCACGCCGGTCACGATGAACTTGCCGCGGAACTCGACACGGGCCAGGGCGTAGGCGGCGAACACCCCGAAGACGATCGCCGCGGCCGTGGTGACGAGGCTGATCAGGACCGAGTTGCCGATCGCCGCCAGGAAGTCGTTGCCGCCGCTGGTGTCGAGGGCCTGCTTGAAGTTGTCCAGGGTCAGGTGTGACGGCAGTGGGTTCTGCGAGAACGTGTGCACATTGTCGCGGAACGCCGTGACGACCATCCAGTAGAACGGCGCCAGCCCCCAGACGAGGATGAACAACGCGCCCAGATAGGTGCGGATCCGCGGCCACAGCGGCGGCCTCGGTGCGGCGATCACCGGGCGGTCCGCCGCGGGCGGGCGGCCGGGGTCGGCCGCGGAGCCGGTCGGTGCGGTGGGTGCGCTCACCGGATCTCCTCCTTCTTGCCGGTCCGGTCCTCGACCACGTTGGCGCCCAGCCACTTCACCATGACGAACGCCACCGCGAATATCAGCAGGAACACCAGAGTGGACAACGCGGACGCACTGTTGAACGCGCCGGTACGCATCTGGTTGACCACGAGCTGGGAGATGGTGGCCGTGGGCGAGCTGGAGTTGGCGCTGATGAGGATCACCGGCAGGTCGTACATGCGCAGCGCGTCGAGCGTGCGGAACAGGACCGCGACCATGAGGGCGGGCCGCACGAGGGGCAACGTGATCTTGACGAACTGCTGCCACCTGCTGGCCCCGTCGACCCGGGCCGCCTCGTAGACGTCGCCGGGGATCATCTGCAGTCCGGCGAGGATGAGCAGCGCCATGAACGGCGTCGTCTTCCACACGTCGGCCACGATCACGGCGACCTTCGAGTAGAAGGGGTCGGTGGTCCAGGCGATGTCGCGGCCGGTGACCGTGTTGACGATGCCGTTCGGCGAGAAGATGAACGCCCACAGCTTGGCGGTGACCGCGGTGGGGATCGCCCACGGCACCAGGACCGCGGCCCGCAGCAGTGCACGGCCCCAGATGTTGCGACCCATGATCACGGCCATCCAGAAGCCGAGGACCGTCTCGATCGACACGGTCACCACGGTGAACATCGCGGTGTTGCGCACCGCGGGCCAGAAGTCGGTGGCGATGTTGCCGGGAGCACACGGGACGGAGGCACCCGTGTTGCTGGTGCACGTCTGCGTGAGCCAGTAGATGTAGTGCTGGAGGGTGCCGAAGGTGCCCGAGGTGAACATCCCGGTCTCGGGGTCGAGCTGGGAGTCGCCGACGAACGACAGGTAGACGGCCCGCACGATCGGGTAGCCGATGATGACGGCGAGGATGACCAGCGGTGGTCCGACCATCCACACCGGTCGCCAGTCGAACTTCTTCCTGACGAGCACCGGTGGCTCGGCCGAGGGCGCATCGACGCCTGGCGAGGGAGCCGGGCCGGTCGAGGACTCCGGGCGCTGGGCTGGCATCGACCCTCCTGGATTCGATGGTGCGACTAAGGTGCTCGGACGACGAACCGGCCGGCACACGGGATCGTATACCCGTGCACCGGCCGGTTGACGGCGGTATGGCGACGTGGCCGGGAGTTCACGCGCTCCCGGTCACCTCACCGGCCCGCGGGTTCTCAGTTGCCGGCCTGCTGGATGGCCGTGGCCATGTCGGTCGTGGCCTGGTCGACGGACTTCTCACCCTTGAGCGCGGCGTGGGTGTTGTCCTGGACCGCCTTGGACACCGCCGGGTAGTACGGGGTCACCGGACGCGGCTTGGCGTTGTCCAGCGCCACCTTCAGCGCGGTCATGTACGGGAACTCGGCCTGCAGCCCCTCGTCGTCGTAGATCTGGGACAGCACCGGCGGGAACGAGGCCTGGGCGAAGCCCATCTGGACCTCTTCGCTGATGATGAACTCGACGAAGTCCACCGCGGTGGCCTTGTGTTCGGAGAAGACGCTGATGGCGTTGTTGTAGCCGCCCAGGGTGGAGGCACCGGGGCCATCCGGGCCGAGGATCGGCGCCACGTCGAAGTTCTCGGCGACCTCGGGCTGGCCCTCGGTCAGGGCCTTGTCGTACATGTACGGCCAGTTGTAGGAGTACATGGTGTCACCGGCCAGGAAGCCCAGCGCGGCGTCCTCCTCGGAGAAGGCGTCGGTCTTGTGAGCGATCACCTCGGACTGGTAGCCGTCCACGAGGGCCTGCAGGCCTGCGCGGGACTGTTCGGACTCGACCTCGGGGGTCGACCCGTCCTCGCCCACGATGCCGCCGCCCCAGCTGTTCATGAACTGGCTGGCCGCGACCGTGGCCTGCTCGCCGAGCATCAGCGGCATCTGCAGGCAGTCGACGTCCTCCTCGTCCGCGACGATGCACGAGTCGACGAGGGCCTGCCAGTTGGCGGGGGCCTCCGGCTGCATGTCCGTGCGGTAGTACAGCAGCTGCGCGTTGGTGTTCTGCGGCACGGCGTAGAGGGTGCCGTTGTAGGTGGCCGACTCGACGGCGGCCGGGATCAGGCCGGAGGTGTCGACGGCGGTGTCGCCCTCGATCGGCTGGATCCACTGGTTGGCCGCGAAGTGCGCGGTGTCGGTGACGTCCAGGGCGAACACGTCGAAATCGCCGCTCTTGGCCTGGAGGGTCTGGATCAGCGAGTCGCGCTGGGCGTCCGCCTCACCGGGGAGCTCGTGGAGGGTGACCTCCTCGTCCGGGTGCTCCGCGTTCCACTGCTCGATGAACGGCTTCAGCGTCTCGACGTCGTTCTTGCCCATCGCGAAGGTGATGGGGCCGCGCGAGTCGACACCGGCGTTGGTGTCCTCGCCGGAAGCCGTGTCGCCGTCGTCGCTCGAACATGCCGCAACGGAGAGCGCCACGACCGAGGCGATCGCCGCTCCCTTGAATATCCTGCCGATTCCGGCCATGTGCATCTCCTACTGTCGTGTCTCGACGCTCCCACCGACCCGTGCCGACGGGACCAGCGATCCGTCACCGTTGTGACTCGGATCTCACTGAGTGCCGCCTGAGCGTAACCCACTATCCGCCGAGCGCGAGACCTCCCCGCCCGCCCGCTCGCGCGATAGGGGGGAAAGCGTGAAATTCAAGTCACTTGAGTCACTCTAGCAACACGCTCCTCCGGGTGGCGCCTTTACGGAACCCCCACCCCCTGCAGGCCGCGCCCCGCCATCCCGCACGGGCCGCCCCCGCCATCCCGCGCCCGCAGCCACCACGTCCCGTACCCGCCGCCCCCACATCCCGGACAAGTGAGGCTAGCCTTGCCTTATGAGTGCGAAAAGGCTGAAGCCGGAGAACGCCACGACCATCCCCGTCACCCTCACCGCCCGTGAAAAGGTCAGTCCCTCGTTCCTGCGGCTGACCGTGGCGGGAGACCGACTCGACGAGTACCGGCCCATGGGCGCGGACCAGTGGTTCCGCCTGTTCCTGCCGACAGACGACACCGGCCGGCAGGGCGAGCTGAAGACCCTGCCGGACATGAGCATCCGCAGCATGGCCGCCTACACGCTCACCCCGCCCTCACGCCGCCCGCTGATCCGCAACTACACAACGGTCGGGTACCGCCCCGCCGACCCGGAAGAGGGCCGCGCCACCGCGGAACTCGACTTCGACGTCTACGTGGACGACTCCCACTCCGGCCCGGGCCTGACCTGGGCGCGCGAGGCCCCGATCGGCTCCGCGGCCGCACTCCTGGACGAGGGGCGGCTCTACGCCCCGCCGAGCTCGTCGACCTGCGAGCTGCTGGTCGGCGACGAATCCGCACTGCCCGCGATCGCGGGAATCCTGACCCAGGCCCCGCCGACGCTGCGCGGGCTCGTCGTCGTCGAGGTCGGTGACCGCGGCGACATCCGCGACCTCACCCGACCCCACGGGGTCGAGGTGGTGTGGACGGTACGGGACGACGACGACGAGCCCGGCTCACTCGCGATCGACGAGGTCAGACGACGCGGCGTCCCGGACGCACTCACCTACGCGTACCTGGCCGGACCGTCGTCCATGGCCACCGGACTGCGCCGCCACCTCGTCAGGGACTGCGACGTGGCCAAGGACATCGTGTCGTTCACCGGCTACTGGCGCTGACCCCACCGGGCCGGGCGCGCGGGCCGGCGCCGGCACGTCGACGCAGGCCGCCGGCACGTCAACGCAGACGCTGCCCGGTGTCCGCGTCGAAGAAGCGGACCTGCCCCTCCTCGGCGACCAGCTGGAGGTCCTCGCCCTTGCGCGGATGGTCGGCCGACTCGGCACGGTAGACGAGCGGATGACCTCCCGGCGCCGAACAGTGCAGGTAACTGTCCGCGCCGAGCTCCTCCACCAGATCCACGACGGCCCGCATGCCGTCCTCGCCCGCCGACGCCAGACGCAGGTGTTCGGGGCGCACGCCGATGGTGACCCGGTTGCCGGCGCCGGCCGGTGGGGGCACGCGCATGCCGTCCAGATCGACGACACCGTCGACCACCGGTGCGTCGAACAGGTTCATGGCCGGCGAGCCGATGAACCCGGCCACGAACGCGTTGCACGGGTTCTCGTACAGCTCGCGCGGGGTGTCGACCTGCTGGAGCAGCCCGTCACGCAGCACCGCCACCCGGTCGCCCATCGTCATGGCCTCGACCTGGTCGTGGGTCACGTAGATCATCGTGGTGTTCAGATCCCGCTGCAGGGTGGCGATCTGGGCGCGGGTCGCCACCCGCAGCTTGGCATCGAGGTTCGACAGCGGCTCGTCCATGAGGAAGACCTGCGGGTTGCGCACGATCGCGCGCCCCATGGCCACGCGCTGACGCTGCCCGCCGGAGAGTTCCTTGGGCTTGCGGTCCAGGTAGGGCACGAGGTCGAGCATCCTCGCGGCCTCGTCGACCCGCTCGGCGATCTCCGCCTTGGGCTTCTTGGCCAGCTTGAGCGCGAAACCCATGTTCTCGCGGACGGTGTAGTGCGGGTAGAGCGCGTAGTTCTGGAACACCATCGCGATGTCGCGGTCCTTGGGCTCGAGCCCGGTGACGTCCCGGCCCCCGATGGTGATGCGTCCCGCCGCGACCGGCTCCAGGCCGGCGAGCGACCGCAGGATGGTGGACTTGCCGCAGCCCGACGGGCCGACCAGGACGAGGAACTCGCCCTCGGCGATGTGGAGATCCAGTCCGTCGACACTGGGGCGGGTCGCGCCGGGGTAGACGATGGACACGTTCTCGAAGCTGACTCCGGACACGATGCGTCACTTTCCCTTCACCGGCAGGAACGTGCCGGACGATCCGAGATTGAGGGTGAACCAAGGAAACTGTAGCGACCGCCGGGAGAGTTCACCCGCACTGCGCCCGCAGTTCATCCGCGCGTCTCCCCTTCTCACCCGAACCTTCGTTCGCGCTCCCTACGGTCACAGCGTTCGCTCAGTCCGACTCGAATTCAGGGAGAACCGATGTCGATCCGCCGCCTGCTTCCGCTGACCACCTCCGGTCACGCCGCCCCCGGCATATCCAACCGCCAGCACGTCACCTGCGTCTACAAGTGTGGAGACCAGTGCGCCGCACCGGTCCCCAACACCACCGACAACCCGTATTTCGGTGACATCGCCGCCGGTATCAGCCGCCGCGGCGTGCTGAAGGCGGCCGGCGTGATGACGCTCGCGGTGGGGGCCACGCAGCTGCTCCCGTCGACCGCCGAAGCGCAGGGCGCCGCGGGGTCGCTCGGCTCACTCGGCGAGACCGGCTCGGCGGCCGGGCCGGGCATCGACACCTCGTTCACGCCGGTCGCACCCAACACCGCGGACGCCGTCACGGTGCCCGAGGGCTACCGCAGCGACGTGGTGATCCGGTGGGGCGACCCGGTGCTGCCGGGTGCGCCCGAGTTCGACTTCGAGAACCAGAGCGCCGCCGCCCAGGCCGCGCAGTACGGCTTCAACTGCGACCTCGCCGTGATGTTCCCGATGGACGACCGCGACGAGCGTTTCCTGCTGACGGTCAACCACGAGTACACCACCGAACCCTCGATGTTCCGCGGCTACGACCCGGATGCGCCGACCCGCGAGCAGGTCGAGATCGCCTGGGCCGCCCACGGGATGTCCGTGGTGGAGCTCGCGGCCCGCCCGCAGGACGGCGGCCTCAAGCCCGTCATGGGTTCCTACAACCGGCGCATCACCGCGCTGACCCCGTTCGAGCTGCGGGGGCCGGCCGTCGGCGCCCTGACCCGGACCGGTGCCGACCCGACCGGTGCCCGCGTGACCGGCACCCTGAACAACTGCGCCGGCGGCCACACCCCGTGGGGCACCGTGCTGTCCGGCGAGGAGAACTTCAACCAGTACTTCGGCACCGCGGGCGAGGTGGATCCCGCGCGTCGCGAGGAGCTCCGCCGCTACGGGATCGCCACGGAGCCCTCGGGCCGCAGGTGGGAGGACTTCGACGACCGGTTCGACCTGGCCAAGGAGCCGAACGAGGTCAACCGCTTCGGCTACGTGGTGGAGGTCGATCCGTGGAACCCGGACTCGACCCCGGTCAAGCATTCGGCGATGGGCCGGTTCAAGCACGAGGGCGCCACGATCCACGTGACGGACGACGGCACCGTGGTGGCGTACTCCGGTGACGACGAGCGCTTCGACTACCTGTACAAGTTCGTCTCCTCCCGCAGGATCGTCCCCGGCGACTCGGCGTCCGCGCGCGCCGAGAACATGAAGATTCTCGACGAGGGCACCCTGTACGTGGCGACGTTCTCGGGGAACTCCCCGGCCGAGGAGATCGACGGTTCCGGCACCGTGCCCTCGGACGGCGCCTTCGACGGTTCCGGCACCTGGATCCCGCTGATGACCGTGTCGGCCGACGGCAAGGCCGTGTCCCACGTGGACGGGATGACCCCGGAGCAGGTCGCCGTGCACACCCGTATGGCCGGTGACCGCGTGGGCGCCACCAAGATGGACCGCCCCGAGGACGTCGAGCCCAGCCCGACCACCGGCAAGGTCTACATGGCGCTGACGAACAACACCCAGCGCGGCAACGACGGTAAGGCCGCCGCCGACGAGCCCAACCCGCGGCACAACAACAAGCACGGGCAGGTGGTGGAGATCACCGACGACCACGGCGGGACCGCGTTCGCCTGGAACCTGCTGCTGGTGTGCGGCGACCCGGCCGAGGCCGATTCCTACTTCGGCGGCTTCGACAAGTCCAAGGTCAGCCCGATCTCCTGCCCGGACAACGTGGCGTTCGGCCCGGACGGCGGCCTGTGGGTGTCGACCGACGGCAACGCGCTCGGCTTCAACGACGGCCTGTACTCGGTGGCGACCTCGGGGCCGAACCGCGGTGAGACCAAGCTGTTCCTGACCGTGCCCATCGGCGCCGAGACGTGCGGCCCGCTGGTGTTCGGCAACCGGGTGATCGTCAACGTCCAGCACCCGGGCGAGAAGGACGGCGCGTCGATCGAGAACCCGGCTTCGCACTGGCCCGACGGCGGGTCGTCGCAGCCGCGGCCGTCGACGGTCGTCGCGTGGCGCGAGGGCTTCCGTGGCGGGCTCGGTTCGCTGGCCGGCGGCTCACTGCCGGCCGGCTCCCTGGGCGGTTCGCTGCCGGCCGGGTCGCTGACCCGTTAAGGCGACCTCACCGCGAACCTTGTCGCCGCTACTGCGAGATCCGGTCCGGATTCCCGCAGTAGCGGCGACAAACTTTTAGCGGCGGCGAGCTACCGGGCGGCGGCCGGAAGACGATCCGCGGCGAGCTCGCGGTCGTGGGCCAGGCCCCGCTCGACGGTCGCTGCGATCGAGGCGGCCACGCCCTCCGGGTCATCGGTCATGGGCACGTGCCCGTCGGCGGAGACCTCGATCCGGGCCCGCGGGAACAGTCGCGCGGCGAGCCGACGCTGGGCGGCGGGCAGCACGAGATCGAACCGACCCCAGCGGATCGTCAGCGGCACGTCCTCGTCGACGGGCGCGGTGAACACGAACGCTCCCCGGTCGGCCCGGTCGAGGAGGGTGTTGGTGATGATCGCCTCGCCGTCGATCGCCGCGGCCTCGGCCGGGTAGCGCCAGGGCCGCGCACAGAACGCGCTCATCAGCACGGCCCGGCCAGCGGCCCGCTGGGACACCGCCGGGATGTGTCGGCCGAGCTTGGCGGCGACGCGCTGCAGGCTGTGGAACACGGTGAGCGTGTAGCGGAAGTCGGCGGCCGAGCGGAAGAACCCGGCCGGGGAGAGCGCGGTGGCGCTGTGGGCGTGTCCCCGGGCTGCCATCTCCAGCGCGAGGAAGCCGCCGAGCGAGTTGCCGGCGAAGTGGGCGCGCTCGCCCTCGGGCAGGATCGTGGCGAGAAGGGTCGTGAGCTGGTCGACCATGTATTCCAGCGGGTCCCCCTCCTCCGGTAGGTCCGGTGAGAGGCCGTGGCCGGGCAGGTCGACGATCACCAGCCGGTACCGGTCCTTGAGCAGGGGGACGACGGGGTCCCAGGCGTGTCCCCGGTGGCAGACCCCGTGGATGAGCACGATCGTGGGCCCGGTTCCCGTCACGCGGTGATACAAATCCATGCCGCCAGTATCACTCATGGTGCCGGGGTGACGCCCCATGACGGGAAAAGTTCGTGTTTACATTCGGGGCAACGGCGCTTCGGGGGAAGCCGGTGTCGAGGGGGCTGGTGGATGTGACGACGACGACGAGGGGGACCGCGGTCACGGCCGCGGAGCAGGTGCCCGGGGTTCAGTCCGGACCACGACATGCGCAGCAGATGGCCGGGGTTCAGTCCGGGCCACAGCATGCGCAGCAGATGGCCGGGGTTCAGTCCGCACCGCAGGATGCGGAGGAGCTGCCCGGAGGCGATGCCGATCCCACGGACTCCGGGGAGCACGAGCTGGACCTGGCCACGCGGTTCCGTCCGATCATGCTGCGGCTGGACCTGCTCGTCCGGCGGCATCACACCCAGTACTCGCTGAGCCGGGCACAGACCTCGATCCTGCACACCCTCGCCTGCCACGGCCCCCTGCGGATGACGGACCTGGCCCGCCTGGAGAACGTCCGCGTACCCACCACCAGCAACTCGGTGAGCGTGATCGAGTCGATGGGTTTCGTCGAGCGGGTGCCCGATGCCGTCGACCGGCGCGGCGTGAGCGTCCAGCTGACCGAGCTGGGCCGGGCCCGCATCGAGCAGGTGCTCAAGGACCGGGACCGGGACTTCGCCGATCAGCTCGGACGCCTGTCCCCGGAGCACCGTGAGCTGCTCGCGGACGCCGTGCCGGCGCTGACCTCCCTGCTCGACGCGTTCGACACCGACTGACCCCTCCCGCGACTAACCTCGGCGGGCATGAGCACCATCCTCGTCACCGGCGCCTCCCGCGGGATCGGCGCCGCCACCGCCCGCGCCCTGTCCGACCGGGACCTCGTGCTCGTCGGTCGCGACACCGACGCACTGGACTCGGTGGCCCGGGACTGCCGATCAGCCCGCGTTGTCACCGCCGATCTCACCACCGCCGACGGGATCGCGGCCGCCGCGGCGGGAATCGACACGCTCGACGGGCTCGTCCACTGCGCAGGGGTGGCCGGGCTGGGCCGCGTGGACGAATCCGACGCCGAGCAGTGGCGCCACCAGTACGAGGTCAACGTGGTGGCCGTCGTGGAGCTCACCCGGGTGCTGCTCCCGGCGCTCCGGGCTGCGCGGGGAGACGTCGTCGTCGTCAACTCCGGCGCCGGGACCACCGCCAAGCCCGGCTGGGGCGCCTACAGCGCCTCCAAGTTCGCACTGCGCGCCTTCACCGACACCCTCCGCGGCGAGGAACCCGACCTGCGCGTCACCTCCGTCCACCCCGGGCGCGTGGACACCGACATGCAGCGCGGCATCGTGGCCTCCGAGGGCAGGACCTACACCCCGGACGCCTACCTGCGCGCGGAGTCGGTGGCCACCGTGATCCGGCAGGCACTCGAGGCCACGGCGGACGCGCACATCGCCGAGGTCGCCATCCGCCCCCGCCCCCGCTGACCGCCGCCGATCCGGGTGCCACAGGGCCACGCGTGTCGTACCGTGAATGCACCATGACCAGCCTCGATACCCCCTTGCGTATCACCGTGATCGGCGCGGGCGTGGTCGGCTGCTACCTCGGCGGTCGGCTCGCCCGCCACGCCGACGTGACCCTGGTCGGGCGCGCGCACGTCCTCGATCCGATCCGCGACGGCGGCCTGACCGTCGAATCCGGCGACGGTGACCGACTCCACGTGCCCGCCGACGCGCTCACCCTGACCCGGACGCCGGAGGCGGTGCGGCGCTCGGACGTGGTGCTCGTGTGCACCAAGGCCGGCTCGACGGCCGCCGCGACCGCCGAGTTCCTGCCGTACCTCCGGCCCGGCACACTGATCGTGGGGCTGCAGAACGGGCTGCATTCGGCCGACCGGATCCGCGACGACGTCGACGGATCCCCCGTGATCGCCGGCGTGGTGCCGTTCAACCTCGCCCGCACCGGGCCCGCAACCTACCGCCGCACCTCCAACGGTGAGATCCGGATCGCCGAACACCCCGCCGCCACCCCGCTGCTGCGAGTGTTCTCCGAGTCCGGACTCGCCGCGCGCCCCACCGACGACATCCAGGCGGTCCTGCACGGCAAGGTGCTGCTCAACATGAACAACGCCGTGCAGGCGCTGTCCGGGCTGCCGCTGCGCACCCAACTCCTCGACCGGGACCTGCGTCGCTGCACCGCGATGTGCCAGGCCGAGGCCGGCCGGGTGTTCACCGCCGCCGGGGTGGTGCCGCGGGTACCGCTCGCGGTGCCGGCCGGGGTGCTGCCCACGGCCATGCGTCTGCCGACGCCCGTGTTCCGGAACCTGGCCCGGGCGGTGCTGCAGGTCGACGACGACGGCACCTCGTCCATGGGTGACGATCTCGCGCGCGGTCGGCCCACCGAGGTGGACGCCCTGCAGGGCGAGGTGGTGCGGATGGCTCGGGGGCTCGGCCTCCGGGCGCCGGCGTGTGAACGCATCGTGGAACTGGTGCACGGTGCCGAGAAGGCCGGCGAGAACCGGGTGCACTGGACCGGCCCGCAGCTCCTGTCCGAGCTCAGGCGCGCCCGGCGGAGGGCGCGGCGGCTGGCGCAGGTCGCCCGGACCGACGGGCGGGCTCAGTCGTTGTAGCCGAGCGAGAACGCGGCCTCCAGGTCGTGCTTGGACTGCGTCCGGAACGCGATGTGTGTCTCGGTGTCCAGCACGCCCGGGACCTTGTTGAGACGGTCCGAGACGATGTCGGCGATCTGCTCGTTGCGTCGCGCGCGGACCAGCACGATCAGGTCGATGGTGCCGGTGACCGAGTACACCTCGGACACGCCGTCGATCTCCGCGATCGCGGAGGCGACCTCCGGGATGCGCGCGGTCTCGGCGTGGACAAAGACGATGGCGGTGATCATGGCTCCAGATTACGTCCACCGCGGCCCACGCCCGCCGGTCCCGGCCCGGCGGGGTGCGGCACGGCACGGCTTGGCGCGGCGGGCCGGGGTCCTGCCAGGCCTGGTGCGGCGAGGCCGGGCCGTCAGCTCATGTTCTCGGGCGTCCAGTAGGCGCGCATCGAGGTGACCTTGCCCTCGTCGTTGTGGGTCATGAGATCCCACACGTTGATGGTGGCGGAGTTCTCGGCGTCGAAGTGCGTGGTGATCTCGAAGTTGAACAGAAGGTCGTTGCCGCAGACGCGGGCGTCGAGGACCTCGCCGTCGATCTTCATCGCCACGACGGTCGAGTAGAACTCGCGGATCGCGGCCGCGCCCTCGTGGATGGTGCCGCCGCCGACGGGGTCCTCGACCGTGGCGTTGTCGGCGTAGAGGGACATGACGCCCTCCAGGTCGCCGGCGGTGAGGGCGGCGATGTAGGAGTCGGCGGTGGCGCGGATCTGCTCGGGGGTGACGCTCACGGTGGTGGCCTTTCGGTGACGACGACGAAGTGCCCCCCAAGCCTAGAACGTGTTCTTGTTCCGTGGGTCCGTACCGGTCACGCCGAACCGCACCGCCCGCGCACACGCCCGCCCGCGCAGTGCACGCACCAGCCCGCACACGCCCGCCCGCGCACACGCCCACCAGCGCACACGCCCACCCAGCGTGGAGTCGCTGCGTGCAGCGTTTCCCCAGGAAAAACCACAAAACCCGCTGCCGGAGCGACTCAACACTCCCGGCGCCACCGCCAGGCCGGGCCGATCCGGGCCGATACGCGCCAGCCCGGGCCAATCCGCCCCTGCCCACGCCCGCCCGCGTCGGCCCGCGCCTGCCCGCGTCGGCCCGGACGTCTCAGGCCGCGTCGTCGGGTGTCCGCACCACGCAGTAGAGGTCGGTCCGGAGGTCGGCGGGGTCCATGTCAGGCGATGGATCGGTCACGTAGGTCTCCCAGAACGGGGTGGCGGGGGCCCGCCCCATCGCGCCGATCTCTGCGAGGAACTCGCCCCACGCTCGCCCGAGTCCGTCGTATCCGCCGAGATGGGTGGTCACGGCCACGTCGCCGGCGGGGAGAACGGAGGCCACCACGCGCAATCCGTCCACCTCGACGGGCTCGTCGTCGAGCTGCTCGATCAGTGGCCCGTCCAACGGGAATCCGATCTCGACGTCAGCGACCGGGTCGGCGCCCTCGGTCAGGCTCGTGTACAGGGCGAATGCCGCACCGGCCGGCTTGAGCCCCCTCGCGAACGCGGCGGGGAACGCTGTGCCGAAGACCGCGTCGAACAGGCCGGCGATGGTGGCCATGCGCACGTGGTCGGCGCGGACAACAGCCGTGGGGACGGCCGGGGCGCGGAGGATTCGGACGCCGTTGACGGGTTCGTCGCCGAGGCCCGGGTAGCCGGGCGGCGCGGCCTCCGAGCTGTCGGGACCGTGCGGCGTGCCCTCGTGTGGCGGGGTGGATGACGACGACATGGTGCGCCTTTCTCGCTGGGACGATGCCGTCTCCCAGTGTGCTCGCCCCGGCGTCATCCCGGAGGGAATGCCGGGCAATCCGTGCTGTCCGGATGTCGCCGCGGCACGGCCGGCCGCTGCGTCGGGACACTCCGAGGACTGGAACGTCGCCCCGATCGCCGAGCGGACCACCGACCGGGCCGCCGGCCGGCTGAGCCGACCATGCGAGCGCGCTTCGGATGCGGGACCACGCCGAAAAGCGGACACTGCAGGTATGTCCACGTATCGATTCCGCACTCCGGACCGGACGATCGATCTGGGCGAGTTCGGCTCGGCCCAGGAGGCTCTCGAGGCCGCGGTCGTCCTTCAGAACTCTGACGACGAGGGCTCCCGTCCCGCCGACGGCACCCTGGAGGTGCAGGTAGGGCGGGACTGGCACCCGGTGGACATGGAGGGGGACATGTCGTGAGCCCGGACCGGGTGGCCGTGCAGTGCGCGACCTGTGGTGTCGAGCGGGCGGAGCCGCTTCCGCAGGTGTGCCCGATCTGCGCCGATGAGCGCCAGTTCGTGCCCTCCGGTGGTCAGCGGTGGACGAGTCCGGCCGAGTCGGCGACGCGCGGCGCGGCGATCGAGTTCGTCGAGCGCGAGTCGGGGGTGACCATGCTGGTGCAGAAGGACTGTCCCGGCATCGGGCAGAAGCCCGCCCTCGTCCGCACCGGTCACGGGAACATCCTGGTGGAGGTGCCCAACTTCATCGACGACGCGTCGGTTGCCGCAGTGCGTGAACGGGGCGGGTTGGCGGCCATCATCGCCTCGCATCCGCACATGTACGGGGTGCAGTCGCTGTGGTCGAGGGCGTTCGACGACTGCCCGGTCTACGTCTCCGCGGCCGATGAGCAGTGGCTGGGACTTCGGCCCCGCAACACGGTCGTGTGGGGCGGGCGGAACAACGGGACCGTCGGGGGTGATGGCCCGGTGGTCCCGGACCGGGCTGCCGAGATCGAACTACTTCCCGGCGTGTGCGCGTCCCAGCCGGGCGGGCATTTCCCGGGCAGCGCGGTGGTGCACTGGACCGCCCCGGACGGCGAGGGTGTGCTGTTCACCGGCGACACGATCGGCTCGGTCGCCGACCCGCGGTGGGTGACGTTCATGCGCTCGTTCCCCAACTGGATCCCGCTGTCGGGGGCCGTGGTCCTGCGGATCGCCGACCACGTGAGCCGCTACGATTTCGACCGCATCTACAGCAATTTCGGCGGCTGCGTCCCCCGCGACGCCCGGGACGCTGTGCAGCGGTCCGCAGAACGCTACGCCGCCTGGGTCGACGGCGAGTTCGACCACCTCACCTGAGCTGTGCTCACCGGGGTGCCGGCCGGCGCCCCGCTCACGACCTGCCCCCGGTCCGATCCCCTGCGAGCTGGCGACCGACACGCAGTCCGGACGTGTACACGCCTTCGACACGTCCGGAAAACGTGTACACGAAACCGCGATTCGTGTACACGTTCACCGTCACCTGAGGTCCTGTGCGATCTCCTTCTCGGCGAAGCCCGGGGCCCGGCGGCGCGGTGTGCCGTTAGGCTCGTCTCCGTGTGGTCCCGCCTGAACCGCCTCTTCGACGCCGAGGACCCGTGGATCCGTCCGCTTCCGCCCGGCTATCTCCGCGCCGACATCACGCTCGCCGTGGTGATGTTCGCGTGCTCGACGGTGGGTATCGAGATCCTGCGCAGCATGGGCGTCCTGGAGGGTGAGACGTCGCCGATCTGGGGGCAGTACCTGTCGATGGCCACCGCGGCCGCGTTGCTGGCGATCCGCCGCAGGTTCCCGCTCACCACCGGGATCGCGGCCACTCTACACCTGTTGATTCTGGGTAGCGTGATGCCGATCGTCATGGGGCAGGTGTCGCAGCAGGTGCTGTATTTCGTGGCGGTCTACTCCTGTGTGGCGTGGGCGCGGGACCGCCGTGCGCTGGTGGGTGTCGCTGCCGGCATCGCGGCGGCGTTGGGCGTGTGGATGGCCTGGTACCTGGCCCTGGGCTCGGGCATGCAGCAGATCCTCGACGCGGTGTCGGAGACCGACCAGGCCGGTGGCCTGTTCCCCGCGGTGCCGTCGTATCTCGTCTACACCGCCCTGATCAATGTCGTGTACTTCGGCGGGGCGGCCGCGCTCGGCGTCAGCGCGTGGCGCTCGGCGCACCGCCAGGCCGCGCTGATCGAGCAGGCCCGGACCATCGAGAGGCAGGCCGAGGCGCTGCGGGACGCCGCGGTCACCGAGGAGCGGCTGCGTATCGCGCGTGAGCTGCACGATGTGGTGGCCCATCACATCGCGGCGATCGGGGTCCAGGCCGCGGCCGCGCGCCGGGTGATGGACCGCAACCCGGACGGTGCGGTGGAGGCGCTGCGCACGATCGAGGGCTCGTCGCGCTCGGCGGTCGGCGAGATGCGCGCCCTGCTGGGTGCCCTGCGTTCGGGGGAGCCGGCCGGCATGACGACGGAGGACGCCGGACCGCCGTCGGCCCCTGCCGCGACCGGGTCCGGGTCCCGCACCGCCGGCCACGGCCTGGACGAGTTGCCCGCGTTGGTCGCCTCGCACGAGACCGCGGGGTTCGCGACCAGCTTCGACGTGGCCACCCATCCCGAGCATCCGCTCTCGGAGGTCCCACCGCTGACGGGCCTGTCGCTGTACCGCACCGTGCAGGAGGCGCTGGCCAACGTTCGTCGCCATTCGACCGCTGCCCGCGCGAGCGTGGTCCTGCGCACGGGTACACGCCCCGACGGCACCCCGTACGTGGAGGTCGAGGTCCTCGACGAGGGCCGACCGCGTCCCGGCACCTCGGGCAGCGGACTGGGCCTGCTCGGCATGCGCGAGCGCGTCCGCTCGCACCACGGCGAGTGCCAGATCGGCCCCCGTGTGACCGGGGGTTACCGCGTGCGGGTGCGCCTGCCGTACCGCGTGGCAGACCGGGAGGAAACACGATGACGACGACGACGCCGCCCCCTCCTCACGACGGCGGCCCCGGCGACGGGAACGGCCACGGCGGATCCGGACACGGCGACGGAAATGACCGGGGCGGATCCGGACTCGGCCCGTACGGCGGGCAGGCGCCGGGGGTGCTGAGGGTTCTCGTGGTGGACGATCAGCCGCTGATGCGATCGGGGTTCTCGATGATGCTCAGCGCCGAGGACGACATCGAGGTGATCGGCGACGCCTCGGACGGCGCGGCCGCGATCGAGGCGTGCCGCGAGCTGCGGCCCGACGTGGTGCTCATGGACGTGCAGATGCCCGGAATGGACGGCATCGAGGCGACGAGGCGGATCGTGGCCGAGGGCCTGTCCAGCGTGCTCATCCTCACGACCTTCGACCGCGACGACTACCTCTTCGACGCCCTGACCGCCGGGGCCGGGGGCTTCCTGCTCAAGAACTCCGACCCGGACGACCTGGTCGACGGCATCCGGGCGGTGGCCCACGGTCATGCGCTGCTGGCACCCGAGGTGACCCGCCGGGTGATCGAGAAGATGACCACCCCGCCGGAGAGCACCGGCAGCGCGCGCCGGGCGGAGGCCGCCGGAGACGCAGGGCCTGCCGGTGCGGCCGGGAGTCGGGGCGGGGCGGGTGACGGCGTCGTCGTCGGATCTTCTCCACCTGCCGACACCGGCGGCACCTCCCCGGCCCTCGACGCGTTGACCGGCCGCGAGCGCGAGGTATTGCGGCACGTCGCGCGGGGGCTGTCCAACGCGGAGATCGCCGCCGAACTCGTGGTGGGCGAGGCCACGGTCAAGTCGCACGTCTCGGCGTGCCTGTCCAAGCTGCACCTGCGCGACCGCGTGCAGGCGGTGGTGCTGGCGTACGAGGCCGGGCTCGTCCGGCCCGGCGACTAGGGTGCGCCTTCACCGAAACGCGCTGAATCGCCGCAGGTTCGCCGACGAGCCTCTCCGGTCGCCGACCAGCGGGTATCGTCGTCAACATGACCATTTCCTTAGTTTTTCCGCCGGATGCGCCCAGGCTGGTCGAGGCGCTCGTCGACCGTCTCACCCATCACGGCGCCGAGGTGCTGGAGGTCCTCCGCCGGGTGTCCACGGGAGAACTCGAGATGGTGGAGACCCTCACCGAGTCGGACAAGGACCTGACGCGTCGACTGTTCGGGTGGATCGTGGACGCCGAGCCCACACTCGCCCGAGCCGTGAACCATCCCGAGATCGCAACGCTGATCGCCGAGGACCGCACGTTGCTCACCGGCAAGATCAACGACGACATGATCGCCTCCGCCAAGCACGCGGCAGGGTTGCTGGCCGCCGCCATCCGGAAGCAGTTCGCCGAGCACCTGGGCAATGCCTCGTCAGAGGGCCTATCCGATCCGCGGATCGATGAGCTGGTCGACATCCTGGGCGAGGCGAAGCGAGGTTACAGCCACCATCTGGCTGGACTGGCGGTGATCACGACCAGCTACGTGTTCTACGAGGATTTCCACTATCCACAGCCGGAAACGGGCGTCTACGACATCGCCCACAGCACCGCCGACAAGTTGAAGTGGGTGTACCGCTACTGGTTCAACCAACTTGAGGTCGCCGAGCGGGGCTCGGGGTTGGAGGAGTTCTTCCGGGGCCAGGTCCTGCAGAACCACGTCCCGATGGATGATTCCGCGATCGAGTCGGTCTCCCGCGTCTCGCTCTCCTGTGCCGGTGACCTGTTGGCCGTCGACGTCCTCACGCCCGAGAACACAGGTCGCCTGTTCGAGGACATCGTCGACTTCTACAGCAGTGCAGACATCGTCAGTGCCAATCTGGAATCGACCGTGTACAGCGCTCAAGCGCCGGGACGCAACGGTGACGAGGCGGGCCAGCCGTTCAGGATGAACACCTCCCCCGAGATGTTCGACAGGTTCCGGACCGACGCCGGTATCACCTTCTTCAGCACCGCCACCAACCACTCCAACGACTGGGGCACGGACGGGCTCCTGGCGACCCTCGACGTGCTGGACGCCTCGGGTGCGCTGTACTCGGGAACCGCCCGGGATCAGGCGGGCCGGGATGATGTGGTCGTCGTGGACCGAAACGGCATCAAGATCGGACTGCTCACCTTCACCTTCGATCTCAACGGTCGGCCGCTTCCGGAAGGGCACGGGTATCTCGTCAACGAGGTGCGTTTCAACGACGCGCAGCCGGGGCCGGACTACTCGCTCGTCGAGTCGCAGGTCGCGGCCGCCAGGGCCAAGGGCGCGGAGTTCATCGTCGCCTACTGTCACTGGGGCTGGGAATTCGAGATGTACCCCCACCCGAACATCACCGAGGCCGCCCACGAGGTGGTCGCCCGCGGTGTCGATGTGATCCTCGGGAACCATCCACACGTACCGCAGCCCGCGCAGCTCATCGACCGCGGACCGGACAGGCCCAAGGCACTGGTCACCTACGCGTTCGGGGATTTCGTGAGCTACCACCCCGAGAGCCGGAACTCGAAGCTCACCTTCGCCATCAAGTTCGACATCGCCAAGGTGGTCACCGCCGGCGGCACGTACGTCTCGTGGGATCACCTCGAAACGATGCCGCTCTACATCGTGAACGCGCACCTCGGTGGCGACCGTTACGACTGCCGGATCGTCCAGTTCGACAAGGTCCTCCTGGATCCGGACGCCTTCGGACTGACCGACCGGGAAAAATCGGAGCTTCCCCACCTTCGGGACGTGGTGTGGAACGGCATCCTCTCGCCGCTCTCGACCATCCCGGCCGGCGGATGGTCCGGACCGCGCTGAGGACACCCGCCAGAGCGAGCCCTGATCCAACGTCAGAAACGCGCCCCGGGTCTTCTACCTGTTCTTTCCGTGCAGCTCGTCGGCCACGATCAGGGTCTGCAGCAACACGCGCATCAGCGGCGGGATCTTCTTGGTGCCCATCTTGAGGAAGAAGCGGGCGAACGCGGCCCGCGGGCCGTGGAACCCCTCCTGGAGGAACTCGTATCGGCACTGCCGCGGTCCGAGCTCCGTCACGGTGAACGTCACGATCGTGTCTATCGGACCGCCGCGCCACGACCAGCGCATCCTGTGCGGCTCGTCGATCTCGAGGACCGTGCAGTGCACGATGCCGTCGAACATCGGGGCGGGATCGGTGGTGAGGGTGAACTCGTGGCCGACCTCGGGCCGGAAGTCGTTGGGCATGAGCCAGATGGCCAGAAGGTCGCTCTCGGTCAGCGCGCGCCAGAGAGTCGCCGCCGGGACGTCGAAGGTCTCGGAATACTCGATCGTGCTCATTTCTCATCCTTCGTGTCGATGGTCTCGAGAAGGAGCGACAGGCGCCGGTGCCGTTCACCCCAGAAGCTCTCGAGGCGGGAGATCCAGTCGGTGACGTCGCGCAGCGGGGCGGGGTCGAAGCTGTAGACCCGCTCCCGCCCGTCCTTGCGGCTCTCCACCAGGCCGGCCGAGCGCAGGACTCCCAGGTGCTCCGACACGGTCGACTGGGCCACCCCGAGCTCTGAGACCAGGTCCGACACCCGCTTGTCGCCCTCCGCCAGGACGCTCACGAGATCACGACGGCGCGAGTGCCCGATCGCACTGAACACATCCGCTACTGCAGGAGGCCTGGCCATGCCGGAACGATACATCGGTAAACACCGATGTATCAAGACCCGGGTTCGGATCGCCCCTCCCCCTTGAGGAGGAGACGAGTCCCACAGTCCCGCACCGATTTCCGCCGCGCGGCGGATCCGCTTCGCCGCGCCGCGCCATAACGTCAGGTGTGTCATCAGGACAATCGACCGGCGGCCTCAGGAGGGGCCGAGGGTCAGGGAGGGACACCATGCTCCGCATCGACGGACTGACCAGACGCTTCGGCGACACCGTCGCCGTGAACGACGTCGAATTCTTGGTTCCACGTGGAACCATGACCGGCTTCGTGGGCGGCAACGGCGCCGGCAAGACCACCACCATGCGCATGATCATGGGCGTCCTGCAGCCCACCGCCGGGCGAGTGCTGTGGAACGGCCGGGAGGCCACCGTCGCCGACCGCCGCACGTTCGGCTACATGCCCGAGGAGCGTGGGCTCTACCCCAAGCAGCCGGTGCTCGATCAGCTCGTCTACCTGGGGCGACTCCAGGGCCGCTCCGCCGCGGGCGCCCGTCGCACCGCCACCGACCTGCTCGACCGGTTCGGGCTCGGCGAACGACTGGACGACAAACTCGAATCGCTCTCGCTGGGCAACCAACAGCGCGTGCAGATCGCCGCCGCCGTGATCGGCGGGCCCGAGCTGCTCGTGCTGGACGAGCCGTTCTCCGGTCTCGACCCGGTGGCCGTCGATTCGATGGTCGACCTGTTGCGCGAGCACACGACCCGCGGCGTGCCGGTGCTGTTCTCCTCCCACCAGCTCGACCTGGTCGAACGGCTCTGCGACCAGCTCGTGGTGCTCTCGCGCGGCCGCGTCGTCGCCCGCGGCACCGTCGACGACCTCCGGCGACGCGGGCGCGTCCTCCACCGACTGATCGTGGGCGGCGACGCCGGCTGGGTACGTGACCTGCCCGGCGTCCACGTGGTGGACGTCGACGGCCCCACCGCCCTGCTCGACCTGGGCGGCGGATCCGCCGGCACCGACGCCGTCCTGCGCGAGGCCATGGCCCGCGGCAGCGTCCGCGAGCTCGCCGAGGTCGTCCCCACCCTGTCCGACATCTACCGCGAGGTGACGGTATGACCACCACCGATCAGTTCCCGCTCCCGCCCGAGCCGGCCACCGACACCGGATCCGGCCACAGCTCACCAGGAGCCGGCGCACACGGCACCGGCCCGAACCCGGACGCGACAGGATCCGGGGCGACGACGCCCGAGCCCCAGGCCGCGTGGCGGATCGTCGCCGGCCGCGAGATCATGGTCAAGCTGCGGGACCGCAACTTCATCATCTCCACGCTCACCACCCTCGCGATCATGGTGGCCGCCTTCGCCGTGTCGTTCCTCCTCAGCGGCCAGACCGAATCCAGGACCCTCGCCGTCACCTCGTCCGAGGGCGCGGCGATCGCCCAGCAGGCCACCACGGGCGACCAGACGACATCCGGACCGTTCTCCCCGGGCGACCTCGAGATGACCATCGACGAGTACGCCGACGTGGCCGCCGCCGAGCAGGCCGTCCGAGACGGCGACGCCGACGCAGCCCTGGTCGGCGCGCCCGGCCAGTGGACACTCGTCGGCACCGACTCCGTCGACAGCACTCTCGCCGGACTCATCGGAACGACCGTCGCCGCCGACGCCCTGGAGACCAACGCGGCCGCCGCCGGCACCAGCGTCTCCGACCTCACCGCGGGCTCCGAGGTGGAGGAGCGACTCCTCGACCCCGAGGGCGCCACCGACGAGGGCGTGCAGTTCGTCGCCGGGTTCGTCTTCGTCTTCCTCTTCTACCTGGCCGCCATCCTGTTCGGCTACGCGATCGCCAACAGCGTGGTGGAGGAGAAGCAGTCGCGGATCGTGGAGATCCTCGCCGCCGCCATCCCGCTGCGGCAACTGCTCGTCGGCAAGGTCGTGGGCGCCACCGTGCTCGCGATGGGCCAGATGGTGCTGTTCGTCGGGATCGGCCTGATCGGACTGTCGTTCACCGAGTACACCGCGCTGCTGCCGGCGATGGCCGGGGCCGCCGCCTGGTACCTGGCCCTGTTCGTGATCGGGTTCGTGGCGCTGGCCTGCCTGTTCGCGGTGGCCGGGGCGCTGGCCACCCGCGCCGAGGACGTGCAGTCCACCTCCTCGCCGGTGCTGACGCTCATCATGATCGCCACCTTCGGCGGACTGTTCGTCTCCGGCACGTGGCAGGTCGTGGCCTCGTACATCCCGATCATGTCGACCGTCACCATGCCGATCCGCCTCGTCGAGGGCACCGCCGCCTGGTGGGAGCCGCTGGTCGCGATGCTGATCTCCCTGGTCGTCGCGGGCCTGGTCATCTACGTGGCCGAGCGGATCTACCGCCGCTCGATCATGCAGACCGGCCGCAAGCTCACCTATCGGGAGGCGCTCAGGCTGGCGGAGTGAACGTGCGCGGGGCTCGCACGACCGCGTCGGCCGTCGGCGGAGAATCCGCCGACGGCCGACGCGTTGTGTCCAGAGTTGGGTAGCGGGTCCCGACGCTGGTGCGTGCTCAGATCCCGTGACTCGGATACGCGACGCAGGTCGTGGGCTTGCCCGTGGTGAGGATGTCCGACTCGACAAGCACCGACTTTCCCGCGGCAATCCGATTCGGATACGCGCTGTCCCCGCCAACGATCACTCCGTCTGCATCGCGGCAGACGATTCCGATCCTGGCGTTGTCGATGTCCGAATCTGTGGGATTTTCCACCTCGAATACTGCCGTCGTGTCGCCGAGCTGGCCCTCCCGGATCTCGCGCGCATCAACAGGCTCCAGCGGATCCACCTTGTCGCGGTTTCGCCCATAGCCGCTGAGCGAGATCGACGCATCGATGTCGTCCACCTCCACTCCGGGTGTGGCACTGAGGTCCAACCAAATGGGGAGTACCAGGTGTTGGCCCGCCCAGGCAAAAGACTCGACCTGCTCAGCGGTGCCCACGATCGCACCCGATGCATCGAGGAAATTCATGCTGACGGTCACGAACTCGCCGACGCTCTGGTCGTTGTCAGTAGTCACGATCGCGACGCCTCGGACGTACTCGCCCCGCTGCCCGAATCCTGCATCGACCAACTCGACCCCACTGGTCGTCGCGGCAATGCCCGCTGGGGTCACCGCGATTTCCTCAGTGGCCCCTTCCGCTCCGTTCGTAGATTCGCCGATGGTCACACCGCACCCAGCCAAGAGGAGTGCTGATGATGCCACAAGTCCAAGCAAGCGCATTCAAATAATTTAGCCTGCGCGGTTCTCACATGCCCTCCCGGTTGTTGCTGAGATGCTGAAGGCTTCTCGCATATGGTCGAGAACAGGAGCCGCATCTATGTGCAGGCCAAGCGGTTCGCCCTTGACGCCAGCATCGGACGTCCGAGATCCATGCCTTCGTCGGAACACTCCACGGCAACCGGGCTGACCAGGGCGTGTTCGTCACCACTGCCCGCTTCAGCAGTAGCGCCCGCGCATACGCGGAATAAGTTCCGACCCGGGCCGTGCTCATCGACGCCGCACGCATGGCGTCGCTCATGATCCGCTACGGAGTGGGCGTGCAGGTCAAGCAGACCGTGCAGATCGTCGAGGCGGACGAGGACATCTTCGAGTGAGCAGCGTCTCAGCCCTCACCGGACCAAACCCTATCGCAAGATTCGAAAGTGGGTTACGCTTCTTGCGCTAGATAGGAGACGTGATGACAACCCTGCTCGAACCCAAGACCTACCCCCCCGGCGACAGTGCCAGTGTCAACCTCATTGATGATGTACTGAGCCACGCCAGCCCAGCTACCTTTGCGTTGGTCACAGAGGACGCGCAAATCCCGCTCCCCGACGAAATGAATGCGATCCTCACGCAGGTCGTCGCCGCTATGCGCGCAGGGAAGGCGATTACCGTCACCCCCCAGGCACAGAGTCTGACCACTCAGCAGGCCGCCGACCTGCTCGGCGTAAGCCGCCCGACGCTGATCAAACTCATCGAGGCTGGCGAACTCCCCTGCACCAGGCTCAGCAACCGGCGCATGCTTCTTCTCGATGACGTCATTGCCTATCGCGCCAAGCGCCGAGACCAGCAACTCGCAGCCATTGCAGCAACTCAAGCAGACATGGACGATGAGAGCGATCCTGAAACCATGAAGCGCCTTCTTGCCGAGGCCCGAGCGGCAAGGATCGCCCGCAACCACAAGAAGTAGCCGCATTGTCGAGAGCGGCTGCCAGAATGTTGACCATGCTCGCAGCCGTTCTCGACACCTGTGTCCTCTACAGCGGTCTACGTCGCGACTTCCTACTCTCCCTGGTTGCCGCCGGTACCTACCGCCTCGTACTAACGGAGGACATCCTCTATGAGATCGAGTACGTGGAAGCCCGCAAGCTCACCGCGAGAGGGATTGACCACGTGCGCGCCAATCAACGAGCTGCCCACCTAGTCAATCAGCTTCGAACAAACTTCGAGGTAGAGTGCGATTCCCGCGTCGAAATCGTAGCGCCGGTCGGACTTCCCGACCCCGGAGACGAACACCTGGTCGCGGCAGCTATCGCGGGCGGCGCCGAAGTCATAGTGACAGAGAACATCAGAGACCTTCCGGCCGCGCTCCTCCCAACTGGGATCCGGACGCTACATCCACGAGAGTTCCTACACGACATGGTGTGTGCTGACCCACACAACGCGGCCCGTGTACTCGCAGAAATGACCTCCCGCCGCCAGAATCCGCCCCAATCCGAAACGGACATGCTCGGACTGCTCGTCCTCCGCGAGAACCTTCATCCGACAACAGCAGACGCCCTACGGCCCTTTCTCCCGCAGCGAAGCACCCGCACGTGACCACCAACGTCGACGTTGTTCCCTTCGAGTGGGGTGGCATTCGCGAGGACGCGATCCGCGCAGAGTGATAAGGAGACATTGGAATCTCCCTGTGGGCGGTCAGTTTATCTCCCTGCTGGCGGACAGCTGATTTCCCTGTGTGCGGTCAGTTGATCTCCCTGGTCGTCGCGGGCCTGGTCATCTACGTGGCCGAGCGGATCTACCGCCGCTCGATCATGCAGACCGGCCGCAAGCTCACCTATCGGGAGGCGCTCAGGCTGGCGGAGCGAGTAGGTCCGGGGCCCCGCCCGAGCGCGCCGCCGGAGGCGATGCGAACGGCCGTCGACGGATTGACCGTCGACGGCCGTTCTGTCGGACCACCTCGTTAAGGTTGTGCTCATCTCTCGGGCCGAAGGTCCCCGAACTGTGAGGAGTCCGCATGCCGTCGTCGTCGTCGATCTTCACCGAGTCCGTCCTCAGGAGAGGCGCACTCGAGGTGACCGTGCGCCACTTCCCCGCGACCAACTACGCGCTGGCCCACAACTCGATCCCGGTCGTCCACGAGGTGGAGGCGGTCAACCGGAGTTCGACCGGGCGCACCGCCCCCGTCACGGTGGTGGCCACGCTGGAATCCGCCGACGGCCGCGAGCTCGCCGAGCCGACCACTGTCGACATCCCCGGGATCGAACCACGCTCAGGCTTCTTCTCCCCGGACCGCGGACTGGTGCGGCCCCGGCTGCCGGAGATCGCAGGCCGCACCGAGAGCTTCCCCGCCGAACTGCGGCTTCGACTCGAGGGCGATCCCGGGGTGGGAATCGAGACCATCAGCGACGCCGACCTGGCAGAGGAGGCCGAACGCGCCGGTCAGGAGGTCGACCTGGCAGAGGTGACCGCCGTGCAACCGCCGTTTCGTATCCTCGCCGAGAACGAGTGGTTCAACGCCCCGGCCTTCTTCGAGTCACTCACGGCGTTCGTCCAGCCCAACACCCCCGAGGTGCGGCGCGTCCTCACCGAGGCCTCCCGGCTGCTCA
Source organism: Candidatus Dietzia intestinigallinarum (assembly GCA_019119875.1). GTDB lineage: Bacteria > Actinomycetota > Actinomycetes > Mycobacteriales > Mycobacteriaceae > Dietzia > Dietzia intestinigallinarum. The sequence continues at coordinate 17,402 of DWWG01000225.1, read as the reverse complement.
GGGAGCGGACAGGCGATTCGTCTCTGCAGGGGTACCAGTCGGGACCCACGCGCGCCGCGACCATCGCCCTGGCGATCTACGAGGCCCTGCGAGCCGAGGACATCCGCTACATCAACCCACCGGCGTCCTTCGAGAACACCGGCCAGCGCATCCGCTCGACCTCCGAGGTGCTGAACACCCGCTTCGGCACGTGTATCGACCTCTCGGTGACCTACGCCGCGGTGTGCGAGGCGGCCGGACTGCACCCGGTCATCGCCCTGGTGGCTGGGCACGCCCTGACCGGCATCATGCTGGCCGAGCACACACTGACCGGTCCCGTGCTCCTGGAACCGGGGGCGATCCGCAACCTCGTCACCTCGGACGTGCTGCTACCGGTGGACGCGGTGTTCTACGAGGACATCAGCTTCGCGGACGCCAGCACGCGCGGCACGCGGCTACTGGCCGACACCCCTGTGCTCGGCCTGATCGATGTCGCGGCGAGCCGGCGGGACGGCATGCGCCCCATCCCCACGGAGACCGCCGGCGAACCCGGTGCCGGAGCCGACGTCGTCGACCGCCGCGCCGACACGGTCGCCGACGCCTGGACCCTCCCCGACGTCGGCGGCACCGGGGCCGACGAGGCCGTGGAGCGCGCCGTACGGGTCGACGACTCCCCGGCCCGGGTACAGAACTGGAAGCAGTCACTGCTCGACCTGACGCTGCGCAATCGACTGCTCAACATCAAGCCCGGCGCCGACGTGCTCCAGCTGATCCTGCCGCCCGAGGGCCTGGCCGAACTGGACGACCTCATCCACGCGGGCACGTCGGTGGAGCTCCTCGGCAAGGACGCGGTCACGGACCTGCGCCGGCTCCAGGGCGTCTCGACCGTGACCGAGCTCCCCCACGAGCAGCTGATGGAGGAGCTGACCGAGCACCGTCGGGTCCACGTGGATGTCACCGAGAACACGTACCGCAGGCGGCTCAGCGGCCTGGCGCGCAGCGTGCGCACCCTGTTCGAGGAGACCGGCAGCGCCAACCTGTACCTGACGCTGGGCAGCATGGAGATCACCTCCTCCACCGGCCGAGCCGCGCAGGCACCGCTCTTCCTCATCCCGGTCAAGATCACCGGCGGGTCCGGGCGTTCACGGTTCGCGGTCACGGTCGACACCTCCACCCAGGCCACGCCCAACTACACGCTGGTGGAGTGGCTGCGGGCCAGGCACGACGCGGTGATCCCGGCCCTCAACGAACCGCCGCTGGACTCCAGTGGCCTGGACATCCACCGGGCACTGGCGGATATCAGCCGGTCGCTGGCGGCCCTGGACCTGCCCTACGAGGTTCGGGAGAGCGCCTACGTGGGCATCTGCAAGTACTCCACCTACGGGATGTGGCGGGATCTGGACCAGCACTGGCAGTCCCTCTTCCGCTCCCCCGTGTTCCGCCACCTCGTGGAGAAATCGGGCTCGTCGTTCCGTGACCCGGCCGGCGAGACGGATCTGCGGGACCTCGAGGTGGCGGAGGACCGGCTCACCCTGCCGATCGCGGCCGACGGGGCCCAGATGCGGGCGGTGGTCGCCGCCGGAGAGGGGCGCACCTTCGTCCTCGAGGGCCCACCCGGAACCGGCAAGTCCCAGACCATCACCAACCTCATCACCCACTGCCTGATGAGGGGCAAGACGATGCTGTTCGTCGCCGAGAAGCAGGCGGCACTCGATGTGGTCAAATCCCGCCTGCGGAAGGTGGGGCTGGCCGACTTCACCCTGGACCTCCACGGTGCCGAGCAGAAGCCGGCGAGTATCCGGCGGCAGCTCAAGGCCTCGATCGACCTCAAGGTCGAGTACGACGACAGGGCGTGGCGGACCGTCGTGGACCGCTACCGCGCCCGCCTCGCCCCTCTCGAGGAGTATCCCGCCAAGGTTCACACCCCCAACGCCGCCGGGTATTCACTGTGGAGCGCCGTCACCACGTTGGACGAGTGTGGTCCCGGTCCGGTGCTGCCCGTCGAGGCACGGACCGTCGCGGACGGGATGGTCGACGAGCTCGTCCTCGAGGACGCCCTCCGGGACTTCGAGCGGTTGGCACGCAGCACCCCGCCCGGCGCGGCCCCGATCTGGGACCTCGTCGGTCCGGGTGCCGAATCGGTGACCGACGAGGACCTCGTGGCCGCCGTCGACCGGCTGCGTTCGGCGCTCGCCGCGTTGCCCGACGCGGTTCGCGAGTCGGTGCAGGCGGCCTCGGTCCGGAGCGGGTCTGACGGGTCCGGGGAGGGCTACGCGATCGCGCCCACGGCGTTCCTCACTCCGCTGGTCGAGCACCTGACCGAGCTGCACCGTCACGGCGAGGTCCCGGCACGTGACCTCGACGCGGGCCCCAGCCGGGAACTGGCCGACCGCTATCGCCGACTCGCGGCGGCGGTGCAGTCGTTCACGCAGCGCGTCGCCCCGGTTCGTGCGCTCGTCCCCGATTCCGCCCTGGTCTCGGGTGATTTCGCGACGGCGACCCGGCTCGCCGAGTCGATCGACGAGAAGATGTTCGGGAAGAAGAAGCGCCGGGCCGCCTTCGACGCCGCTCTGGCCGACCTCGTCGCAGACTCGTCGGCGGTGGCTCCCGAGCGGTTCGCCGCCCTGGCCGCGGACGTGGACCGGGCGCGGCAGGAGATGAACGCCCTGACCGATCAGCTCGGCACGCTGCTGGTCTCCAGTCCGCACTTCGGCCGCGGCTGTCTGGACGAGACGCTGCCCATGGACCTCCACAAGGAGGCGGCCACTCTGGACGCGATCGCGGACTCGATCGAGGCCCAGGCCCGGTTCGCGCGCGAGCACGCACATTTCCGGGAGCTGATCTCCCGTCATGGCGTCGGCTATGAGGACATCGCCGCCATCCGGGAGTTCGACGAGGCCTGGTCACACCTGCGCTCGGTGCTCGATATCAGGCCCGAGCGTCTTCGGCGCTGGGCCGGCGACGAGCCGTGGCCGGCCCGGGTGGGCGAGGTGGCACCGCTGTGGGCTGAGGAGATCGCCGCCCACGGCGGCGGTGTGGTGCGGCGGACCGCCGGGATGATCCGCTCGCTCGACGCCCTGGAGCAGGCGGGGCTGCACAAGGCGGTCGAGGTGCTGCTCACCGGCGGAATCGAGCCGGTGGAGACGACCGTGGCGCTACGCAGGGGTCTGGCGGAGGCGTCGGTGACAGAGCGGGCCTCCGCGTTCGGTCTGACCGGATTCGACCCCGTGCTCCGGGACGGCGACGTGGAGGAGTTCGACAGAGCAGCGCTCCGGCTCCGGGAGGAGGCACCCAACGCCCTGGCGGCGCGGCTCCTGGACGCCCGGCCGTTCCGGTCCGATCGGCTCTCGGGCGAGGTAGCGGAACTGAGCCGCCTGCTCAACGCCAAGCGTGGCGGGATGAGCTTCCGGCGTCTCATGGAACGCTACGGCCAGACCATCACCGCCATCACCCCGTGCCTGTTCGTCTCGCCGGCGTCACTGGCCACGTTCGTCCCCGCCGACGGACCGCTGTTCGACATGGTGATCTTCGACGAGGCCTCGCAGGTGACCGTCGACCAGGCGGTCGGCGCCCTGGGGCGGGCCCGGGCGGCCGTGATCGTCGGCGACAGTCAGCAGATGCCGCCCAGCAGGTTCGGGGGCTCCACCGGAGGGAACGACGACGACTTCGACATCGATTCCGACGCCGAGGTGGTGCCCGCCGATCTGGACAGCATCCTCACCGAATGCGTGGAGTCCGGGCTGCCGCGACTGTGGCTCTCGTGGCACTACCGTTCCCAGGACGAGCGGCTGATCGCCTTCTCCAACCAGCAGTACTACGAGGGGGAGCTGTCCAGCCTGCCCTCGCCCGGCGGGGAGCCCGATGCGGGAATCGAACTCAGGCGTGTCGAGGGGCATTTCTTCCGCTCGGTACCCCGCCGGTGGCCGGAGGGCCACGAGCCCCGGTTCCGGCACGGCATCACACCGCGGATGCGCACGAACCCGGTCGAGGCCGAGGCGATCGTCGACCACATCATCGAGCGCGTCAACGACCCGGTCCTGTCGGGGCAGTCGATCGCCGTGGTGACGTTCAACGTCCCGCAGCGCGATCTCATCCTGGACGCACTGGAGGCCAGCGATGACCCCCTGGTGCGGGCCAGGCTGGAGGACGAGCAGGACCCGCTGGTGGTGAAGAACCTGGAGAACGTCCAGGGCGACGAGCGGGACGTCATCCTGTTCTCGACCGCCTTCTCCGCCAAAACTCCCGGTGGGCAGCTGCCGATGAACTTCGGCCCCCTGAGCCGCTCCGGAGGCGAGAAGCGTCTGAACGTGGCGGTGACGCGGGCCAGGCGCAAGGTCGTGGTGTTCTCCTCGTTCGACGCCTCCGACATCGACCTGTCCCGCACCTCCTCCAAGGGCCTCGCCGACCTGCGGGGGTACCTGGAGTCGGCGCACGTCGACGCCGCCGACGAGCGGTCCGCGGCGCGGGTCAAGAACTCGGTCCGCGACGGACTGGCCGAGCGACTCCGAGCGGAGGGACTCGAGGTCACGGGCGAATACGGACTGTCGGAGTTCACCGTGGATCTGGCGGTTCGTCACCCCGGTTCCGAGCGATGGGAGTGCGCGGTGCTCCTGGACAGCAAGCGATGGGCCGACATGCCCACGGTGTCCGACAGGGAGATGACCCCGGGCCTGCTCGGCGGGATGATGCGCTGGGGCTCGGTGGTCCGGGTGTGGCTCCCCGAGTGGCACGCGCGGCCGGATGACGTGGTGCGCAAGGTGGTCGCCTCTGTCCGCGACGCGTCGACGAGGTTGGCCGAGCGGGACCGCGAGTTCGAGGCGGCTCGTCGTCTCGCCGAGGAACGCCTGGCTGCCGACCGCGAGCGGGAGGCTGCCCGACTCGCCGCGGAGGCCGCAGCTGCCGAGGAGGAGTCGACGGCCGTCGCGGGCGGGGCACCTGCCGACGCGGTGGAATCCGGGGAGCACGAGACCGTGGAGTGGGCCGAGGCCGACGATGTCGCCGTCGAGCAGTTGCTCGCCGAACACCGTGACGAGGTCGAACCCGAGGCCGCTGTCGCCACTTCCGGCCACGTTCCTCCGCCTGCGGAGCGGTCCGATGCTGTTGTGGACGAGCCGGCCCGGCCGACCATGGCCGCCACCGCGACGCCGGTGAGGGAACGGGCATCGGTGCGGCAGATCGCATTCACCCGCCTCCCCGACGAGGTGCTGGGCACCAAGGACGATCTGGTGGCGCCGCTCTCACCGGAGATCCGCCAGCGCGTGGAAACCCGGCTCCGTGAGGTGGTGGCCGCCGAGGCGCCCATGACCCCGGACGAGCTCGCCCGCCGGGTCGGACATTGCTTCGACGTGCGCAGAGTGTCGTCCCGGTTGCGGGAGGTGTTGCTCGCCGACCTTCCCTCGCAGTGGCGTCACACCTGCCACGGTGAGGAGTTCGTGTGGCCCGAGGGAGTGGATCCGGATTCGCTGGACACGTTCCGCCTGGACACCGGTCGCCCGCTGACGGACCTGCCGCTGGAGGAGATCGCCAACGCGATGATCGCCGCGGACAGGCCGGATTTCGAGTCCGACGAGGACCGCTTCCGGCACGTCCTGGACGGGTTCGGGATGAAGCGGCTCACGGTGGGGGTCCAGGACCGCCTGCGGCAGGCCTGGGAGGTGGCACGTTTGGGTTAGCCGGCTCTCTCGGCTGAGCAGCACGCGTCTGGCCTGTTAACCGCACGCCCCGGGGATCCTGCCTCAACGTCATAGGCGCTGGTTAACATGTCGAATGCCCCAAGACTTCATCCTTAACCGGCTCGCCGAGCACTTCCGGTTCGACAAGATCCACGAGGCCAGATGCCCCCCACACCAACCTGGGACCAGTACATGGTTCCCGCTCTGACGGTCCTCTCCGACGGCCAGGTGCACCGAGCACGCGACATCTGCAACGCCGCTGCCGACTTGTTGAACGTGAGCGCCGAGGAGCGGCTCCACACCATTCCCTCCGGCCAGTTGAAATATCAGAATCGGTGCCTCTGGGCCCTTTCCTATCTCGCCCGCGCCGGCGCCGCCGAGCGCCCAGTGCGAGGTCAGTACCGGATCACCGAGGCCGGGCGGCAGCTCCTCGCCGACCACCCCACCGGGATCACCGAGAAGCACCTGCGCGCCTTCGTAGGCGACCCCGACGCGTCGCACACGTACTACGCGCTCAAAGCACTTGAAGGCACCGCACGCGACTCCGGCGACCCCAGCACCACCTCAGAGAAGAGCGCGGAGCTGGACCCCATCGAACAGATCGACATGGGGATCGAACGCATACATGCCACCGTCGCCGGGGACCTCCTTGCCCGACTCCACGCCGGCGACCCCGAGTTCTTCGAACAAGCCGTCCTGGACCTGATCATGGCCATGGGCTACGGGGGCGCCGAGGGCACAGCCACACGGACGCAGCTTTCCAACGACGGTGGGATCGACGGGATCGTCGACCAGGACGCGCTCGGCCTCAGTCGCATCTATGTCCAGGCCAAGCGCTACGCCCTCGAATCCAGCGTCTCGCGCCCCGAGATCCAGGCATTCGTCGGTGCGCTTCACGGCAACCAGGCCAACCAAGGCGTGTTTATCACCACGGCGTCCTTCAGCAGTGGCGCCCGTGCCTACGCCGATTCCGTCCCCACCCGTGTGGTCCTGATCGACGGCACCCGCTTGGCGGCGCTCATGATTCGCTACGGCGTCGGCGTCCAGGTCAAGCAGACCGTGCACATCGTTGAGGTGGACGAGGACTTCTTCGTGTAGCTCACACCTCCATCGACAGTCAGCTCAGAAGGAGCAGATCGATGTCGCCGGCATCCCCTGAGGTAGCCGCATCCTCTACTTCTGGTGAGACAACCTATGTGGCCCTCGCTGTGAGGTCAGGAGAATCGGGCGACCGCCGGGGCGGAGGTGAGGGAGTCTGACAGTAGTTTTCCTCCGAAGGCGATCAGGATGAGCCCGGTTACCCGATCTATCGCGGTGAGGGTTCTCGGATCGGCGAGGCGGCGGCGGGCGAGGGCGCCGGCGGTGATCAGCAGGCCGAACCAGAGCAGGGTGAGTGCCCCGTGCACGCTGGCCAGCGCCGCACCCATCGGCAATGGTGCGGCGTCTGCCGGGAGGAACTGGGGAATGGTGGCGATGTAGAACACGCCGACCTTCGGGTTGAGGAGGTTGGTTCCGGCGCCGATGAGCCATCCACGCCACGGCGAATCGGTCGCACTATCAGTGTCCGTGTTCGTGGGGCCGGTGGAGGGCACGATGAGCTTCCGGTGGCGGAGGGATCGCCAGATCATTGACCCACCGAGGTAGCACATGTAGAGCGCGCCGGCGGTGGTGAGCGCCCGGTAGGCCACCTCCGAGGCGGTCAGTAGTGCCGAGATGCCCACGGCCGCGGCGACACCCCAGGCCATAGCGCCGGTGGCGATGCCGGCGGCCGTGGCCCACGCGTATCGGCGGGACTGAGTCAATGACGACCTCAGGACCAGCGCGGTGTCCAGTCCCGGAACCAGGGTGAGCAGTCCTGCGACGACGGCGAAAGCCAGCAGAGCATCCATGGTGGTCACCTCGTTGAGACTACGACCGGAGGCCGGCATCTGAAATTCCGAGGGGAACCTGACACACTCGCGCATACGCCATCGGGGCGCGGGAGTAGGAGACTGGTGTCATGACGCGACCGATCACCACTGCGTACCTCAATCCGGCGGCCCGGCGATGGCGAGCCGAGCCGCGCGGAGGGTCCCCGCTCGAGTTCCATCGGTCCCTGCCGGGGTACGCGCCGACCCCGCTTGTCGCGGTGCCGTCCGTGGCGGCCGCTCTCGGGGTGGGGGCGGTACTGGTGAAGGACGAGTCCCGACGCCTGGGGTTGTCCGCGTTCAAGATCCTGGGCGCGTCGTACGCCATCGCCCGGGCACTCTCCGCGCGCTGCGGCATGGAAACCGTCGGCACACTGGGCGAACTCCGGTCTGCGTTCTCCGAGGGGGGCGGGGTGTCGCTGCTCGCGGCGACCGACGGCAACCACGGCCGCGCGGTCGCGCACATCGCCGCCCTGCTGGGGTTGCGGTCGCACATCTTCGTGCCGCGGGGGGTTTCCGAACAGGCCAAAGCGGCGATCGTCGCCGAGGGCGCCGACCTTGTGGAGTTGGACCTGAGCTACGACGACGTGGTGGCGCACGTCGCGGCGCGGGCCGGCGGGGACGCGCTGCTGATCCAGGACACGTCCTGGTCGGGGTACGAGGAGGTGCCGCAGTGGATCGTGGAGGGCTACGCCACGCTGCTGGAGGAGGTCGAAGAGCAGCTCGCCGACCGGGGCTTTGAACGCCCCGACCTGGTGGTGGTGCCGGCCGGGGTGGGGTCGCTGGCCCAGACCGTGGTGGAGCGCTACCGCTCCTTTGACCACGGTCCCGCGGTGATGGTCGTCGAACCTCGTACAGCGGCGTCCGTCACCACGGCGCTGCACATGGCGGACAGGGTGAGCGTGCCCACCGACGAGACCGTGATGACCGGATTGAACTGTGGCACGGTCTCCGCTCTCGCATGGCCCGCTCTGCGCAATGGCCTCGACGCATCAGTCACGGTGACCGATGACCAGGCGTTGGCTGCGGTGGCCGAGATGGCCGGTGTGGGAGTGGACTCGGGCCCGTGTGGAGCCGCCACCCTGGCCGCTGTGCGCACGGCCGCCGCAGATGAGGACCTGCGCGCCACTCTGGGGCTCACCGCGGAGTCGGTCGTGGTGCTCCTCAACACCGAGGGCACCATCGCGAACCCGAAGAGTCAGCAGCTCTGACCACGCGCACACAGGCATCGCACCGACTCTGGTCCCTTCCGGCTCGAGGCGAGGAGCGGCTGAACGAGGCGGAGGCGGCTGAGTGTTGAGGACCCGACCGTCCGTCGACGTGCCCGGCCCGCCGCGGTGACGCCTCACTCCCAGCGGAAGAACGCCAGCGAGATCCCCGCGGAGACGATCACGGCCACGATCAGTGGCACCACCATCGACACCTCGACGGGCTGGCCGGTCCACGTCGCCGCGATCAGGTCGGATCCCGCACCGAAGGGCAGGTATCCGCTGAGGTCGGCGAGCACGTCGGGCAGCAGGTCCCGGCCACCGAACATGCCGCCGAGGGCTCCGAGTCCGAGGAACAGCAGGATGCCCACCGCGATCGCCGAGTTGGTGGTGGGTGCGAGCGACGCCACGATCATCCCGATCCCGTACATGCAGGCCATCACAAGCAGGCAGGCGCCCACCACGGCCAGAGCGCCGGCGGGGGCGATGGCGTCGAAGAACACGAACGCCGCCACCAGAGCCAAGGCGATGCCGACCAGCGACAGCAGCGCGCTCACCACGATCTGCGCCACCAGCACCATCAGCGGCGAGGCCGGAGTCACACCGAGCCGACGCAGAACACCGGTCTTGCGATAGCTGGACAGGTACGACGGCATGTTGAGCAGCCCGACGTACGCGAGCACCATCGTGAGCACGATCGGCAGGACGTATACCTCGAACGCGGTGAAGCCGGTGTCGCCGATCGGCTCCGAGGACGCCATACTCGCACTGGACACCAGCACGAGCAGAGGCAGGACCAGGGGTAGGAGCAGTCCCGCGTAGTCGCGGGTGATCGCTCTGCCCTCGGCGAGGATCATCATCGCCCAGGCGCGCGAACCCGGCCCGCGCGCGATGGCCTGTGTCCGGACTGCGGTCATGCCGCATCATCTCCTTCGTCGATATCGGCACCGGTGAGCTGGACGAACGCGTCCTCCAGGGTCGCGACGCCGGCGGTCTCGGTCAGCCCTCGGGGGGTGTCCTCGGCCAGGACCCGGCCGTCTCGGAGGAGGGCCACCCGGTCGCACAGTCGCTCGACCTCGTCCATCGCGTGGCTCACCAGCAGGATGGTGATCCCCTCGGCGCGCAGGTTCTCCAGCGTCGCCCAGATCCGGCGTCGGGCGCTCGGGTCGAGTCCGGTGGTGATCTCGTCGAGGATCACCACCTCGGGACGGCCCACCAGCGCGAGCGCCACGGAAAGGCGTTGTTGTTGCCCGCCCGAGAGCTTGTCGAACCGGGTGGCGGCGCGTTCGGCGAGCTGGACGAGTTCCAAGGTCTCCGAGGTCGACCGGGGGTCCGGGTAGAAGCTCCGGTAGAGGTTCACGAGCTCCCGTACGGTCAGCGAGTCGTGCAGCGTCGCGCTCTGCAGCTGCATGCCCAGGATCTGACGCAGGTGGGCGCGGTCCCGGACGGGGTGCAGTCCCAGGACCGACACCGATCCGGAGTCGGGCGTGCGCAGGCCCCCGATCATCTCGACGGTGGTGGTCTTGCCCGCGCCGTTGGGGCCGAGGACGCCGAAGGTGGCCCCCTGCTCGACCCGAAGGTTCACCCCGTCGACCACCATGCGGCCCTTGTACGCCTTGCGGAGGTTGGTCGTCTCGATCGCAGGTTCTGATCTCATGCCCCGACGCTAGAAAGCCGACCGCGTCATCTGTGAGTGCCGGCGGTCACGACGTCGGACCATGACTATCGGCACGGGTGGACCCGGCTCCCGGCCGGTTACGGTGGTGGCGTGGGACTGCGAGGGGTCAGAGCCGAGACGTGGGCGTGGCTCGCGATACTCGCCGTGATCGTCGGCGCCGCGTCACCGGTCCTCATCGGGGTGGTCGACCCCGCCATCCCCTACGTGGTGTGGGTGATGTTGTTCGCCGTGATGGTGGGCCTGATCTGCATCAGCACGATGAGTGCGGCGGAACTGGGGACCACACGTGTGGCGTTCTGCGTGGCGGTGGTCGTGTCGTGGGCGCTTCTGGTGGCCGCCACCTCGAGCGCCGGGTTCTTCCCGATCGTCGTGGTGGTGTTGGCCGCGATGAGCGTGTACGTGGTGCCGCGTGTGGTGACCGTCCTCGTCGTCGTCGTCAACACGGCGGTCATCGCCTTCGCCACCGGCGGCATCACCGCCATCGGCGTCACCGAAGTCGCCATGATCACCCTGATCTACCTGTTGTTGCAGGTCGGTACCGTGATGTCCTCGATCTCGAGTATCCGCGAGCAGGAGCTGCGCGAAGAGCTCACCGCCACCAACATCGAACTCCAGGCGGCGGGCGTGCTCCTGGAGGAGAGCGCCAGGACCGCCGAGCGTCTGCGGATCTCGCGCGATCTGCACGATTCGATCGGCCACCGTTTGACCGTGCTCAATCTCGCTCTGGAGGCCGCGCGGCACGCCGAGCCCGAGACGGCACGCACCCAGCTCGACACCGCCGCGACCGCCGCGCACGACGTGCTGGACGATCTGCGGGACACCGTGAGCTCGATGCGCGATGAGGTGCCGGATCTGGCGACGGCACTGCGCGGCGTGGTGGACGGGATCCCGGACCTGGACATCGCGGTGAGTGTCGACGGCGACATTCCTCTGGATCTGGACACGCACGAGGTCCTGGTGCGGGCCGTTCAGGAGATCGCCACCAACACCCTCCGCCACGCCGGTGCCGACCGCCTGCGGATCCGGGTCCACCGGGACGCGGGTGGCGCCGTGCGGCTCGAGGCCGACGACGACGGTCGCGGAGCTGCGCATCCCACTCCCGGCAACGGTCTGCGCGGTCTGATCGAGCGTTTCGACACGATCGGCGGTCACGTGGTGCTGGACGGCACTGATGGTTTCTCGGTTCGGGCGACGGTGCCGGTCCCGTGAGTGCCCGACGCCCGGACGGAGCAGCTGTTCCCGGTCCTGCCGCCGCGCCGGTGCGGGTGGTGGTCGTCGACGATCAGACCCTGGTCCGCGAAGGCATCCGCGCGCTGCTGTCGATCGGCGAGATCGAGGTGGTCGGGGAGGCCGACGACGGGAGGCGTGCGCTCGAGGTGATCGACGCCGTCGACCCCGACGTGGTCCTGCTCGACCTGCGCATGCCCGCCTACGACGGGATCTGGGCCCTGACCCGGCTCGCCGAGCGGGGGGTCACCGTCCCGGTCCTGGTGCTGACCACGTTCGACGACGACGAGCTGGTCCTGCAGGCGCTCAGGGCCGGCGCCCGCGGCTATCTGCTCAAGGACGTCACGCTCGACCAGCTCACCCACGCGGTGCACGCCCTGGCCGGCGGCGGCACCCTGATCGCGCCGTCCATCACGGACCGGCTGCTACGGGCCATCACCTCCGGCCCCTCCCCCGTCGGCGAGGGCGCCCCGCCCGTGCAGCCGCTCACCGAGCGCGAGACCGAGGTACTGCGCCTGGTGGCACACGGGTACGCCAATCGCCAGATCGCCGAGATTCTGGTCCTGTCCGAGGGCACGGTCAAGAACCACGTGTCCTCGCTGCTGGCCAAGCTCGGGGCACGGGACCGCACCAACGCGGTGTTGCGGGCGTTGCATGAGGGGCTGTTGAGCTAGAGATCGCAGGAATCGCCCGCGAGCGTCTCGGCAATAGGCATCGAGCGGGATTCCGGCCTCGCCTGAGATGAAAGGGTGGTGTGATACATCTCACCGTGAAAGTGTTGGTGCGTCCTGCGTTCTCGACACGGAGAGGTCCGACATGAACCGCAACGCACAGAGAATCGCCGCTGGATCGGCGTTCGCCCTGCTCCTCGGCTCAAGCATGACCGGGGTGACCTCCGCCGCCCCCGGAAGCGACTCACTCGGTTCGGGATCGCTCGGTTCCGGTTCCCTCGGCTCACTGGCTCCCGGATTCACGTCCCCGCACACCCTCGCCGACGTGCCAGAGTGCACCGAGGCGAACTACTTCAACGACCCCTACAACATGTGGGAGATCAACTGGGGCGGCCAGTACACCGAACAGCGCCCCATCCACGTGGACAGCGAGAGCTACGGTGGCCTGACCTACATCGATGCCCAGTACTCCGAGGAGACCCCCGCCGAGACCATGGCCAAGGTCGAGGAATACGACGACAACCCGGCGAACAGTCAGGCGTACCACTGGTGGTACCCGAATCGGGACATGGTAAGCAACGGCGCTGAACTGACGTTGGGATTCACTGACGGCGACATCGTGCTCGGTGAGGTGATGGTCGGGAACAACGACTGCCCCTCCGTGCGGTGGACCCATTTCCCGGTCGAGGGTGAGCCCGAGACCACCACACCGGACACCTTCCCCGAGAACGCGCCCGCTCCGACCAAGCCCACCATCCCGTCAAACGATGATTCTCCGATGGGCTCGCTGGGCTCGTTATTCGGATCGTGATCCGATCAGCACACGGATCAGCTGCGCTTCCTTCATCGTCCCCTGCGAGCTGGTTCCGGTCAGGGATGCACCGACCGGGACCGGCTCGAGCGGCCGGGCTCGAGGTGGGCCACATCGCTGAGCCGGAGCGGCGTGAACGGCCCCGCCGAGTGAGCGGAGACCACCCGTGTGGTGAAGCAGGCGTGATCGCCACCGTCATCGAGGATCGCGAGCCGCTCGACCACCAGCCGATTGGGGCACTCGCCGAGTATCGGTAGTCCGGGCTGATCAGCAGCCGTTCCGTTCTGGCCCGGGCCGGCCGCATCCGCACGGTGTTCGTCGAACTTGGCCACGTCCTCGCCCGACCGCGTTCCGAACCATTCGGCCACCGCCAGATCCGCATCCGTGAGGAAGTGGACAGCGAAATGGGTTGCACGTAGCCCTACGCGATAGGTGTGGTTGGCCTTGGACAACCACAGGCAGTACCGCTCCGGAGCGATCCCCGACTGAGAATGAAAACCGACCAGACATCCCGCCGGCTCACCCTCCGCGACCGTGGTGACCACGATCATCGCCGGGTCCGCCGAGGCCATCAGCCGGCCGAAGGCGTCCGCGCTCATCGGTCCGACCGCTCGTCGGCCGCCGCCCGGCCAGCCGCCACCTCATACCTCAGGAACAGCGTGCCGTCCTCGGCCATGATCCCCTTCAGCTCGAACCTGGCGATCCCCGCTCCGGGCGGCGTCACCGAAACCGGCAACGGATCCCCACCCATCAGCGGCGACACGGTCAGCAACAGCTCATCGAGACGATCCGCCGCCACGAGCTCACCCAACCAGGTCGGGCCGCCCTCGCAGAGCACCACGCCGTGTCCGCGGTCGGCAAGAGCACGCATCGCCGCGGACGGATCCACCCGGTCTTCCCCGGCCACGATGACGATGGCGAACTCCTCCACCTCCGCCCGACGCCCGCGATCGGCCTCGGCGCAGGTGACGACCACCGTCTCAGCATCGTCTGGAGCATCGGCGAACACGGCGGCGGCCGGGTCGAGCCGCAGACTCCGACTGACCACGGCAACCGGTGGGGTACCCGGCTTCCCCAGATCTCTCCTCCGGGCCCTCGCCTCATCGGAGAGCCGGACCGGCCCATAACCCTCCAGGCGCACCGTCTCGGCGCCCACCAGAACGACATCGGCGATCTCCCGCATGCTCCGGAACAGCGCCTGATCCGGCCGGGTGGACAACGCACCCACCCTGCCGTCCACCGCCGCCGTGCCGTCCAACCCCGCGACCATGTGGCCGACGACCCAGCACTCGTGGCGCGGCGGGAATCGATCCACCGCCAGATACGGGGCCAGCGGATCGGGGACGTCTGCGCCGGGCTCGAGACGGTGCATGACCGCAATGCTAGGTCCCGCCCGGCTCCGACGACACCGATCGGGACGCGCCCGGACATGACGCGGATACCCCCGCCCGGGGACCGCACCGATGCGGCGCGGTGTGCGCTGCGCGAGGGGCGCTCAGGTGACCCGCGCGATCCGCGCCAACAGGTAGCGCTGCATGAGTACCGGGACACCGTGGAGCAGTGCTCCCAGCAGGAGGGTCACGATCACACCCGGCCACGCACCGGCCACCGCCAGGGATGCCGCGACCACCGCGTGGAACACCACGCCGCACCAGTGCGAGGTCAGGCTGCTCGTGGCCGCGACACGGACCTCGCGCAGCCCGCCGCGGCCCCGGACCGTGTGTCGGCCCCTTCCGAGCCGCCGGTTCCAGCCCACTGCGTCGAGCAGGCCCAACACCGCCGGGACCCCGAGTGCCCGGGCCACCGCTATCGCCTTCGGCCCGGGCGTCCGCACAGGCCGTGGGACCACCTTCTCGGGCAGCCGGCCCACCAGCCCCAGGGCCCCGAAGCCACCCAGCCCCACCAGCCACGGAAACACCGGGCTGTGTGGACCCGTCGTGAACCACGCCCCCAGCACGAGTGCCGCGAGCACGACGATCAGCACTGCGACGCGGGTCATGCCCCGAGGCTAAACGGCACCGAACCGGTCAGCGGTGAAAGGCTCAGGGCGCAGCCGGGCCGCCGCCGGAACCCGCGCCACGTCGTCCCACTCCGCCGTTGAACTCCGCCGCGGGGCCTACGCTCAGAGTATGAACATCCCTTCAACTCGCCGACTGGCCGCCGCGGCGCTCGGCCTCGTCGTCGTCACCGCCCTGGCCACCCCCGCCGCCGCCACGCCCACACACCCGGCCAACCCGGCACCCACCTGGTCCGGCCTGGACACCCGCCAGTGGACGGCACCGATCCCCGCCCCCGGCGGCGTGGCCGCCACCATGCCCCTCGACCCGACGCTCTCACTCCCCCAGGCCGGCCGGGCGGAACGCCAGGTGTACGGCACCATCGACCAACACGGGGCCCCCGCGATCGCCACCTCCGCGGTCTTCCTCCCGCACGGCGAGGCGCCCGCAGGCGGCTGGCCCGTCGTGGCCTGGGCCCACGGCACCACCGGCCTGGGCGACGACTGCGCGCCCTCCACCCAACCCCGCTCCGACCGCGACGCCGAATACCTCGGGCACTGGCTCGACCAGGGCTACGCCGTGGTGGCCTCCGACTACGTCGGCCTGGGCACCCCCGGCCTGCTCAGCTACCTCAACGGCCCCGCCACCGCGCAGGCGATCGTCGACTCCGTGATCGCCGCACGCAGCTCCGACCTCCCCCTCTCCCCGACGTGGGCGCTCGTGGGCCAGTCACAGGGCGCCGGCGCCGCCCTCAACACCGCCGTCCGCGCGACCGACCTCGGCGCCCCCGCCGGACTGGACTACCGCGGCGTGGTGGCCACCGGCGCACCCGCCAACATCGAGCACATCTTCCAGTGGGGCGGCCCCGGCTTCCCGCCGGTCAACCTGCCCACCGGGCTCAACGTGTACGCCTTCTACATCCTCGCCGGGTTCCGCGACCAGCACCCCGAGGTGGACATCAACTCACTGCTCACCCCGGCCGGCCGCGACATGGTCGACTCCGCCGAAACCCTCTGCTACGCCGCGATGCGCGAGAAGGTCGACGACTTCCAGATCTCGCAGGCACTGAGCCGGCCGCTGCACGAGATTCCCGACGTGTTCGGCAAGCTGCAGCGCTACATGGGCACCCCGGCCGTCGGCTACGACCGTCCGGTCTTCCTCGGCCAGGGCCTGCTGGACCTCGACGTCCCGGCACCCGCGGCCCTGTCACTCGCCGCCGAGATGACCCTGAACCACCAGCCGCTCGAGCTGCGCGTCTACCCCGACCAGGACCACAGCGGCACCGTGTACGCCGCCACGCCGGACGCCACCGCGTTCCTCGGGGGCGTCATGGGGTGATTCTCGCCCGGAAGGCCTCCGGGTCACCGCGGCGGCGCACGTCGAAACATGCGTCCAGTTGGGTGCGGGTGCGCCGCTGCGGGTAGGCCCCCGGCTGATACGTCAGGGATGTGACACGAATCATAATTGTTACGTACTTGTCACCTGAGCGTTCTCTAGTAGAGTCCTCCACATCGCCGCGCGGGGATGTTTCAGGGACTCCCCGCGCGGCTGACTTCATTTTCCGAGCACGGGCGTGGCCGCGGGCAGCAGGCCGCAATGCGTGCACGGCTCGCGGTATCCGCCCGTCGCCTAGAACGTGTTCCAGTATCCTGGGGCCATGAGCGCCCTCGACTTCGAGTCCACCAGCAAGACCATCACAGCCGGCCGCTTCGAGCTGCACTACCACGAGGCCGGCGAGAACAGCGTCGCCGAACCCGAGAACTCGGTGCCCGTGCTGTTCCTCCACGGCTCCGGCCCCGGCGTCACCGCCTGGTCGAACTTCGCCGGCAACTTCCCGGTCTTCGCCGAACAGTTCCACACCATCCTGCTCGACATGCCCGGCTTCGGAAAGAGCGGCGACCTGGAGTGGGAGAAGGCCTACCCGAAGATCGCGGCCGAGGCGATCGACGCGTTCTGCGAGGCCAAGGGCATCGAGAAGGTCGACATCGTGGGCAACTCGATGGGCGGCAACGTCGCCTGCGAGGCCGCGCTCGCCTACCCGGACCGCGTCCGCAAGATGGCGCTCATGGGCCCCGGCGGACTGGCCGCGCCCCTGTTCACCCCGGAGCCCAGCGAGGGTTCGCGCCGCCTGTTCGAGTTTCTCGCCGATCCCACCGACGACAAGATGAGCGCCTGGGTCGACACCATGGTCGGCAACAAGAAGGTCGTCTCCGACGAACTCATCCGCGCCCGTACCGAGGCCGCCACCGCAC
>DWWG01000032.1 GCA_019119875.1 Candidatus Dietzia intestinigallinarum | reverse complement strand
TCTGGGCATGCGTCTCCTCGACGACGCGTCCTACGGCTCCGGGGTCATCCGGAACGCGATCCGTCAGCGCGTCCCCGCCGTCGTCACCCCGAGACCGCGACTCCCCCTGTGGCCCACGCGGAGCGGCGACGCCTGACGAGCGGGTCCCGTCCCGTGGCGGCCAGAGCGTCGGGGCACCGCATTTATGTCCGGTTGCAGGGTTTATAAGGAGAACTAACCTCGGGATCAGGCCTTTCGGCCGTCGAGAGGCCGGGAATCTCTCCACCCCTGGCCCCGGAGAGACTCCGACGTCGGGCACGACAAGGAGGAACCATGACCGGACAGCTCGAGGGAAAAGTCGCCTTCATCACCGGCGCTGCGCGAGGGCAGGGACGTACCGACGCGCTGCGACTGGCGCGGGACGGCGCCGACATCATCGCGGTCGATCTCTGCGGTCCCGTGGACAGCGTCAAGGACTTCTACGACCTCCCCACCTCCGCAGACCTCGCCGAGACCGTGCGACAGGTGGAGGAGACGGGCCGGCGTATCGTCTCCCGCGAGGCCGACGTCCGTGACCTCGACGCACTGCGACAGGCGGTCGACGACGGCGTCAGGGAACTGGGGAAGCTCAACGTGGTGGTGGCCAACGCGGGCATCTTCACGTTCGGCCAGGACACCCACAAGATCGCCGAGAGCGCCTGGAAGGATATCCAGGACATCAACCTGACCGGCGTGTGGCACACGTACGCGGCGGCCGCCGAACACCTCATGGCGGCGGGCGCCGGCGGGTCGGTCATCATCATCTCCTCGCTGGCCGGCTTCAAGGGCCTGGCCAACGTGGCCGCCTACACCACCGCCAAGCACGGCATCGTCGGCCTGATGAAGGTGCTGGCCAACGAGTTGGGGCCCAAGGGCATCCGGGTCAACACGATCCACCCCAACTCGATCGACACGGAGATGGTCAAGAACACGGCCGCGTACAAGTTGTTCCGCCCGGACCTGGACGACCCCACGGCCGAGGACGCCGAACCGGCGTTCGCCTCGCTCAACCCGATGGGCAAGGCGTGGATCGAGCCGGAGCACGTCTCCAACGCGGTGGCGTGGCTGGCCTCCGACGAGTCGTACTACGTCTCGGGCGCACAGCTGCCGGTCGACGGCGGCGCATCGATCGCCTGAAGGGCCCCAAAGCGAGCACATCTCTCGTCAGGCGCTCCTCCTCAGCGGCCTCCCCGGGGAGGACGCGCCCCGAAAGGAGAACGGCATGGGCAACGAGTGGTTTGAATCGGTCCGCGAGGCACACCGGCGTGCCGAGAAGCGCCTGCCGCGGTCGGTCTACCTGGCGCTGGTGGCGGGCGCCGAAGAAGGGCACACGCTGAGGGACAACATCGACGCCTTCAGCGAGATCGAACTGGCACCACACATCGTCGACCTCGACCTGGAGTACGACATGACGACGACCGTGATGGGTCAGGAGCTCTCGATGCCCATCATGATCTCCCCCACCGGTGTCCAGGCCATCCACCCCGAAGGCGAGCTCGCCGTGGCGCGGGCCGCCGCCGAGCGGGGGACCGCGATGGGCCTGAGCTCGTTCGGCAGTAAACCGGTGGAGGACGTGGCCGCCGCCAACGAGCAGACGTTCTTCCAGAGCTACTGGATCGGCACCCGGGAGGACATGCTCGCGCGCGCCGAGCGCGCGAGGAACGCCGGCGCGAAGGGGCTCATCGTCACCCTCGACTGGTCCTTCTCCGAAGGGCGGGACTGGGGCAGCCCCGAGATCCCCAACGACATGAATCTCAAGACGATTCTCAAGCACTCCCCCGAAGTGCTCCTCGCGGGAAAGTTCACCTATCTGTCGCGGTACGCGCGGACACTCCGCCCGCCCGAGCTGACCGTGCCCAACATGACGGCCTCCCCGGACGAGCCGGCGCCCAAGTTCTTCGAGGCGTACGGGCAGTGGATGCAGAGTCCACAGCCCACCTGGGAGGACCTCACCTGGCTGCGGGAGCAGTGGGGCGGGCCGTTCATGATCAAGGGGATCACCCGGGTCGACGATGCCCGCCGTGCTGTCGATACCGGGGCCAGCGCCATCTCCGTCTCCAACCACGGCGGCAACAACCTCGACGGCACGCCCGCCTCCATCCGTGTCCTGCCCGCCGTGGTGGACGCGGTGGGAGACCAGGTCGAGGTGGTGATGGACGGCGGCATCCGGCGCGGTAGCGATGTGCTCAAGGCCATCGCCCTGGGCGCGAAGTCCGTCATGATCGGTCGGGCGTACCTCTGGGGCATGGCGGCGAACGGCCAGGCCGGCGTGGAGAACGTGCTGGACATCCTCTCCGGCGGACTGAAGTCGGGCCTGATGTCGTTGCGCAGGAGCAGCCCCTCGGACCTGACGCGAGAGAACCTGGTCATCCCGCACGGATTCGGCCGGTCGCTCGGAACAGAGGAAGGCAGTCACGTCGGGGTCAGTTCCCTGCACGAGGCCGGCAACTGATCGAGGGCGACATCGTCGGGGCGCGGCAAATAGGTAGCCGACAAAAATAAGCGGACCGTGGAGCTCGCCGTTCCGACTTGGCATATGCTCAGCCGATGGGTCGCCTCATCTCAGCTGCCGCCGTTCTCGCCGTCGTCTCCGCGATCCTCGTCCCACCAACCGCCACGGCGGACCCTACCCCCGCGCCGTC
>DWWG01000224.1 GCA_019119875.1 Candidatus Dietzia intestinigallinarum | reverse complement strand
ATGTGTGGCACGATCAGCGCATGTACGTGCTGACGATCGACCAGCGACACAGCCGCACCGGCCAGGACCGCGTACCCCGTCTCCTCACCGCCCTCGCGGAGGCGGAGGTTCGTTGCGTCGCCACGTTCGAGCGCACCGCCGGCGACGAGGTCCAGGGTCTCCTCGACGACCCGACCGCCGTCCGCACCGCGCTGCTCACCGCGCTACGCGACGGCGACTGGCACTGCGGCGTCGGAGTGGGAGAGGTCGAGGACGGCTCGTTCGCGACCGGCACCCGCGCCGGTCGGGGCCCCGCCTACCTGGCCGCGCGGGAGGCCGTGAAAGCAGCCAAGACCATGCCCGGCTCCGTCGCGGTGCGCGTTCCCCACGAGGCCGGCGCGGAGGCGACCGCATGGGCCGCCGACTGCGAGGCCGTGTGGACACTCGTCGCCGGACTCGTGCTCGATCGGACCGAGGCGCAGTGGCGCGCGGTGGATGCCGTGGACCGCTCCCCCACCCAGGCCGCCGCCGCCGAGGAACTGGGCATCACGCCCACCTCTGTCGCCGGTGCACTGCGCCTGTCCCACATCCGGCAGGAGCGCGCCGCGTACCCGGTGCTCGACCGGCTGCTCGCAGGTGCGCACGCCGCGGCCACGAACGCCGGGGCCGACAGGAAGGCGGAGCGATGAGTAACTGGCCGGAATGGGTCCTGGCGGCGATCGTCGTGGTGGCGTCCCTGGCCGTCTCCGCGGCACTCGGGTCGCCCCTCGCCTCGCTCGTCCTGCGGTCGGCCCACGTGCCCGAGCCGCCCAAGGTCGAGGTCACCGGCGACACCCGCAGTCCCGTGGTGAGTCGTCGCGAGGCGCAGTCCGCAGACTCCGACGTCCGCGAGGTGCTACGGGGCGGCATGTGGATCGGCATCCTCGAACGGGTGGGGCTGACCGCCGCGATCCTGGCCGGTCGATTCGAGCTGGCCGCCGTGGTCGTGGCCATCAAGGCACTGGGCCGCTACCCCGAGATCCGGGAGAACCCGGCGGTCAGTGAACGGTTCATCATCGGCACGCTCACCTCGCTGCTGGTCGCGGCGGCCTGCGGGGCGGCCGGACTCGCCGTTCTCGGAGCCCTCCCCGCCGCCTGACCCCGGCCGGTGTCCCGTGCCCGTTCGGCGCGTCGGCCGACGAGGTGACGACGCCCGCCCGGAACTCTCCCACCCGGCACACCCCCCGCCCCACCTCACTCTTGACCCATACCCATAGGGGGTATAGGTTCATGAACGTGCGGGCAGACCGGCCCGTCAACCGACCGCCAACCGAGTTCAGAAGGGAAACCAGCCATGGCCACCAGCACCAAGGACTACACCGTCGAGGGCATGACCTGCGGACACTGCGAGATGTCCGTCAAGGAGGAGGTCGGCGAGGTTCCCGGCGTCACGGTGGTGGAGGCCTCGCACGAGACCGGCAAGGTCTCCGTCTCCGGCGAGGGCTTCACCGACGAGCAGGTCGCCGCGGCCGTCAAGGAAGCCGGCTACACCGTCACCGCCTGACCCGGCCCCCTCCCCCGCGCACCCCGATAAGGACTGATCCTCATGACCCAGACCCACCCCGCGGTCGACCTGGTCCAGGTCGACCTCGGCGTCACCGGGATGACCTGCACCTCGTGCTCGGGGCGGGTCGAACGCAAGCTCAACAAGTTGGACGGCGTCGACGCCACGGTCAGCTACGCCACCGAGACAGCCTCGATCTCCTACGACCCGGACAAGGTCGACCCGGACGAGCTCATCGCCACCGTCAAGGACGCGGGATACGACGCGTTCACGTTGTCCGCACCCGGCGATCCCGGCGACGTCGTCGTCGACCCCGCGGGCGCCGAATCCGGTGCGGACGCCGCCGGCCCACAGGACAGGATCGAGGCCGCCCGGGAACGCGAGAGCGCCGACCTGCGCCACCGCGTGATCATCTCGGGCCTGCTCACGGTGCCCGTGGTCCTGGTGAGCATGATCCCCGCCCTGCAGTTCACCTACTGGCAGTGGGCCGTGCTCACCGTGGTCACGCCGATCTTCTTCTGGGGCGGCGCCCCCTTCCACAAGGCCACCTGGGCCAACCTGCGCCACGGCGCGTTCACCATGGACACGCTCGTCTCCATGGGCACGGCCGCCGCCTACCTGTGGTCACTGTGGGCCCTGTTCCTCGGCAATGCCGGCACCCCCGGCATGACCATGGAGATGTCGCTGCTGCCCTCGCACACCTCCATGGACGAGATCTACCTCGAGACCGCAGCGGTGGTCATCACGTTCCTGCTGCTCGGCCGCTGGTTCGAGACCCGCGCCAAGGGCAGGTCCTCCGAGGCGCTGCGCAAGTTGCTCGACATGGGGGCCAAGGACGCCGCCGTCATCCGCGACGGGGCGGAGATCCGCGTCCCGGTCGGCCAGCTCGTCGCCGGCGACGTGGTGGTGGTGCGCCCCGGCGAGAAGATCGCCACCGACGGCCGCGTGATCGAGGGCGCCTCCGCCGTGGACGAGTCCATGCTCACCGGCGAGTCCGTCCCGGTCGAGGTGTCGGTCGGTTCGACGGTCACGGGCGCCACCATCAACACCTCCGGCCGACTGCTCTTCGAGGTCACCCGGACCGGCGAGAACACGACGCTGGCCCAGATGGCCCGACTGGTCACCGAGGCCCAGGCCAAGAAGGCCCCGGTCGAGCGACTCGTCGACCGCATCTCCCAGGTGTTCGTGCCCACCGTCGTCGTCATCGCCGTCGTGACCCTGCTCGTCCACCTGTTCGTGGTGGGCGGCGGCCTGGCGCCCGCGTTCACCGCCGCGGTGGCCGTGCTCATCATCGCCTGCCCCTGCGCCCTGGGGCTGGCCACGCCCACCGCGCTGATGGTCGGCACCGGCCGCGGCGCCCAGATGGGACTGCTCATCAAGGGCCCCGAGGTGCTCGAGTCCACCCGCCGCGTCGACACGATCGTCATGGACAAGACCGGCACCGTCACCGCCGGCGTCATGTCGGTTACCGACGTCCACGTGGCCGACGGGTTCGGCCGTGACGACGTGTTGACCAAGGCCGCCGCCGTCGAGGCCGCGTCCGAGCACCCGATCGCCCAGGCCATCGCCCGGGCGGGCGCCGACGTCGGCACGGTCGCCGAGGTCAGCGACTTCGTCAACGCAGCCGGGCAGGGCGTCACCGGCACCGTCGACGGCGCGGTGGTGACCGTCGGCCGCCCCGCCGGCGACCTCCCGACCGAACTGCAGCAGGCGTTCGCCGCCGCCCAACAGCAGGGCGGAACCCCGGTGGTCGTGCGGATCGACGAGGTCGACGCCGGCGTCATCACCGTCCGTGACACCGTCAAGCCCACCTCCGCCGAGGCCGTGGCCGGGCTCAAGGCTCTCGGGCTGACGCCGTGGCTGCTCACCGGCGACAACGCGGGCGCGGCCCGGGTGGTGGCGGCCGAGGTCGGGATCGACCCCGCCAACGTGATCGCCGAGGTCATGCCGGAGGACAAGGTCAGCGAGATCGAGCGCCTGCAGGCTCAAGGGCGGAACGTGGCGATGGTCGGCGACGGCGTCAACGACGCGGCCGCCCTGGCCCGCGCCGAGCTCGGCCTGGCCATGGGTGCCGGCACCGACGTGGCGATCGAGGCCTCCGACATCACCCTGATGAACGATGACCTGCGTTCGGCCGTCGACGCGATCCGACTGTCCCGGCGCACCCTGGGCACCATCAAGGGCAACCTGTTCTGGGCGTTCGCCTACAACGTCGCGCTCATCCCGGTCGCCGCGATCGGCCTGCTCAACCCTATGCTCGCCGGTATCGCCATGGCGTTCTCCAGCGTCTTTGTGGTGAGCAACTCCCTGCGACTGCGCCGGTTCGCCTCCGCCCACGACCTCACCAGGAGCGACTCATGAGCGATCAGCTCGTGCCCGAGACCTCCCCCGCCGCCGGAGCCGGCGATGACGACGACCACGCTCGCCACGCCGGTACCGACGAGGCCCACGCGCACCCGGTCGACGCCGACGACGCCCACGCGCACCACGGCTACATCCAGGAGAAGGAACGCTTCAAGGCCCGGCTCAAGCGCATCGAGGGCCAGGTCCGCGGGATTCACCGGATGATCGACGAGGAGCAGTACTGCATCGACATCCTCACCCAGGTCAGTGCCGCGAACTCGGCCCTGCGCAACGTCGCCCTCGGCCTGCTGGACGACCATATGCGTCACTGCGTCCACAACGCCGTGATCGAGGGCGAGGAGGCCGCCGACGTCAAGTTCAAGGAGGTCGCCGACGCGATCGCCCGTTTCGCGCGCTGAGCGACCCGGCGCCGCCGGCACACCGCCCCGGGCCCGTCACCCACTGAACACCGGTGGGCGACGGGCCCGGGGCGGTTACGCTCGAGCTCACCATGTTCACGACGATTCTGGTGCTCCTGGCGGGGATCGTGACGATCCTGGTGATCATCGCGACCAACGGCTACTTCGTGGCCCAGGAGTTCTCGTACATGTCGGTCGACCGCAACCGCATGGCCGCGCAGGCCGAGGCGGGTGACGCCACCGCGGGGCGTGTCCTCAAGATCACCGAACGCACCTCGTTCATGCTCTCCGGCGCGCAGCTGGGTATCACGGTCACCGGTCTGCTCGTGGGCTTCGTGGCCGAGCCGATGGTCGGCGAAACGCTCGGCGAACTGCTCGGGGTGGTCGGGGTGCCCGCGGCGGTGAGCATCAGCATCGGCACCGTGCTGGCGCTGGCGGTGGCAACGATCGTGCAGATGATCTTCGGCGAGCTGTACCCCAAGAACCTCGCGATCGCGGCGCCCGAGCCGCTGGCCCGCGCCCTCGCCCGCTCGACCCGCATCTACCTGGCGGTGTTCGGCTGGCTCATCGTCGTGTTCGACCGTGCCTCCAACGGCCTGCTGCGGCTGGTGCGGGTCGAGCCGGCCGAGGACCTGGACTCGTCGGCCACGGCCGCGGATCTGGAACGCATCGTCGCCGACTCCCGCGCGAGCGGCGAACTGCCCGAGCAGCTGTCGATGCTTATCGACCGGATCATCGATTTCCCCGACCGCACCGTCGAGCACGCCATGATCCCCCGCCTGCAGACCTCGACCGTCTCCCCCGACGTCACCGCCGCCGAGATCCGGGAACTCATGGCCGTCGGCCACTCCCGCTACCCGGTGGTCTCCGAGGACCACGAGCCGCTCGGGGTGATCCAGCTGTCGGACCTGCTGCGCCACGACGCCGGAGCCCGCACGGGCGCGGACGTCACCGTCGCCGACCTCATGCGCCCGCCCGTGGTCCTGCCCACCCTCATGCCGCTGCCCGACGCGCTGGCCAAGCTCACCCGCGAGCGGGCCCAGCTGGCGGCGGTGGTCGACGAGTTCGGCGGATTCGCCGGCGTGCTGACGCTGGAGGACATGGCCGAGGAGGTGGTCGGTGAGCTGACCGACGAACACGACGACCACCTCGACAACGTCATCACCCCCGAGGACGACTCCAGTTGGCGCATGGACGGCGACGTCCACATCGACGAGGTCGAGCGCACGCTGGGCCACCACCTGCCGCAGGGCGACTTCGAGACCATCGCCGGCCTGGCCATCGCCGCCCACCACGAGCTCCCCGAGGAGGGCCGGACGGTGACCGTGGAGCTGCCGGTCGAGCCGCGCGAGATGTCCGCCGCCGATCCACGCCGGTACGCCCTGCACATCACCGTGGAGCGGGTGGAACACCACGTCCCGGCGAAGGTGCTGGTCCG
>DWWG01000223.1 GCA_019119875.1 Candidatus Dietzia intestinigallinarum | reverse complement strand
ATGACGCCCTGGGCGAGCATCGCGTCGGCGACCCGGCGGAACGCGGCGATGTTGGCGCCGGCGATCAGGTCACCCGGGGCCCCGTATTCCTCGGCGGTCGCGGCGGCGGTCGCGTGGATGTTGGTCATGATGCGGTCGAGCTCGGAGTCGACGCGCTCGAAGTCCCACAGCAGACGGCCCGCGTTCTGCCGCATCTCCAGTCCACTGGTGGCCACACCGCCGGCGTTGGCGGCCTTGGCCGGGCCGAACAGGATGCCCTTGGCGTGGATGACCTCGATGGCCTCCTCGGTGCAGGGCATGTTGGCGCCCTCGGCGATGAGGCGGCAGCCGTTCTCGGCGAGCGTGCGCGCGGCGTCGCCGTCGAGCTCGTTCTGGGTGGCACACGGCAGCGCGATGTCGCACTCGACGTCCCACACCGACCGGCCCGGGAAGTAGGTGCAGTTGCCGCGCTCGTCGGCATACGCCGAGAGGCGTTCACGGCGTACGTCTTTGATCTCCGAGAGCAGGTCGAGGTCGAGACCGTCCTCGTCCACCACGTAGCCCTGACTGTCCGAGCAGGCCACGACGGTGGCGCCGAGCTGCGCGGCCTTCTTGGCGGCGTACAGCGCCACGTTGCCCGAGCCGGAGACCACGACACGCGACCCCTCGAGGGTGAGGCCGGGGCAGTCGAGCAGCATTTCGCGCACGAAGTAGACCAGCCCGTAGCCGGTGGCCTCGGTGCGGGCCCAGGAGCCGCCGTATCCGACGCCCTTGCCGGTGATGACGCCGGCCTCGTTGCGGCCGGTGACCTTCCGGTACTGGCCGTACAGGTAGCCGATCTCGCGGCCGCCCACGCCGATGTCGCCGGCGGGCACGTCCAGGTCGGCGCCGATGTGATGGGCGAGCTCGGCCATGAACGACTGGCAGAAGCGCATCACCTCGCCGTCGCTCTTGTCGTGCGGGTCGAAGTCGGAGCCGCCCTTGCCGCCACCCAGGCCGAGGCCGGTGAGCGCGTTCTTGAAGACCTGCTCGAAGCCGAGGAACTTCAGCGTGTCCTCGTCGACGGACCGGTGGAAGCGCAGTCCGCCCTTGTACGGGCCCAGGTCGGAGCTGAACTGCACGCGGAATCCGCGCTGGACCTGCACCACGCCGGCGTCGTCCACCCACGGCACGCGGAAGGAGACCACGCGCTCCGGCTCGATGATGCGCTTGAGGATGCCGCCTTCCACATACTCCGGGTGCTGGCGCACCACGGGCGCGAGCGACTCGAGAACCTCGTGAACGGCCTGCCGGAAGAGGGCCTGTCCGGGATTGCGTCGCACCACGGTGTCAAGCGCGTCGTGGAGTGCGGCGTCGGCATCGGACATGGGACCTCCGGTCGATGTGTGTCTGTAAATGACGCGTGCGTCGTTGCCGAAGAGGCAGCCTAGCGGCAGCAGAGCGGTTTACTCGACTCAGGACCTTCTGAGAATCGCCGGAATCAATCCCACCAATCACACGTGTCACACTGGACTCATTAATCACAGCTCCGTAATCTGGCTCCCGACCGGTCGACCTCCCCAGTCGCTCCCCCGTGCATCACGGAAGGCCACCATGCGCATATCCCCGAAGCTCGCCGCCCTCGGCGCGGCCGCGACACTCGTCGTCACCGCCGCTCCCGTCGGGGCCACCCCGGATCCCGCCCCCGCTGCTCCCGCGAGCCCCACGGCGGTCACCCTGCCCGCCCTCACCGAGGCACTCGCACCGCAGCTGACGTCACTCGTCGAGGCCCTGCGCCGCGACCTGGGCCTGACGCCCGAGCAGTTCCTCGACCAGGCCGGCATCGGCGAACGCCTCGCCGAGGCGCGCCCCGGGTGGGAGAAATCGTTCCGCGACGCGTTCGGCGGCGTGTGGATCGACGACGACGGCAACGGCATCGTGGGCGTCGTCCCGGGAGAGACCGGCGACACGCTCCGCACCGAGGCCCTCGACGCCGGATTCACCGTCGAGGACGTGGCGTTGACCACAGCCGAGCTCACCGCGCGGGAACGCCAGGTCGCCAAGATCATCGAGGGCATGCCCACGGAACTGAGCGATCTCGTCACCGGCGTCGGCGTCGACCCCGTGCGCAACGCGGTCGTGGTGACCACCCGCGGAGGCGAGGCCGCCCAGCTCGGCAACCTCGACGCACGACTGCGCGACCTCGCCGAGATCGACATGGTCGACGCCCCCGACCCGGCCGACGACACCGCGCCGTTCGGCAGCCAGGGCACCACCACAGGCGGGACGACCGGCGGCGACACCGGTTCACTGGGCAGCCTGGCCCTGCTCAACGACGCCGGGGTGATCCCCGAGGGTCCGATGCGCACGATCGTGGACCTGCTCTCCGGCCTCACCCCCGGCACCGGCTCGATCATCGACGGGATGAACGAGACGGTGCCCAATCCCGAGCCGCAGACCCGCGACGGACTCCGGGCCGCGCAGACCGCGACCCAGGACGGCCCGGTCGCCGGCGGCACCGGATACATGGTGGGCGTTCCCGGCGGCGTGCTCGAGTGCTCCACCGGTTTCAACGCCGAGCTCGACGGCGAGCCCGTCGTCGTCACCGCCGCCCACTGCGCGGGCGAGGACGGCACCCGCGCCGCCTTCGCCGACGGCCAGGAGTTCGGCACCATGACCCGCACCACGCGTGACGGGATCGACACCGCCCTCATCTCCGTGGACGAGCAGTTCGCCGACCGCTTCGCGAACAACCTGGTCGGCACCGACCGCGACGCCACGCAGCCGATCATCGGCACCGCCCGGCCCGTCGTCGGCCAGAAGGCCTGCAAGACCGGCTTCCGCACCGGCTTCTCCTGCGGCACCGTCTCGGAGGTCGACACCGACATCGACGTGGCCGGCTCGCGCGTCATCAACGGTGCGTTCACCGTGGACCTGTGCGCCCTGCCCGGGGACAGCGGCGGGGTCGTGTTCTCCGGCGACCGCGCCCTGGGCATCTCCAGCGCCTCCAACGTGGCGGACACCGGGACCTGCGCCAACGCCCAGACCGTGGCACAGGCCGCCGGATTCACCCCGCGACTGTCGGCGGTCCCGATCGACGACGTGCTCGCCGCACACCCCGGACTGACGCTGCGCACCTCGTGACGCGGCGCTAGACGGACACCTGCCACGCGGGCCCCGTCCGCGAGTGGGGAACTCCCAGGTTAGGGAGACCTCAACTCGTGGAACGGGGCCCGCGTGGCATACCTTTGACCCCAACACTGTCGACGGGCGCCCATAGACTATGTGCGGCGACCGTACGTCGGGAAGTGCGACGAAAGGCCTCGAACCATGTCACCCGTGACAATCACTCTCGGGACGATAGGCGTCCTGCTCAGCCTGTTCTGTTGGGCCTCCTTCATCGGCGGGGTAACCCGGATGGTGCGCAGCATCATGCTCGGCCAGAAGGACGGCTTCAATCGATTCGGGCCGGTCTTCGCCCGCCTGAAGAACGTCATCGTCGAGGTGGCCGCCCACACGCGGATGGCGCGCAAGCGCTCGGTGGGCTTCTTCCACTGGTTCGTCATGGTGGGCTTCCTGCTGGGCTCGATCGTCTGGTTCGAGGCCTACATCCAGACGTTCAACCCGCGTGGCGGCTGGCCGTGGCTGTCGGACCAGGTCTGGTACCACGGCATCGACGAGTTCCTGGGTCTGGGCACCGTCATCGGCATCCTGGTGCTGATCATCATCCGCCAGGTCAACCAGCGTAGGAGCCTCAACCGGTTCACCGGCTCGGACCGCAGGGCCGCCTACTTCGTCGAGGCCGTCGTGCTCCTCGAGGGCCTGGGCATGATCTTCGTCAAGGCCGGCAAGCTCGCCCTGCTCCGCGCCGACGGCTACGACTTCCACTGGAGCACCGACTGGGTCACCGGACCGCTCTCGACGATCCTGCCCGCCAACGAGCTCATGGTCTCGATCTTCGCGCTGATCAAGCTGCTCACCGGCATGATCTGGCTGTACGTGGTGGGCCGCAACATCACCTGGGGCGTCGCCTGGCACCGCTTCTCGGCGTTCTTCAACATCTACTTCAAGCGGGACGCCGACGGCAGCACCGCGCTCGGCGCCCTCAAGCCCATGACCATGGACGGCGAGGCGCTGACCATGGAGAAGGTCGAGGCCAGGACCGAGGCCGACGAGGACTTCGAGCCGATCCTGGGTGTCGGAGCCATCGAGGACTTCTCCTGGAAGGGCTGGCTGGACTTCTCCACCTGCACCGAGTGCGGGCGCTGCCAGGAGCAGTGCCCCGCCTGGAACACCGGTAAGCCGCTGAGCCCCAAGCTCATGATGATGGCGCTGCGCGACCACGGTGCCGCCAAGGCCCCGTACCTGCTCGCCGGCGGCAAGACCACCATGGGGGAGGAGACCGGGCTGGTCGACGCCGAGGGCAACCCGGACGAGGCCAAGCTGGCGAAGATCCCCGAGGCCGCCCGCGTCGAGGCCCAGCGTCCGCTGGTCGGCCACACCACGGCCGACGTCTCCGAGGACCCGACCCTGGCCGGCATCATCGACCCGGAGGCCCTGTGGTCCTGCACGACCTGCGGCGCCTGTGTCGAACAGTGCCCCGTGGACATCGAGCACGTCGACCACTTCGTGGACATGCGTCGCTACCAGGTGCTCATCGAGTCGGAGTTCCCCACCGAGCTCGCGGGTCTGTTCAAGAACCTCGAGAACAAGGGCAACCCGTGGGGCCAGAACAACTCGAGCCGCGACGACTGGATGAAGACCCTCGACTTCGACATCCCGGTCATCGGCTCGGACATCGAGGACTTCTCGGACACCGAGTACCTGTTCTGGGTGGGATGTGCCGGCGCGTTCGAGGACCGCGCCAAGAAGACCACGCAGGCCGTGGCATCGCTGCTGCACACCGCCGGTGTGAAGTTCGCGGTGCTGGGCCAGGGCGAGACCTGTACCGGCGACTCGGCCCGTCGTGCGGGCAACGAGTTCCTGTTCCAGATGCTCGCGGAGCAGAACATCGAGACGATGAACAACGCCTTCGACGGCGTGCCCACCGCGCAGCGCAAGGTCGTCGTGACCTGTGCCCACTGCCTCAACGCCCTCAAGAACGAGTACGGCGAGCTGGGCGGGCACTACCAGGTCGTCCACCACACCCAGCTGCTCAACCGCCTCGTCCGCGACAAGCGCCTCGTGCCGGTCGCCCCGATCGAGGGCAACGTCACCTATCACGACCCGTGCTACCTCGGCCGCCACAACCAGGTGTACGAGGCGCCGCGTGAGCTCATGGACGGCTCGGGCGTGACCCTCAAGGAGATGCCCCGTCACGGGCAGCGCTCCATGTGCTGTGGCGCCGGCGGTGCCCGCATGTGGATGGAGGAGACGATCGGCAAGCGCATCAACGTCGACCGTGTCGACGAGGCGCTGACCACCGACCCCAAGAAGATCGCCACCGGCTGCCCGTTCTGCCGCGTGATGCTCTCGGACGGCGCCACCGCGCAGACCGACGGCACCGAGCTCGAGGGCCAGGTCGAGGTGGTGGACGTGGCCCAGCTGCTGCTGGAGTCCGTCAGCCGCGACGGCGGCCTGCCGGAGGCCCGCGAGCCCGCCTGGATCGAGAAGCCGCGCCGCGAGAAGACCGCGGCTCAGAAGGAGGCCGAGCAGGCCGAGCGCGACGCCGCCGAGTCCGCGAAGGCCGAGGCCGCCGCCCCGGCCGCCCCGGCCGAGGACACCTCCGCCGGACAGGTCACCGACAAGGGCGAGGGCGCCGAGGTGGCCGCCGCGGGTACCGCCGGTGCCGTCAGCGCCGCCGCCGCGGGCACGTCCGTGGCCGATTCGAAGGGGGCACCCAAGTCGGGTGGCCTCAAGCTCGGTGGCAGCGGCAAGGCCCCCGGCGGGCTCAAGCCCCCGGGTGGCTCGAAGTCCGCCGGCGAGTCCGGCGCCGAGGCGCAGTCCGCGGTCAAGGACGCCGAGCGTACCGAGGAGACCCGCGAGGCCGCGCAGGGCGAGGCGCCGGCCACCACCGGCGCGGCCAAGGTCGCACCGAAGTCGGGCGGACTGAAGCTCGGTGGCGGCGCCAAGGCACCCGGCGCACCCAAGGCTCCGGGTGGCGCCGAGGCCCCCGGCGCCCCGAAGTCCGCCGCCCCGGCTCCGGCGACGCCCGCCGCGTCCGACACCCCGGCCGCAGAGAAGGCAGCGGAGAAGGCAGCGGAGACCCCGGGCGCTGACGCCGAGCCCGCCACGCCAGCCAAGCCCGCCAAGCCGACCAGCGGACTGGGGTTGAAGACCGGGGCCAGGGCCCCGGGTGCTCCCAAGGACCCCGGCGGTACCGCGTCTCCGGCTGCTGGCGAGGCCGCGGCTCCGGCCGCCGAGAAGCCGGCCGAGGCTCCCACGGAGACCTCCACCGGGTCCTCCGCCGGGGCCGAGACACCCGCGGAAGCCGAGGCGGACACCACCGACGAGGCACCCGCCTCGGAGACTCCCGCCTCGGAGACGCCCACCTCGGAGGCCCCGGCCAAGCCCGCCGCGGGTGGGTCGCTCCCCCGGGCGAAGAAGTCCGGCGGATACGGCCTCTCACTCGGCTGACCTCCGCACAGCGCACCGCGCAACGCGCGACCGCGGCCCGTGATCAACTCAGATCACGGGCCGCGGTCTTTTCGGAGCCGGCAGCCGCTCAGCAGGTGTGGTGCACCTCCTGCACCCGGTAGACCGGGGTCGGAATCCCCTCCATCCGCGCCTTGATCTGCAGCGCGAGGTACTTGGAGTAGTGGCGGGACTGGTGCAGGTTGCCGCCGTGGATCCACAGCTGCTCCACGTTGGTGGGCTTCCACATGTTGCGCAGCTCGCCCTCCCACGGACCCGGATCGCGCGTGGTGTCCGAGCCGTAGCCCCACACCTTGCCCACCCGGTCGGCCACATCCTGGGAGATCAGGTCCACGAGCCACTGGTTCATGGAGCCGTATCCGGTGGCGTAGACGATCAGATCGGCGGGCAGCACGCGCTCACCGTCGACCTCGACGCCGTCGGGCAGAATCCGCGTGACCTGCCCGCGCTCGAGCGCCACCTCGCCGTCGATCAGCAGCTGGCTGGCACCCACGTCGATGTAGTAGCCCGACCCGCGTCGCAGGTACTTGAGGAACAGGCCCGAGCCGTCCTCGCCGAAGTCCAGCTCGAACCCGATTCCGCGCAGCTTCTCGTAGAACTCGGCATCCTGCTCGGCCATCTTGTCGTAGACGGGGATCTGCGCGTCCGGCAGCAGCCGGTAGGGCCACGAGGCGAAGAGCATGTCCGCCTTGTCGGTGGTCACGCCGTTCTCCAACGCCTCCTCGGAATAGAGCGGCCCGAGCGCCAGCGACATCAGCGATTCGCTCCGGGAGATGTGGGTGGAGGAGCGCTGGACCATCGTCACGTCGGCGCCGTGGTCCCACAGGGCGGCACAGATGTCGTGGGCGGAGTTGTTGGAGCCGATCACCACGGCCCGCTTGCCCTGCACGTCGCCCTCGCCGGTGAACTCGGAGGAGTGCCACTGCTCACCGGCGAAATCCTCGGCGCCCTCGAAGTGCGGGATGTTGGGGTAGCCGGACACGCCGAGCGCGAAGATCAGCTGGGTGGGCCGCAACTCGACCTCCTCGCCCCGCCGGTCGACCCTCACGCGCCAGGTCCCGTCCGCCTCGTCGAACTCGGCGCCCAGGCACTGCGTGCCGGACCAGTAGTCGAGGTCCATGATCGCCGTGTAGTGCTCCAGCCAGTCCCCCACCTTGTCCTTGGAGGGGAACACCGGCCAGTCGTCCGGGAACGGGATGTAGGGCAGGTGGTCGTACCAGACCGGGTCATGCAGGTGTAGAGACTTGTAGCGCTTGCGCCACGAGTCTCCGGCGCGCTCGTTCTTCTCGATCACGATCGTGGGCACGCCGAGCCTCTTGAGCCGCGCCGCGAGCCCGATCCCGCCCTGGCCGCCACCGATGATCACCGCATACGGCTGCTCGGTGTAGCCCAGCGTCTCCTGCCGGTCGTGCTTCTGCTCGAGCCAGGTCCGGCGCCCGCGGCGAATGACGTGCTCGACGCCCTTGTCGCGGTCGCGCCCCTTTTTCTCCTCGTGCCCCTTGAGTTCCTGCATCGTGGTGAGCAGGGTCCACGCCCGCCCGTCGCGCAGGCGCAGGTGCCCCCAGCCGCGACCGGCGGCGGTCTCGAAGACGATCCACGCCTCGGTCACCCCGTCGGCCTCGGTCGCCGGCTCGTCCAGCGCCCAGCCGGACGGCGCGACGGCCGCGAGCTGCGCGTCGAGCATGTCCCGGATCTCGCCGCGCCCCTCGAGGGTCCGGAGGTTCCAGGTGAAGGACACGAAATCACGCCAGCATCCCTCGTCCTCGAACATCCCCGCCGCCCGCTCGGCGTCGCCCGCCGCGAGCGCCCCGCCGAACTCGGCCAGCCAGCTCTCGACCGTCTGGTCCGGCCCGCGGTGTCGGTCCGCCCCACTCTGATCCGCGCCGCCGGTCTGCGCGGGTGCCTCCGTCGTCTGGGTCATGCCCACTCCTTCGCTCTGATGTAGCGTCTGCCATGACGTAGATCACACTTTCTTCCCAAGGGGGTGGCAATGTCGTTGCATCAGGCGTTGCGGTTCTCCGACCCCACGGCGTTCGCGGCCCGCACGATCGAGGCCCACGAGATCACCCTGTCCGGCGGCCGGGCGCCCGACCTGGACTCACGGGTCCTGCGCGCCTGGCGCCGCAGCGGGGACGCCGGAATCTCGCCTGACCAGCAGACTCCCTGCAGCGTGCTGTCGCGAGAAGACATGGTGGCCGCCCGGGAAAGATCGCCTCTCAGCCCGGTGGCTGCGGAGGTCGTGGACTCGGTCGCGGACACCTCGGCGGCGGGGCGGCACCTCGTCGTCGTCGCCGATAACCACGGCCGCGTGCTGTGGCGCGCCGGGAGCGGACAGGCGTTGCGCCGGGCGGACTCGATCGCGTTCGCCGAGGGCGCGGACTGGTCCGAGCGGGGGATCGGGGCCAACGGGATCTCGCTGGCGCTGGAGGCGGGTGCCCTCACCCACGCCACCGCCGGCGAGCACTTCGTGCGGGCCCACCACGGCTGGACCTGCACCGCGGCGCCGATCCGGGACCCGCGCGGGCAGATCGTCGGGGTGCTCGACGTCTCGCACCCGGTGCGGCTGGCGTCGGCGGAAACGGCCGCGCTGGTCCGGTGCGGAGCGCGCCTGGCCGAGTCCCTCCTCGCCGCGCTTCCCGCGCCGTCGCCCTCCGGCTCCCCGTCGCCCTCCTCCTCCCCGTCGCCCACCGGCGCGGACCACGAGGACCCCAGTGCCACCATCCACCCCGGGTACGACGACGACAACGTCACCCACCCCGACGCCGGCACCAACCCCGTCACGTCCATCCGGCTCCTCGGATGGAAGCCGGCCATCGTGCGGGCGGATGGCACCTCGATTTCACTCTCGCCGCGCCGCGCCGAACTAGTGGCGCTCCTGGCCTCGCGCGATGCCTGGTCGGCGCGGGCGCTGGCGGAGACCCTCTACGACGACCCCGCGGCCACCACGACCGTCCGTGGCGAGGTGCGGCGGCTGCGGCAGGTGACGGGGCTGTCCATCGAGTCGCAGCCGTACTCCCTGTGCCCTCGCGAGCGCGACCGCGTGGACTATCTCCGCGTGGAGCACCCCGACGATCTGCTCCGGCTGCTCCCGGATTCGGAGAT
>DWWG01000222.1 GCA_019119875.1 Candidatus Dietzia intestinigallinarum | reverse complement strand
GGTCGGCGCAGCGTGTTGGTGACGGGGACGAACGGCAAGTCGACGACGACGAGGATGCTCTCCGCCGCCCTGTCGACGGTCGGCCCCGTGGCGTCCAACGCCAACGGCGACAACATGGACGCCGGGATCGTGTCCGCTCTCGGGGAGAACCGCACGGCCCGGCTGGCGGCGATCGAGGTGGATGAGCTGCACACCCCGGCGGTCGCGGAGAACACGCGGCCCGAGGCAATCGTGCTGCTCAACCTCAGTCGCGACCAGTTGGACCGGGTCGGGGAGATCAACGCGATCGAGCGGCGGCTGCGGGCCGGGATGACGGCGCAGCCGCAGGCCACGCTGGTCGCGAACTGCGACGACGTGATGATCACCTCGATCGCCTACGACAATCCGTCGGTGGTGTGGGTGGCCGCCGGGGCCCCGTGGTCCGGCGACTCGGCGAGCTGCCCGCGCACCGGCGAGCCCGTCACCCGGTCCGTCGACGAGACGGGCGTCGCCCGGTGGCGTTCGGTGACCCCGCTGCCGGACGGGCGCGAGTTCGCGCGGCCGGAGCCGGACTGGTGGGTGGACGAGGAGTCCATCCACGGGCCCGACGGGTTCTCGGCGCCGATGCGGCTGGCCATCCCGGGCCGGGCGAACCGGGGCAACGCGGCCCAGGCCGTGGCCGCCGCGGTGGTGATGGGGGCCGATCCGTCCGCCGCGGTGCGGGCCGTGGAGGGTGTCGACGACGTGGCCGGCCGCTACTCCACCGTCGACGTGGACGGGCGCGCGGCGCATCTGCTGCTGGCCAAGAACCCGGCCGGCTGGCAGGAGGCGCTGGGAATGATCGACACCTCCGCCGACGGTCTGGTGATCGCGGTGAACGGGCAGGTCGGTGACGGCGTGGACCTGTCCTGGCTGTGGGACGTGCGCTTCGAGAGCTTCGAGGGTGTGCCCGTGTTCGCCTCGGGGGAGCGTGCCGCCGATCTGTCGGTGCGGTTGACCTACGCCGGTATCGACCATGAGCTCGAGCCCGACCCGTTGACCGCGATCCGCCGGTGCCCGGCCGGCCGGGTCGAGGTGTTGGCCAACTACACCGCGTTCCGTGATCTGGGCCGAGCGCTCGCCACGGCCGGAAAGGCGCAGTCATGACCCCCCAGGATTCCCACGACGCGGAGGCCGGTGCCGCCGGCACCGCCCACACCGGGGACGGAGCCGCCCGCGCCGCCCACACCGGGGTCGGTGCCGCCTCGGATGCCACCCCGCTCGACACCGTCTCCCCCGGCTCGCGCCGCCCCACCGAGTCGGCGGTCCGAATCGGTCTGGTGTTGCCGGATGTCATGGGCACCTATGGTGACGACGGCAACTCCCTCGTCCTGCGGCAGCGACTGCGGTGGCGGGGCCATGACGCCGAGATCGTCCGGATCACCCTCGACGACGAGGTCCCCGACTCGTGCGATCTCTACACGGTAGGCGGCGGAGAGGACGCGGCTCAGAAGCTGGCGTCCCGGCACCTGTCCGGGTCGCCGGGGCTGCAGCGTGCGGTCGAGCGCGGCGCCCCGGTGCTGGCGATCTGCGCCGGGATGCAGGTGTTCGGCGAGTGGTTCGTGGTCTCGGACGGCTCCCGCGCCCCCGGGCTGGAGCTGCTGGACATCACCACGTCTCCGCAGGCCACCCGGTCGATCGGCGAGCTGGTGGTGGAGCCGCAGCTGGCCGGGCTGTCCCAGCCGTTGACCGGTTTCGAGAACCATATGGGCGCCACGGTGCTCGGCCCGGATGCCGCCCCGCTCGGCCGCGTCGTCTCCGGTGTCGGCAACGGCGTCCCCGGCACCGCCTCCGCCGTCTCCGGCACCGCCGCCGGAGCTGACGCGGGCCAGCG
The DNA here is from genome assembly GCA_019119875.1 of Candidatus Dietzia intestinigallinarum. GTDB lineage: Bacteria > Actinomycetota > Actinomycetes > Mycobacteriales > Mycobacteriaceae > Dietzia > Dietzia intestinigallinarum. Next base: position 3,241 of record DWWG01000222.1, on the reverse strand, counting down.
GGTCGAGGGCGTGGTGCAGGGGTCGATCATCGCGACCTACATGCACGGTCCCGCGCTCGCCCGCAACCCGGAGCTGGCGGATCTGCTGCTGTGCCGGGCGCTGGGCGTGGATTCGCTGCCGCCGGTCGACATCCCCGCCGTGGAACGGCTGCGTCGCGAGCGCATGGCGGCCGCCCGACGGTGATCGGATGGCGGCCGCCCGACGGTGATTCCGCCCGGGCTCGACTCCACGACGGGGGTGAGCGGACGCTCCGGGTGACCGAACCCGAGAACCGGTGAGCCACACTGGCCTACCCTCTGGAACATGTGTGATGACCACGGCTCCGCTCCCCCGCCCGGCACCGTGACCCCACCCGATCCCGCCGTCGAGGCCGCGCAGGTGCGCGCCCTGTGGGAGCCGCTGGGCCTGCCGGGCATCATCGACGTCCACACGCATTTCATGCCGAAGAACGTCATGGACAAGGTGTGGGACTATTTCGGCGCGGCCGGGCCGAAGATCGGTCGTCCGTGGCCGATCACCTACCGGGAGGCCGAGGACGAGCGCGTCGAGCGGCTGCGGTCCTACGGGGTGCTGGCGTTCTCGTCGATGCTGTACCCGCACAAGCCCGATATGGGGGCCTGGCTGAATTCGTGGTCCGCGGAGTTCGCCTCCCGGCACCCCGACTGTCTGCACACCTCGACGTTCTTCCCGGAGCCGACGGCCGGCGACTATGTCCGGGATGCGATCGATGCCGGGACGAAGGTGTTCAAGTCCCACGTCCAGGTGGGCGAGTACGATCCGGGCGATCCGTTGCTCGATCCGGTCTGGGGCCTGCTCGCCGAGGCTCAGGTGCCGACCGTCATCCACTGCGGCGGCGGTCCGGTGCCGGGTGAGTTCACCGGGCCCGGGCCCGTGGCCGCGGTGCTGGAGCGGTTTCCGAGGCTGCCGCTGATCATCGCCCACATGGGTATGGGTGAGTACTCGGAGTTCCTGGATCTGGCGCAGCGGTACGAGAACGTCACCCTCGACACCACGATGGCGTTCACGGGTTTCGTCGAGGCGACGATGCCGTTCCCGCCGTCGGAGCGTGGGCGGTTGGCGGATCTGGGCGACAAGGTCCTGTTGGGGACGGATTTCCCGAACATCCCGTACCCGTATGCCGAGCAGCTCCACGCTCTCGCGGATCTGGGGCTGGGGGACGACTGGCTACGGGCGGTGTGGCATGGAAATGCCGCGCGGCTGTTCGATCTCTGACGTGGTGGCGTCCGGGTAGCTGATCTCCGGTCCGGGACGGGAGTCCGAGACGGGACCGGCGACGGGACCGGCCTCGTCGCGGGGATCGGTGGCCGGCGGCGCCTGCGGGCTGTCGACCTGCCCGGGATGCAGCACGGCACCGCCCTGGTCGGCGGGCGCCGCGGGGGCACCAGGTGGGGCCTGTCCCGGCCCGCCCGAGAGGATGCGCCGCCCGGACAGGGCGCTGCCCAGCGTGAGTTCGTCGGCGAACTCGAGATCTGCGCCCATCGGCAGTCCCGACGCCAGTCTGGACACCACCAGGTCGGGGAACGGGCGTAGGAGCCGCGCGAGGTAGGTGCTGGTGGCCTCCCCGGTGGTGTTGGGGTCGGTGGCGATGATGATCTCGGCGATCTCGGTGCCCTCGAGTTCCTGGCCGACACGGCGCATCAGTCCGGTGATCCGGAGCTCGTTGGGGCCGATCCCGTTGATGGGGTCGAGCGCGCCCCCGAGCACGTGGTACAGCCCGTTGAACTCGCGGGTCCGCTCGATGGCCTCGATGTCCTTGGGTTCCTCGACCACGCAGACGAGGCTGGGGTCGCGACGGGGGTCGGAGCAGATCCGGCAGCGCTCGGCCGCCGCGACGGTGCCGCAGATCTCGCAGTAGGTGACGCCCTCCACGACGGCCTGGAGTGCGGAGCGGAGTCGTTCGACGGATTCGGGCTCGGCCTGCAGCAGGTGGAATGCCAGTCGCTGCGCCGACTTCGGACCGATGCCCGGCAGTTTGCCGAACTCGTCGATGAGGTTTTGTACCGGTCCTTCGTACATCGCGCTTTCTCGATTGCTCTTGCTTTCCCGGAGGCGAGGGCACCGCCGGGTTGCGGGCGGGCACGGTCATGTCGATCGGGTGCCCGGTCCCGCGTGGTGGGCCCGGATCGCTCCGGGTCCACCGGGATCACATGCCGAGACCGCCCATCATGTCGCCGAGACCGCCGCCGGAGGCCAGGGGGCCGAGGCGGGACTCGGCGAGCTCCTGGACCTTGGTGTGCGCGTCGCCGAATGCGCCGACGAGCAGGTCCTGCAGGGTTTCGACGTCCTCCGGGTCGACGACCTTCGGGTCGATGGTCACGCCGGTGACCTCGCCCGTGCCGCGCATCGAGACGGTGACGAGTCCGCCGCCGGCCTGCCCGTCGACGGTGCTGGCGGCGATCTCCTGCTGGGCCTCGGCGAGCTGGGCCTGCATCTGCTGGGCCTGCTGGAGGAGGGCGTTCATGTCGGGTCCGGGCTGCATAACGGGGTCCTTTCGGCGGTGTAGCAGGACGTGTGCCTGTTCCTGCCCGGGGGCTGCCCCGGTCGGTCGTCATCCAGCGTAACCGTCCGGTCGGACACCGCGTCGTGCCCGCGCCGCCGCGGGCGGGTCAACGGTCGATCGGGCGGGCCCCGAGGTGCTCCTTGAGCAGTGCCAGTGCGATGTCCTCACCGGTGCGGTGGTCGAGGTTCTGCGGACCGCTGCGGGCCTCGTCCACCATCTCGTCCTCGGTGACCGGGGGCGGGGGTGGTTCGGACGGCTCCGGTTCGGGCTCCTCGGGCGGGGGCGGGGTGTCCTCGGTGCCGCCCGCGCCCTCTGCGGCCTGCCGGTCGGTCCGACTCTGGACGCGTCGTTCCCAGCCGCGCGGCTCGGGCTGCTGAGGCGCGGTGGGCGGTCCACCGGCCGACCCCGCGGCCGTTCCGGGGCCCGCGGCCGGTGCGGCGGAGGCCGTGCCGGCGGCGGGGGCCGTGCCCGAGGTGCATTCGATGACCCACTGCCCACCCACGACCTCGGTGATCGAGTCGGTGATGACGGTGGCGTTGTGCGGCTGCGACAAACGCTTGGCCAGCGGCGCGTAGTCGTGGACCAGGTGGATCGTGCGGCCGTTGACGGCCGCCACCGTCGCGCCGGCGAGCATGACCTCGACGGTCCGGGTGCGCGAGCGGACGGCCTCGCGAACGGCCGGCCAGGCGCGGCGGATGTCCTCTGCCTCGATGGCCGCG
>DWWG01000031.1 GCA_019119875.1 Candidatus Dietzia intestinigallinarum | reverse complement strand
CCCGCTGCTCATGGCCGCCTGGAAGCTCGGGCCGGCCCTGGCCACCGGCAACACCCTCGTCCTCAAGCCCGCAGAGCAGACGCCGCTCACCGCGCTGCTGCTCGGCGAGGTCTGCCAGGAGGCCGGCGTGCCCGACGGCGTGGTCAACATCATCACCGGGTTCGGCGACGCCGGCGCCGCCATCTCCGGCCACCCCGACGTGGACAAGGTGGCCTTCACCGGATCCACCGAGGTGGGCAGGAAAATCGTCGAGGCCGCGCAGGGCAACCTCAAGAAGGTCTCCCTGGAGCTGGGCGGCAAGAGCGCGAACATCGTCTTCGCCGACTGCGACTGGGACGCCGCCGTGGCCGGATCCGTGGCCGCGTGGATGTTCAACCACGGCCAGGCCTGCACCGCCGGCACCCGCCTGTACGTGGAGGACTCGATCTACGAGGAGTTCACCCAGGCTGTTGCCGACGCCGCGGCGCAGGCCACCATCGGCCACGGCCTCGACCCCGCCACCGAGCTCGGCCCGCTGGTCGACCGGGACCAGTTCGACAAGGTCTCCTACTACCTCCGCGCCGGAATCGAGGACGGCGGTCGCGCCCTGACAGGAGGGGGGCGCCACGGCGACACCGGCTTCTTCGTCCAGCCGACCGTCTTCGTGGACGTCGAGCCCGACCACCGGGTGGTGACCGACGAGATCTTCGGTCCGGTCGTCTCCGCCCTGCGGTTCTCCGATGTCGACGACGCCGTCCGACAGGCCAACGACTCGATGTACGGGCTGGCCGCCGGCATCTGGACCAGGGACATCTCCAAGGCTCACCACGTGGCCAGCCGACTGCAGGCCGGCTCGGTGTGGGTCAACCAGTACAACGGCTTCGACACCGCGATGCCGTTCGGCGGCTTCAAGCAGTCCGGCTGGGGTCGCGAGCTCGGCAAGGCCGCGCTCGACCTCTACACCCAGACCCGCTCGGTCAACATCCAGCTCTGATCAGGCACCCGCCTCCCCCGCCCCGGACGTACAGCACGCCCGGGCCACCATCCCCCTCCCCGGCCCGTACCCACAGGCCACCCGACACGGAAAAAGGATCCCACCATGAAGACCAGAGCAGCAGTTCTCTTCGACCTCCACCAGCCCTTCGAGATCATCGAACTGGACCTGGACGACCCGGGCCCCGGCGAAGTCCTGATCAAGTACACGGCCGCCGGACTGTGCCACTCCGACCTGCACCTGTCCGACGGCTCACTGCCCCCGCGTTTCCCGATCGTCGGCGGGCACGAGGGCTCCGGCGTGATCGAGGCCGTCGGCCAGGGGGTCACCAAGGTCAAGCCCGGCGACCACGTGGTCTGCTCGTTCATCCCCAACTGCGGCACCTGTCGCTACTGCTCCACCGGCCGCCAGAACCTGTGCGACATGGGCGCCACGATCCTCGACGGCCACATGCCCGACGGCACGTTCCGCTTCCACTCCGGCGGAAAGGACTTCGGCGCCATGTGCATGCTGGGCACCTTCTCCGAACGCTCGGTGATCTCCCAGCACTCGGTGGTCAAGGTGGACGACTGGCTGCCGCTCGACAAGGCCGTACTCGTCGGTTGCGGCGTCCCCTCCGGCTGGGGCACCGCGGTGTACACGGGCGGCGTCCGGCAGGGCGACACCGTGGTGATCTACGGCATCGGCGGCCTGGGCATCAACACCGTCCAGGGAGCCGTCCACTCGGGCGCACGCCACGTCGTGGTGGTGGACCCCGTCCAGTTCAAGCGCGACGAGGCACTGAAGTTCGGAGCCACGCACGCCTTCGCCACGGCCGAGGAGGCCCACGCCGCGGTGGAGAAGCTCACCTGGGGCCAGATGGCCGACCAGGCGCTCATCCTGGTGGGCACCGTCGACGAGCCGGTCGTGTCCGCCGCCTTCGACGTGATCGGCAAGGGCGGCACCGTGGTGATCACCGGACTGGGCAACATGACCGACAAGACCGTGCAGGTCAGTGGCACGCAGCTGGCCTTGTTCGGCAAGACCATCAAGGGCTCGCTCTTCGGTTCCGCCAACCCGCAGTACGACATCGTCAAGCTGCTGCGCCTGTATGACGAGGGCAAGCTCAAGCTGGACGAGTTGATCACCACGACCTACACGCTCGACACGATCAACCAGGGTTACCAGGATCTCCAGGAAGGCAAGATCATGCGAGGGGTGCTGATCCACGACACCTGATCCGCCCCGCCCCACGAACTCGCCCTCCCGGCCGTTGCCCATCGCGGCCGGGAGGGCGAACCCATCTCGGGCGCCGGCCCCATGTCGTCGAAGGCCGCGGTCAGGGGGTCGGCGCGCCGCCGGTGACCGAGAGCGTGTTCCCGGTCGTGTACGACGATTCCTCGGAGGCCAGGTACACGTAGGCCCCCGCCATCTCGACGGGTTGGCCCGGGCGCTTCAGGGGGTTCTTCTGCCCGTGGTACGGCAACTGCTCCGGGTCCTTGCCGCCGCTCACCTGCAGCGCGGTCCAGAACGGCCCCGGAGCCACAGCGTTCACCCTGATCCCGCGCGGCGCGAGCTGCTGTGCCAGCGACTTGGACATGGTGTTGACCGCCGCGCGGGAGGTCGCGTAGTCCACCAGCCCCGCCGACGGTGTGTACGCCTGCACCGAGGAGGTGAAGATCACGCTCGCGCCCGGCTGCAGGTGCGGCAACGCCTCCTGCATCTGCCAGAACGGGGCGTTGACGTTGACGTTCATCGTCTCGGCCCACTGCTCCGACGACAGATCCTCCAGGTTCGCGACGAACGTCTGACGCGCGGCGTTGAGCACCAGCACATCGAGTCCGCCGAGACCGGCCACCGCGTCACGGACGATCCCGCGCGCCGTCTCCTCGTGGCCGACATCGCCCGGCAGGAGAATGCAGGTCCGCCCCGCCTCACGGACGAGCTCGGCCACCTCGTCGGCATCGGACTGCTCGGAGGGCAGGTAGCCGATCGCCACGTCAGCCCCCTCCCGCGCATACGCGATCGCCACCGCGCGGCCGATGCCCGAGTCCCCACCGGTGATGAGCGCCCGGCGACCGTCGAGCCTGCCGTTGCCGACCCAGGAACGTTCACCGTGGTCGGCCGGGGGCACCAGTTCGGAAGCGAGCCCGGGGGCGGGCTGCGACTGCAGTGGGATCTCAATCGGATACTTGCTCACCGGGTCCACCGGCGGCGCCGAACGCGGGGTCCCGGGGGTCACTTCCGGGCGGTGATCGGGTCGGGGATCGGGCTGATCGACGGTCACGATGGCCTCCTTGGGGTCGGGAGTCCGACCGTACGCGCCGGAGGAGAATCCGCGGGATCGCTCGGGCAGGCAGGGCGCTGACCTGCAGTTCACCGTGAACCCTTTACAAACGGGCAACCGATGTCCAATACTCACCGGGCAACTGCTGTGAGCTTGTTCACGCAGGCGACTTCCGAGGGGGACACCGTGACATCACCCGCCAAGAACCGAACCGACGAAGGGCTTTTCGGCCCCGGCTCCGTGGCGTGGAAGGTATGGACCTTCCCCGCCTCCGCCCTCCAGGGTTTCGCCCGGGCGGTGACGATCGAGCACCTGGACCCGGATCTCACCGCCGCGGTGGACGAGACCGGGCAGGTGATCCAACGGACCCCGCTGCGGTACGACCGCACCATGGAGTACTTCTCGGCGGTGCTCTTCGCCGACACGCCGACGGTCATCAGGATGTCCGACATCCTCATGAAGGTCCACTCCCGGGCCTACGGGACCAACAAGGTGACGGGCAACGAGTACGACTCGAACGACCCGGATTCGCAACTGTGGATCCACATCACCGCGTGGCACTCGATCCTCTACGTCTACGAGACCTTCGGCCCCGGCCGCCTCAGCCGCGACGAGGAGAACGAGTACTGGCGTCAGTGCGCGATCGCCGCCGAGGTGCAGCCCATCCGTCCGGAGCAGGTACCGCGTAGCCGCGGCGAGGTGCAGAAGTACTTCGACGACTGGCGCGACCGCCTCTCCGCCTCGGAGGCCGCGATCGCGAACGTCGACCACATCCTCAACGGCTTCGAGACCATCGAGCCCCGCGTGCCCAGGGTGGTCCAGAAGCTCGGCCGGCCGGTCCTGCGGGCGAGCATCATCGCGACCTACCCGCGATGGATGCGCCCGATGCTCGGCGTCCGCCAGTCCCGCGCCGTGGACACGGCCGCGGTTCTCTTCTGGAAGGCGATCTACCGGATGGCCGCCCATCCCGACGCGATGATGTGGATGGTCGAGCGGATCTGCCCCCGTGCGGTCCGCTACATCGAGCCGGCGGTCCGTGGCATCCCCGCCGACAGTCCGCGTACCCACTCCCCGCAGTGGGCACGCGAGCGGTTCGGCGACCCGCGCACGCCGTTGGAGCAGTGGGAGGACCTCAAGGCCGCACGGTCCGAGGGCGAGGCCGCCGCGCCCTACGAGCACAATCACACCGATCCGGTGCTCGAGTTCAAGGAGGCCGACCGCCTGGCGACGACCGGCTGAGTCGGCGGGCGGGCGCCCCACCCGGCTCTGCCGCACACCGTCCGTACCCCCGGAAGCACCGGCGGCCAAATCTCTCGCCCGCTTCTGAGATGCTGTCCACATGCCCAGTCGCCGCACGGATGTCATCACGCCAACTCGCCACACAGCCGACTCCGGCGCCTCGCCGACCGGCACGGATCCAGGGGCTCCCCGCGCCGCCGCGATGCTCACCCGCACCGCTGCCGCAGCTGCGGCGACCGTGCTCGCGGCAGCCGTCGTCGTCGTCCCGGGCGTGTTTCCCACCGCCCCCGTCGCGCAGGCTGCACCCACCGCCCAGCCTGCGCCGGCGTGGGGGTCGTGCCCGGAGTCCGTCACCTCCCCCGGCGCCGTCTGCACGACGGTGACCGTCCCCCGAGACTACTCGCAGCCAGGCGGCGCCACGATCGACGTAACCGTGTCCAAGCTCCCCGCGCGCGATCCCGACGCGCGGCGCGGTGTGCTGTTCGGCAACGCCGGTGGCCCCGGTGGGGACTCACTGACGTATTACGACGACGACGAGGTGTTCACCTGGCCGGAGGAGTTGCGGGACGAGTGGGATCTCATCGGCGTGCAGCCGCGGGGGCTCACCCACGCCGGCCCCCTCCACTGCGAACCGATGGCCTCCGACCCGCTGACCATCGCCACCTCAGCCGGCGCCGCCCACCGCGCCGGCTGCGAGGCGGCCAGCGGCGACGACTGGCGTCACCTGACCACGGAGAACACCGCGCGCGACTGGGAACAGGTACGTCAGGCCCTGGGCGAGGAGCGGATATCGATCCACGGGGTGTCGTACGGCACGCTGCTCGGCTCCACATACGCCACGTTGTTCCCGCAGCACACGGACAAGATGGTGCTGGACTCGGGCGCGAACCCCGACTGGATGTGGAATCAGGTCCTGCTCGAGCAAAACGAGCCGTACAAGCAGCGGGTGCACGCGATGTTCGACTGGATCGCCGCCAACGACGCCGTGTACGGACTGGGCGACACCCCGCTGAAGGTGTACCAGCGCTGGACCGAGCAGGTCCTGGCGGAGACCGGCACCACCGCCACGCTCGCCCCGCCGCCGGCACGCGTGGGCGATGTGCCCGCCGAGTGGCAGGCGCTCGCCCAGCTGTGGATCGACGGCACCACCGTCACCGGCCCGGCGCGTGTCCAGCTGGAGGGCCTGGCGCGACAGTTGGCGACCCCGGGTGCGGTGCAGGCCGCGTCGCCGACTCTCGCCGCCACCCGCGGTCTGGCTCCGCAGAGCTCGACCTGGCCGGTGCTCGCGGAATCGCTTCGCGACGGAACGCCTGTCGGGGCGGGGGCGGACCCGGCGATGCCGGAGCTGCCCGAAGAGCTGATCGTGAGCGTGAACATGCAGTCCGCGGTCCTGTGCAATGAAAACCGTGTGGCGCCTCGTCCGCTTGACTACCCCGGGTTCCTGTGGACGCAGTTCGTCACCGGCGACATGTTCGACGCGATCGGCCTCATGTTCAGCTCGGGTGCCGCCTGCGCCGGCGCACCGCCGGTCACAACACCTGTCGAGGTCTCCGGAGCCGACCTGCAGACCGCGCCGCTGCTCATCAACTCCGTCGGCGACCCGCAGACGCCGCTGCACGGTGCCCGCGAGCTCGCCGACCGGATGGGCGCGCACATGATCACCGTCGCCGGCGGCGACCACGGGCAGGTGGCCAAGGGCAACACGGTTGTCGACGACGCCGTGGTGGAGTACCTGCGCACCGGCCACACCGCCGTGACCCACGCCCCGGCGCCGCCGATCCCCGCGGCCGGCTGAGTCGGCGCGGCCGGCTGAGTCGGCGCGGCCGCGGCCGGGCCGGGCCGGGCGGTCAGCCGTTGACCAGGCCGCCGTCCACGATGAGGTTCTGCCCTGTCACCGCCCGGGCCCACGGGGAGGCGAAGAACAGGACCGCGTCGGCGAGCTCGGTGGGTGTGATGACCCGGCGCAGCGGCGTGCCCGAGGCGATGAGGTCGAACACCTCGTCAGGTGTCGCGGCGCTGGCGTCGGTGGTGCGCAGCAGTCCGCCGGAGACCATGTTGACCGTGATGCCGTCCGGCCCGAGGTCGGTGGCAAGGGTCCTGGTCAGCGAGAGCGCGGCGGCCTTCGCGGCCGTGTAGTCGTGGTACGGCACCACCGGGTGCTGGAACAGGTTGGTGCCGATGTTCACGATCCGCCCGAACCCGCCCTCGCGCATGCCCGGGAGTGCGGCCTGGGTGGTGGCGAGCGTGGCCTTGACCGCGCCGCGCAGCTGCCCTTCCAGGTCCTCCCATGTCAGCGTTTCGGGAGAGGGGCGTGCGTCGCCGTTGAACTCGAAGTCGGCCAAGGCGTTGTTGATGACCGTCGTGATCGGTCGTCCGAAGTGGGTGCGTGCCGCCTCGACCAGGCCGCGCACCTCGTCGTCGTCGGTCACGTCGGCCCGGAGGGCGACGGCGCGGTCGGCGCCGAGCTCACGGACCAGGTCGGCGGCGGCGTCGGCGCTGCGACGGTAGTTGACGACGACGAGGGCTCCCTCGCGCCCGAAGGACCG
>DWWG01000221.1 GCA_019119875.1 Candidatus Dietzia intestinigallinarum | reverse complement strand
CGCCTTGACCATGTCGTGCAACGTCAGCCCCGCCACCGACACGGCGGTCAGCGCCTCCATCTCCACACCCGTCCTGCCGGTGGTCTTGGCGGTGGCGGAGACGCGGATCTCACCGGCGTCGGCATCCAGGTCGAAGTGCACCTTCACCGAGTTCAGCGGGATCTGGTGGCACAACGGGATCAACTCGGACGTCCTCTTGGCCGCGCCGATACCGGCCAGCCGCGCGGTGGCCAACACGTCCGCCTTGCCGAGATCGTCGCCCGCGACCATCGTCACCACCTCAGGGCGGGTACGGAAGACGCCCTCCGCGGTGGCGGTCCGGGTGGTGACGGCCTTGTCGCCGACGTCGACCATCCGGACACGGCCCTCGGCGTCGAGGTGGGTGAGCTGCGAGTCTGCCATGCTCCCCACGCTAGTCGGCGCGGTGGCGGGCATGCTGGAGGTGCAGTGGTGTCGCGAGGCGAGGAGGCGTGCAGTGGAGACGGCGATCGTGATCGGGGCGGGCATGGTCGGCCTGTCGACAGCCTGGCATCTACAGGAACACGGCGTCGACGTGACGGTGTTCGACAGGACCGGGGTCGCGGCCGGGGCGTCGTGGGGCAACGCCGGCTACCTCGCCCCGGCCAAGACGATCCCACTGGCAGACCCGAGCGTCTGGACCTACGGACCCCGGGCGTTGCTCGACCCCGATGCCGCGCTGCACGTGCCGCTGCGGTGGGACCGGGCACTGGTGGGGTTTCTCGCGCGGTTCGTCGCCCACGGGACCATGCGGTCCTGGCACCGGACGATGGCGGCCCTGGCCCCGATCAACGCGATCGCGCTCGAGGCGTTCGACGAGCTGGCCGACGGTGGCGTCGGCGCTCCGACGCACGAGGGGCCGTTCGTCATCGGATTCACCGATCAGGCGCAGGGCGCGAAATACCTCGACGAGGTCCGGCGGGTCCGCGGCCACGGCCTGGAGTTCGAGGTGGCCGAGCTCGACGCCACCGGCACCGACGCCCTGGCACCCGTCCTCACGGGCAAGATCCGGGCGGCATACCGGATGGACGGGCAGCGGTACATCGAACCCGGGCCCTTCGTGGACGCGCTCGGCGAGGCGGTCCGCGCCCGAGGGGCGACGATGCGCACCGGGCAGGCGGTGACCGAGGTGGCAGACGGGGTGGTCCTCGACACCGGGGAGCGGCTGGACGCCGACGCGGTGGTGGTGGCGACCGGCGCCTGGATGCCGGAGCTCGCCCGCACGCTTGGGGTGCGGACGCGCGTCCAGGCCGGCCGCGGATACTCGTTCTCGGTGGCCGCCGACCAGCCGACCCCGCACCCCGTCTACCTGCCGACGCAGCGTGTGGCGTGCACCCCCTACCAGGGCCGGCTCCGGATCGCCGGGACGATGGAGTTCCTCGCGCCCGACGAGCCTCCCCGCCGGCGGCGGATCCAGGCGATGCTCAACCAGCTCGACGGACTGCTGCGCGGAGTGGACCTCACCGATCGGCAGGACGAGTGGGTCGGTTCCCGGCCCGTCACCCCAGACGGACTCCCACTGGTGGGGGCCACCGCCGTCGACGGGGTGTACGTCGCGGGCGGGCACGGGATGTGGGGGATGGTGCTCGGCCCCGCCACCGGCAGACTGCTCGCGAAGCAGATCGTCACCGGGGAGATCGACCAGGTGCTCGTGCCGTTCGACCCCCTGCGATGATTGGCGGCCATGGCGAAGCTCTTCGAACCGATCCGCATCCGCGACCTGACGATCCGCAACCGGGCCTGGCTCTCGCCCATGTGCGAGTACTCGTGCGACGCCCGTGACGGCGTACCCACCCCGTGGCACCTCGTGCACCTGGGGGCGCGGGCGCAGGGCGGCTTCGGACTGCTGATCGCCGAGGCGTCGGCCGTCGTGCCGGAGGGGCGGATCAGCCCCGAGGACGCCGGACTGTGGAACGACCGGCAGCGGGACGCCTGGGCCCCGATCGTCGAGTTCGTCCACTCCCAGGGCGCGGCGATGGGCATCCAGTTGGCGCACGCCGGACGGAAGGCGTCGACCTACAAGGCGTTCCCCGGCCAGCCCTCCGGATCGATGCCCGTGGCCGAGGGCGGCTGGCCCACCGTCGCGCCCTCGGCGATCCCGTTCGGTGACTTCGCGACCCCCGAAGCTCTGGATGCGGCCGGGATCCGGGAGGTGGTGGCCGCGTTCGCCGACGCCGCCCGCCGCGCCGACGAGGCCGGATTCGACGTGGTGGAGATCCATGCCGCCCACGGATACCTGATCCACGAGTTCCTCTCACCACTGTCCAACGAGCGGACCGACTCCTACGGCGGCTCACGCGACAACCGGGCCCGCCTGCTGCTGGAGATCTGCGACGCCGTGCGGCAGGTGTGGCCGGACGGCAAGCCCCTGTTCGTGCGGATCTCCGCGACGGACTGGGTGGACGGCGGCTGGACGCCCGACGATTCGCGCTGGCTGGCGGACCGGCTGGCCGAGCACGCAGTGGACCTGGTCGACGTCTCCTCCGCCGCCAACACCCCCGACCGTCCGCCGGTGGCGCTCGAGCAGGGCTACCAGGTGCCGCTCGCCGAGACGGTGCGTGCGTCCGGGTCGGCGCAGGCGGGCGACCTGCTGGTCAGCGCCGTCGGCCTGATCAGCGACCCGGACTACGCCGAGAGCCTGCTGGTCGACGGCCGAGCGGATGTCGTGTTCCTCGGCCGCGCTGCCCTGCGTGAGCCGGCGTGGCCGCAGCGGGCCGCCGCCGAACTGGGACTGGACTGGCGCGACGCCCCGTACCCGCCGCAGTACACGCGCGGGAAGTGGGGCTGAGCTACAGGTCCAGCTCGACGTCCGAGGTGGCCAGCGTGTTGCAGACCGTGATGCGCTCCCGCTGCTCGTCGAGCCTGGTGGTGACGCACGCCTTGCACAGCCCCCGCTCGCAGCCGGTGGGAACCGCGATCCCGGCGCGGACGGCGGCCTCGAGCAGGGTGGTGGCGCCGTCGATCTCCACCGCGGTGCCGGTGCGGGCGAACCGGACGGTGTAGCGGCTGCCGTCGTCGGCGGGCCGGTCCAGCTCGGGCGCGGTGAACGACTCGGCGTGGAACCGCTCGGCCGGCTGACCCAGGTCGCGTAGCCAGCCACGGGCCAGGTCGATCACCGCCGCCGGGGCGCACACGAACGTCTCGCGCTCGGCCAGGTCCGGCACCAGCTCGGCCAGCAAATCCGGGCCGAGCCGGCCGGTGCGCAGGTCGTCGCGGTGGGACGGAGTGTCGGTGAACAGGTGCAGCGTGATCCCGGCGTCGCGGGCCAGGGCGCGGAGTTCGGGCTCGAAGATGATCGAGCGCTCGTCGCGGTTGAAATAGAGCAGGGTCGCGTCGGCCCCGCGGGCGTCACGGGCGAGGCGGCGCAGCAGCGCGATGATCGGCGTGATGCCCACACCGCCCGCGATGTGCAGGGTGGGGGCCGGGGCTACGGCGCCGGGCACGGGTTCTGCCGGCGCGAAGTCGCCGGTCGACTGCGGCACGCCCACGAGCGTCACGTAGGCCCCCGGCTTCAGGGTGTCGACCAGCCGGTTGGAGACGCGGCCGTCGGCCACTCTCTTGACGCAGAACTCCAGGTCGGATGGCTCGGACCGCCCGGCCGAGTCGTGGACCAGGCTGTACTGGCGGACCAGCTCGTCGTCGTCGACCATCTGGCGCACCGACACGTACGCGCCGGCGTCCCACCGCACGTCCTCCCACCCGCGCGGGCGGGCCAGGCGCACCGACAGGGCCTGACCGTCGGCGACCGGCGTTGCCGAGATGACCCGCGCCGGCACGTTGTGGAACCGCGGCTTGTCCAGGTACGGCGACTCGGGCAGGCGCCTGTACCGCAGCCCCGCCACGACGCGACGGGCCAGGCCGGCCGGATCGCGCAGGAGGCGGCCGGGCCGCGGGAACTCGCGCTCACCGAACGGCACCGACAGGCCCGTCAGTGTCCCGGCGATGAGCGGCACCGTCTCCAGCAGCGGCGTCTCGTGATACGGCAGCCCGTGGCGCGCGGCGATCTCCCGGACCTCCGGCGCGATCTGCCGCTGCATCGACGGCGGCAGGTCGGGGAACAGGTGATGCTCGATGTGCGTGTCCAGACCGCCGTAGAAGATGCGCAGGTCAGGGCGGTTCTCGAACGGCACCTCCTCCTCCAGCAGCCGGGTCAGCGCATCGTCCATCCGCGTGCTGGGCAGGAAATTGCGGGTCGCCCGGATCTGGCGCTCGTAGTACTGGTCGGCGGTCTCGTCGGGGCCGGGGTCGGTGAACAGCTCGAGCTCGCCGGCGTGGTGCTCGATGAACACCAGGAACAGCACCGACATGTACCCGGTCACGCCGCCGAGGTAGTTCGCGGCGATCGTCGGCAGCGGTCTCCAGCCGGAGCGGAACGGCTCGTCGACGAACCGGCGGCGCATGTCGGCGCGCGCGATCCGGGCGGGGGAACGCAGCGTGTAGGAGCTGAAGAAGCGGTGGCCTTCCACCTTGCGCGCGATGTTGGACAGGAAGAACGGCGCCGCGAGAGGGGCCATG
>DWWG01000220.1 GCA_019119875.1 Candidatus Dietzia intestinigallinarum | reverse complement strand
CTGAACATCCTGTTCATCGGCTACAAGCTGGTGAAGGAATCCGGGATGGGGCTGATGGACGCCACCTTGCCGGAGGAGGACAACCGGGCGATCGAGGAGGTGCTGGATCGCCATCGCGAGCCGGGGCGCGTCGACTTCCACGAGTTGCGCACCCGTGAGTCGGGCAAGTGGCGCTTTGTCGAGTTCCACGCCCTGGTGCCGGGGGACTGGAGCGTCGATCGCGGGCACGACCTGGTGGAGACTGTCGAGCAGGAGATCCACGCGGTTCTGCCGAACTCCCACATCGCCAGCCATCTCGAGCCGATCGAGGACGAGCGCGCCTACAACGACGTCCACCTCTAGACATCACGCGAGTGGAATTCCGGCGCGGTCACCGGTCGAATCCGGGTGCGCCCACAGTTCCCGGTCGTATCCTCACCGGTGTGTCCCACCCGATCATGTTCGACGCCGACGATCCGCTTCTCGCACGGCTGAGGGCGATCTGCCTCGACCTGCCCGACGCCGCGGAGAAGATCTCGCACGGCCGGGTGGTCTGGTTCACGACCAAGGTGTTCGCCGTCTACGGCGGCAAGGTCAAGGGCGACCACGCCGATCCGTTGCTCGACCGGGCCCTGCTCGTCCTCCCCGATCCCGCCGAGCGCATGGCGCTGGACCGGGACGAGCGGTTCCACGTGCCCGCCTATCACGGCCCGGCCGGGTGGCTGGCCCTGCCGCTGGACGTCGGCGACGTGGACTGGGACGAGGTGGCCGAGCTGGTCGAGTCCTCGTATCGCCAGACCGCGGGCGTCCGCCGGGTGGCGCGACTGGACGTACTCCGGCAGGAGCCTCGGTAGCCGGGAGACGGTGACGTTGTCGTCGTCGTCCCCACACGGCCGCCACCGGGCGGCGACGGCACCGGCACGGCGGCTGCACCGACACGGCTGCGGGGCCGGAAAGTCCGGTACCCCGGCGTCGGGCGCTACTGCGCAGGGATCTCGTGCGGCCGGTACCAGGGCAGCCGCGAGGCCGGCAGGATCGCCAGCGCGCTGATCCCGGCGAGGGCCAGGAGGCCGAGTTTGAGGGCCCGCAGGCGCTCCTCCTCGTTGAGCCGCACCGCGTAGTCGACCTGCGCAGGCGTGGCGTCGGTGCGGGAGAGCACCTCGTGCAGATCCTCGTTGGACACGAAGTTCACGCTGTCGAGGTCCACCTGCGCGATGAGCTCCGGCGGCAGCGAGGGGTGCTCCACCACGGCCCGGCCGATGCCCACGCTGAGCAACGCCACGAGCAGCGCACCGACCACGGCCGTGCCGACCGCGGAGGCGAGGTTCTGGGTGCTGCCGCGGATCGAGCCCACATCGCCCGCGAGTTCGGCCGGGGCGGAGGTCACCAGGACGTTGAACACGAGCGTCACGAGCGCGCCCTGGCCGATACCGAACGCGATCAGTCCGATGATCGTCGGCAGTGTCTCCCAGTTGTTGGTCACGACGACGGACAACCACACCAGCGCGGCGGTGGCCAGCGCGAACGCGGCGATCCCGATCGTGCGCGGACTGTACCGCTTGTAGAACCGCACGATGAGGGTCGCGGTGATGAAGACGGTCACGTTGAAGGGCATCATCGCCAGCGACGTCTCGAACGGGGTGCGCCCCTGCACCACCTGGATGTAGAGCGGAACGGTGAAGTTCAGGGCCGCCTCGAGCGCCACCACGATGAACATCGCGTACACGGCGGCGCGCTCGCGGGCCGAACCGAGGACGGACAGGTCGACCAGCGGGACCTTGCCGGCCCGCATGCGGCGCCGCGTCCACACGAAGAACGCCTGGCCAAGGATGATGCCGGCCACGATGAGCATCGCGGCGGGCGAGACCCCCACCAGGTCGAACGGTGCGCCGGGACCGGCCACGAAGGCGCCCCAGGCGTTGAGGTTGTTGAACCCGAGGGTGAGGAGCATGATCGCGAGGCCGATGAGGATCGCGGCCACCACGTCGATCGTGATCGACGAGTCGCCCCCGTCGGAGCGCAGGGTGAAGCTCAGCGCGAACACGGCGAGCGCGATCGCGAACACGATCCAGAACACCGGTCGCCAGCCCACGAGGGTGCCGAGCGTGCCGCCGATGAGGAACGCGCTCACGCCGGCCAGCGCACGGGCCGACCCCAGTGATCCGATGGCGGTGGCCTGCTGGTCACCGCTGTAGTTCTCGGCGACGAGGGCCACCAGTGCGGGGACGATGATCGCCGCCGAGGCCCCGGCCAGTGCCTGGCCGGCGATGGCCCAGCCCACCGTGGGGGAGAAGACCATCATGAGGGCGGAACAGGCGAAGACGACGACGACGACACGGAAGACCTTCACCCACCCGAGACGTTGACCGAGTTTGGCCCCGGTCATCACCAGCGCCGCCACCACCAGGCCGTAGATGACGATCGTCGACCCGGCGACCGTCGGCGGGACACCGAAATCGGTGACCATCCCGCCGATCGAGATCGGCAGCGCCGAGACGTTGAACGACATCAGGATCTGGCCGAGGAAGAGTCCGATCATCGGGAGCCAGGACCGGCGTTCCTCGCGGGCCGGGGTCGTGGACGTGGTGGTTCTCATCAACTCGTCCTTTCGGGTGCGTGGGTCCCTGTGCTGTCGGCGTCGGTGTTCGTGTCGATGCTCGTGTCGGAGGCGAAGAGGTTGAGCCCGAGGGCTCGCGAGAGGTAGGCGATCGCCCGTTGGCCGCGCACGCTGTTGCCGGCCGAGTTCAGGCGGGGCGAGAACGCGCCGATCGCGCCCTTGCCCGGCGCGACCGCGACGATCCCGCCGGTCACCCCCGACTTGGCGGGCAGGCCGATCTCGAACAGCCACTCCCCGGATCTCTCATACATTCCGCTCGCGGCGAGCATGGCCAGGGTGTCCCGGCAGACTTCGGGGGAGACCACCTGCTCACCGGTCACGGGGTTGACGCCCCCGTCGGCGAGGGTCGCGCCCATCACCGCCAGGTCCTCGGCGGTGACCAGCAGCGCGCACTGCCGGGTGTAGATGTCGACGATCTCCAGCGGGTCGGCGTCGAGCCGGCCGTAGCTCTCCAGCAGTCGCGCGATCGCCTTGTTCCGGTGGTTGGTGGCCATCTCCGAGGCGTACACCGTGCCGTCCATGGTGAGTTGGCGGCCGGCGAACGCGGACAGGCCGGTCCGGATCAACTCCCACTGCTCGGCCGGGGTGGCGCCGGGCATCAGCGCGGTGGTGGCGATCGCGCCCGCGTTGACCATCGGGTTCATGGGGTGGCCGTGGTTGAGCTCGAGGGCGATGACCGAGTTGAAGGGCAGCCCGGTGTTGTTGACCCCGACGCGCTCCTTGACCACCTCGTGCCCGTACTCGCGGCAGACGAGGGCGTAGACGAAGGCCTTGGACACCGACTGGACGGTGAAGGTGTGCGCGCTGTCGCCGACCGTGTGGACCGCGCCGTTGACCTCGCTGACGGCGAGACCGAACAGGCCGGGGTCCGCCTCGGCGAGTACGGGGATGTAGTCCGCGACCGTGCCCTCGTGCAGATCACGGTAGCGCTCGTGGGCGGTGACGGTGAGTGACTCGACCTCGTGCCAGCCGGGGAGGCGGCCGGTGGAGACGCGCTGGGGGACGCCTGCCGATTCCGAGGTGATCATCGAGCTCCCGTCGTGGCCCGCAGGCCTGTCGTCCGCCCGGCCCGGCCGTGGTGACTCCGGCCGAACACGTTCTGCTGGAGCCAGTATGCGCCCGCGGGCAGCGGGGGTTTCGGGTTCCGGGACTATCGGTCAGAGCACCTGAGATCTCGGGGTGCGGTCGGCACTTCGCCTCCCGTGTGGCTTCCCGCGTGACTTTATGCATCGCCTAGCCTCGATCTTTCATGGCGCGGTGAGCGGAGCTGCTGAACGCTGACGTTGAGCGATTCTGGGTTGATCTCGGCAGCCGGGCACGTTTGGGGCCCGGCTGTCGCGCCGGGTGTGCGGGTTCCGGGGGTCCTTCGGGTCGTGAGGGCAGGGGTTCGGCGGTCAGCCGAAGGCGGTCCGTATTCGGTGCCAGCCTGCGGCGATGGCGGCGGCCCACTGCCAGGTCTTGTCGATGCGCAGTCGGGTTTGTCGTGCGCGTGTGGTGATGCGGGCGGCTACGTGCAGCACGCGGTAGCGAAACGCGGCGATCTCGCACCTGGCCAGCACCGGGTCGGAGTGGAAGGCGATGAGTTTGGTCCAGGCGATCAGGTCGGTGGCCATGAGGACGACTTGGAGCCAGGCGGCGTTCTCGCTGAAGGACCGGCTGGGCAGGTTGCGCAGTCCGGTGGCTTTGGCCTGCCGGATACGGTCCTCGACCCGGGCGTGCTGGCGGTGGCGCAGTTCCAAGCCGGCGATATTACCGGCGATCACTCTCGGTGGGGTGTCGGTCAGGAACGCGGTGATGCGCATACCGTCTGAGTCGGTGAAGGTCAGCTGAGCTCCGGGGTGGGGACGTTCTTTGCGCAGGATCAACCGCGAGCCCGCCGGCCAGGCCGTGAGGTCGATATTTGTTGTGACTTCGGTGATCCAGGCGCCGTCGCGGAGGTCGTCGTCAGTGTCGATGGCCGGGTGCCAGCACTGCTCGGGCACGAGGTCGACGAGGTTCTTGATGCGAAAGTCCACCGGGAATCCGAACGAGAACCCCACCCCCCGCTCGCGGCACGCGGTGGCGAACGCGTGGGTGGCGCCCGCGGCGTCCGAGCGCACCAACACGCGCGGACCGTCCGTATCTCCAGGTGTGGGCCTGGCCTGCTCGGGCAGTGCGGCCAGGGCCATGTCCAGGACCTGGACGTGGTCGGCAGCGGTGTTGGCTCCGGCGTTGCCGGGTCGCAGCAGCCCGGCAAGTGCTTCGCCGCCAGCGATGTCGGGACGGTCCAGGAACGCCAGCAGCGGGTGGAACCCGAACGTGCGTTTCCACGTCGAAGCCGCGTTCTCTTTCTCGCTGTGGGCCACCGTGATCGTGGCGTCCAGATCGATACACAGCTCCTGGCCCAGGTCCGGGCCGGCGCCCGCCGCCCACGCCGACTGGCGTGCCGCAGCCCGGGCTGCACGCACTGCCGGCAGGTGCGCCGCGTCGACGCGGTCCAGCGCCCGCCAGGCGGTGGGCATCGAGGCCACCGGCCCGAACACGCCCTCTCGATCACC
>DWWG01000219.1 GCA_019119875.1 Candidatus Dietzia intestinigallinarum | reverse complement strand
CCCCTCGGCCGCCAGGGTCGAGGCGATCGAGAGCATGGGGGTCATGCCGCTGCCCCCGCTGACCAGCAGGACATCGGCGGGCCGGGTCTCGGGCAGGGACATCTCGCCGGCCGCACCGCCCAGCAGCAGCCGCATCCCGGGCGCGGCCTCGGCCCACAGGTATTCGGAGACCACGCCCCCGGGGTGCCGTCGGACGGCGATCGTGGCCAGCCGGTCGGTACTTGAGGCCGCGTCCACGGGGGAGTAGTGCCGCCGATGGACCACACCGTCTGCCACCACACCGATCTCCAGTGCGCCACCGGGTGCGGGGCGCCGGATGCCGGCGGGTAGCCGCAGGGTCAGCACCGTGACGTCGGCGACGGGACGGTCCACCATCACGACGGTCGCCCCGGTGGGGTCGTCGGACCAGGTGACGCCCAGCGAGCGGACGTAGTGCTCGACCGGGTGCGGGGTCAGCAGGGTGCGGGCGAGGCCGCGGTGGAGCATGCGATCGCCGAAGAGTCGTCGGGTGACGGAGTTGCGGATCGTCGGAGCAGTCAAGAGGACCTCCGTGAGGATGTCGGTCGATGTGGTCGCGCGCCGTCAGACGCCGCCGCCCTTCCGGGATCCCGCGCCGCGCACCCGTTTCTGGTGCGGTCGCGTCGGACCGGGCGTATCCGTGCGGGTCGACCACCGGACGAGATTGAGTGTACGGCTGTTCTCCGAAATGGCAAGACTCTGCCCCGACGAACCTCGCGCGGCGGCCGTGACTAGGCGGCGACGTGCGAAGATATCGGATAATCGCTAGGATCGCCTGCGTGACGGCCCCCAGATCTCGCGCGGAACAGAAGCGGCACACTCGTGCACTCATCGTCGACGCGGGTCGGCGAGCGGCGGCCGCCCGCGGCTTCGGCGGCCTCGCCGTGCGCGAACTCGCCCGCGAGGCCGGCATCGTCCCCACGGCCTTCTACCGGCACTTCGGCTCCGTCGGCGAGCTGGCCTCCGAACTGGCCGCCGGCTCCGCCGACGCCCTGGGGGCACTGGTGGACGAGCTGGTCGCCACCCCGACCGACGATCCGGCCACGGACTGGCCCCGCCACGCCAGCGCCGCCGCCTCCGGGAACCCGCAGACCTGGTCGGTGCTCGCGCGCGGACTGGTCGACGCCGGACACCCCGAGCACCGCGTGCTCGCAGCGGCCGTCGACACCGCACGCCGGCGGATCGGGATCACCCTGGGGAGGATCGAGTCGCTCTCCGGAGTCGACGGGGAGGCCGTCGATGTCGCGGCGGACCTCGTCGTCGTCGTACTCCTCCGCCACCTCATGGGCGTCGCCGACGGCCACGACGCGCGCACGGCCGAAGAAGAGTGCGCCGCGCGCCTGCGCATGATCCTCGCCGGTGCGGCCGCGCGCTAACCCCGATCCCGCCGCGACCGCAGCGTCAACACCGCGCCCGCCAGCACCACCAGGCCGGCCGCGCCCACCGACAGCCACGGCCCGTACTCCTCCAGCAACGAACCGCCCACCGACGTTGCCTCCGACCCGCCTGACGAGCCCAGGGGCCCGGCCGCGAGCTCGGTCACGTCGTCATCGTCCCGTGCCTGGCCTTCCCCGAGCCTGCCCACGGACCCGTCGGACGCGAACCCGGAATCGAGCAACAGCGCCGCCTGCTCCCACGGCGACCGGGGCACACTCGTGCCGTCGAGCAGCACCGCGGCCAGCCGGCGCCCGTCCCGCTCGGCCGAGCCGATGAACGTGTGCCGGGCGTCGTCGGTGAAGCCGGTCTTGCCGCCCACCGCGCCTTCATAGTTGTAGAGGAGCTGATTGTCGTTGGCCAGCACGAAGCCGGGGTTCACCATCACGCCGTCCTCACGCAGCGTCGGACCGGAGTACGGCGCCGCATCGGCCGGATCGGGCGGATCCGCACCCTCGCCGGCCGGATAGCCCGGGAAGCCGGTCAACTGCGTGGCCACGATCTCCGCGAACTCGGGCCGGGACATGGCATCACGCCAGATCAGCGACATGTCGTACGCCGAGCACATCATCCCCGGCCCGTCCAGCCCGCTCACGGTGGCCACATGCGTCCCGGTGGCCCCAAGCGAGGCTGCGCGGGCGTTCATCTTCTCCAGCGTGGCGTCCACGCCGCCCATCTGATGCGCCAGGACAGCGGCCGCATCGTTGCCCGAGGACATGAGCAGTCCGCTCAGCAGCCGGTGCACCGAATATCTGCCGCCGGGGCCCACGCCCACGAGGCTGCCCTCGGCGCCCTCGAGGTGCTCGTCCGTGACCTCGACGACCTCGTCGACGTCCAACTCGTCGAGCGCCACCGAGGCGAGGAGCGTCTTGATGATGCTCGCCGGGCGGTAGCGGCCGTGCGGGTCCTTGGCGGCGACGATCTCGCCGCTGTCGAGGTCGGTGACCATCCACGCGCTCGCCGTCACGTCGCCGGGGACCTCGAAATCGTCGGGCGCCACCACGTCGCAGCCGGCCAGTGCGTCGCCTCCGGCGGGAGTCTCGGGGACCGGGGGAGGGGTGGGCGACGGCTGCCCCGGCTTCGGAACCTCCGACTCGTCGACGGGAGGGGGCGGGGAGGTGCGGTACGGGCACCCGGCGAGGTCGCGAGGGGTGTCGAAGTACGACGACGACGTCGTGGACGGCAACACCGCAGGCGGCGGCACCTCGGTGATCGGCTGGTCCGGTCCCGGCTCGACAGCCGTAGCGGGGCCGACGGCGGTGAGGGGCATGAGCGCGACGAGGGCCGCGGCGGCGAGCCCGGTGGCACGCTGAACGGGGCCTCGACGAGTTCTGGTCACGAGGCCTGAGTCTACGTCCGGGCGCGGCTGGCGCTGCGCCTGACCCGCGAGGGGCGACCGGAGAACGCCACCTATCCGATTGCGTCCCACCTTGCGGGCCCG
>DWWG01000030.1 GCA_019119875.1 Candidatus Dietzia intestinigallinarum | reverse complement strand
AACCGACGTGGAACCTCGAGCCGTGGCGGCCGGTGGTCCCCGACGAGACGATGCTGCTGGAAGGCTGCAACCCGGGAGGGCCGGAGGTGTGAGCGCAGCGGAGAAGAGCAGCCTCGCGCGGGACGTGCGCGGGGAAGGGCTGCCGGTGGTCCAGTTGCACGGGTTGTCGTCGAGTCGACGTCGCGAGGACCTGACCGGCGGCGACCTCACCGCCGGCCAGTCGGGACTCCGGGTGCTGCGGTACGACGCCCGCGGGCACGGCCTCTCCCCCGGCTCCGGCGACCCCCGCGACTACACGTGGCCCGCGCAGGCCGCGGACCTGCGCCGACAGCTCGACGAGGTGTTCGGCGACCAGAGCGTGCACGGCGTGGGCCGGTCGATGGGCACGGCCACACTGCTCACCGCCGCCACGGTCGAACCGGGGCGCTTCTCCACACTCACCCTGGCCATCCCACCGACGGTGTGGCAGTGGCGGCGCGACCAGGGGCGGCTCTACGAGCTGGGCGCGCGGCAGGTCGAGCGGTGGGGCGTGGCGCGCTGGTCGGAACTGACGCGGCGTCCGCCCACGTCGCCGGCGATCGATCCCGACGCGCCGGTCACGCTCCCGGATGTTGCCGACGAATGGCTGCCCGCCGCGTTCCGGGGCGCGGCGGCCACGGACCTGCCCCCGCGGGAGGACATCGCTCGGCTGTCGATGCCGGTCCTGGTGCTGGCCTGGCCCCAGGACGCCTCCCACCCGCTCGAGGTGGCCCGCGAACTGGTGGAACTCCTGCCGAACGCCCGGCTCGAGGTCGCGCACTCCCCCTGCGAGGTCGCGCAATGGCCCCACACGGTGGCGACCTTCATCAGGGGAGGTGGCGCCGGCGGGCTCAGCGGGTCGTCCTGAGCACCCCGGTCTCGGCAGCCCGCGTGGCGACCCCCGCGCGACTGCGGGCGCCGAGCTTGGTGATGATGCGACTGACCCGGTCTTTGACCGTGTGCACGCTCAGATGGACCCGGTCGGAGATCTCCTGGTTGGAGTAGCCGTCGGCGATCAGGGCGATGATCTCCAGGTCGTCGTGGAGCCCCATCGCGCGTGCGGTCTCCAACTGCAACGACCTCTCCACGGCCTCGAGCGCCTGCTCTGTCCGGTCGGGGTCGCCACCCGCCCGACCGACCATGAGGTTCAGGCGGCGGTAGACCTCCAGCGCGGCTCGCTGCTGCTCCTCGAGCAACTCGAGACGGCGGGTCTTGGTGGCCAGGTTCTCCTGGAGGCGACGCAGTTCCGTCATGTCGCGCCCGACCCCCTGCCGGCCGACGAGCTGACCGTCGCGGTAGATGTTGCCCGCGTGGACCTCCAGATCACGGACCTGCCCGTCCGGCTGCACGATCCGGGTCTCGAAGAACCGGCCCGGGTCGGCGCTCGCCAGCCCCAGCCGGAAATGCTCGGCCGTCTCGGCGCGCGCGTCGGGGGCGATCACCTTGGCGAAGTGTTGGCCGATCAGGTCGGTCACCGCCCAGCCGAAGATCCGTTCGCCGGCCGGGTTGATATAGGTGAAGCGGCCGTCGGTGTCCACGGCGTAGACGACGTCCGCGAGGCGCGCCAGGAGGTCCTGGTAGTCGAGGGAAGGATCGGCGGCCACCCGCCCAGGATACGTCAGCACGGGCGTCTGCCCTGGTCGGCGCTGCGCGGACGCCGGCAGGCCCGCGCCCACCACCCGTTCGGGTGCTGACCCACGACCTCCGGGGGTATCGGCCGACCGGGTGGCCACCGGAGAATGTGAGCTGACCGACACCGGCCCCCTCTCAGCCCCGTATCCATCCCGGCGGCCATCCGCCCCGACCACAGCAGGGACTCGCAATGACCCCTACCGACATCTCGTCCGCCTCCGCCGCCGCGATCGGAGACCGTCTCGCGGAGGCGACCACCCTCGCCGACCTGTTCCTCACCACCTCCGCCGCGCACCCCGACGCCGTGGCCCTGCGCTCTCACGAGACGGGTGCGGAGATCACCTACGCACAGGCACGGACGAGGGTCGGTGCGATCGCCGCGGGGCTCCGCGACCTGGGCGTGAAAGCGGGTGAACCCGTCGCTCTGATGCTGAAGAACCGTCCGGAGTTCCACCTCGTGGACACCGCCGTGATGATGCTCGGCGCCGTGCCGTTCAGCCTCTACAATACATCGTCCCCGGATCAGCTCGCGTACGTCCTGGCGGATGCGGGCGTGAGAACCGTCGTCGCCGAGGCGGCGTTCCGGGAGGTACTGGAGGCGGCGCGCGAGACGGCATCGGGGGTCGGCCGGCTCGTCCTGGTGGACGAGCGCTCGGACGCCTATGAGGACCTGATCGACGAGTTGGCCGCCACGGAGACGGACTTCGACTTCTCGGTGGCCGACTCCCGTCGCCCGGACGACCTGCTGACGCTGATCTACACCTCCGGCACCACCGGCCCGCAGAAGGGCGTCGAACTCACCCACCACGGCATGCTCACGCAGCTGCGAGGGGTCCACGAGGCGGTGCCGCTGGACGGTCTGGGCCGCCAGATCTCGTTCCTGCCGGCGGCGCACGTCGCGGATCGCTGGACCTCGCACTACTCCGGCTTCATGGCCTACGCCAACGCGGTGACCTGCGTGTCCGACATGGCCGCAGTGCCGGCGTCTCTCGTGGCGACCCGCCCGACCCTGTTCGGCGCGGTGCCGCGGGTATGGGAGAAGCTCAAGGCCGCACTTCAGGCGGGATACCCCGGCGATGCGGTGGCCGATTCCGTCGCGAACCCGCAGGTCGCGCAGACCTTGCGGGCGAAGATCGGTCTCGACGAGGCACAGTGGGTGGTGACCGGGGCGGCCCCGACCCCGCGCGGCGTCCTGGAGTTCTTCACCGCCCTCGGCCTGCCGCTGTGCGAGATGCTGGGCATGTCCGAGGTCTCGTGCTGCGTGGCCACCAACACCCCGGCCGCGATCCGACTGGGCAGCGTCGGTCGGCCGCTCACGACGGTCGAGGTGAAGATCGCCGACGACGGCGAGGTCTGCGTCCGCAGCCCACAGGTCATGCACGGCTACCGCGGGGCCCCGGAGAAGACCGCCGAGGCGATCGACGGAGACGGTTGGTTGCGAACGGGCGACATCGGTCGGCTCGACGAGGACGGGTTCCTGTGGATCGTGGACCGCAAGAAGGAACTGATCATCAACGCGGCCGGTAAGAACATGTCCCCGGCCAACATCGAGATGGCGATCCGGTCGGCCGGGAACGCGATCTCCCACGTGGCCGTGATCGGTGACCGGCGCCCCTACAACGTCGCGCTGATCGTGGCGGCACCCGAGTATGCGAAGGATCCGGAGCTCGAGAGGGTGGTGCAGGAGCAGGTCGACCGCGCCAATGCCACGCTGTCGCGGGTCGAGCAGATCAAGAAGTTCACTGTGCTGGGCCAGGACTGGCGCCCCGGACACGAGCTGACGCCCACCATGAAGTTGCGCCGCCGGGTCGTCGACGAGCTCTATGCGGCGGAGATCGAGCAGCTCTTCGCCTGACGGCCGGCTCCGGTGGCGCATTTCCACGCCTTTCCCACAATGGGGGCATGCGTGAGACTCAGCGGACGATCATCCGGGCACTGAAGGTCCGGCCCGAGATCGACCCCGCCGCTGAGGTCGAGCGACGGGTGCGGTTCCTCGAGGACTATCTGCGCGTGTCGGGCGCGGCCGGCTTCGTCCTGGGCTTGTCCGGCGGGGTGGACTCCACCCTGGCCGGACGCCTGGCCCAGTCGGCCGTGGAGCGCGTGCGCGCCGACGGTGGCGAGGCAGTGTTCGTGGGGATGCGCCTGCCCTACCGGGTCCAGCACGACGAGGCCGATGCCGCGGCCGCGGTCGGGTTCGTGTCCGCCGACGAGACGGTGACCGTCGACATCGCGCCGGGCGTGGACGGGTTGAACGAGCAGATCCGGCTGGCCACCGGCACCCCGTTGGACGACTTCACCAAGGGTAACGCCAAGGCGCGGCACCGGATGGTCGCGCAGTACGCGCTGGCCGGTGACCGCGGACTGTTGGTGATCGGCGCCGACCACGCCGCGGAGAACGTCACCGGGTTCTTCACCAAGTTCGGCGACGGCGCCGCGGACGTGCTGCCGCTGTCGGGGCTGAACAAGCGGCAGGCACGTGCCCTGCTGCGCCAGCTCGGCGCGCCCCGGCAGCTGTGGGGGAAGGTGCCGACGGCTGATCTGCTCGACGAGCACGTGGGCCGGACCGACGAGGATGAGCTCGGCCTGCGCTACGACGAGATCGACGACTACCTCGAGGGCCGCGACGTCCCCGACGAGCCGGCCGGGCGCATCGAGGCCGCGTGGCACCGGGGCCGCCACAAGCGCACGACGCCGGTCGAGGTGACCGACACGTGGTGGCGGCCCGGCCCGCGCACGGCGCTGGTGGTGATCGACATGCAGAACTCGTATTTCGAGTTCCCGGAACTGGCCGACGTGCGGGACGAGCTGGTCGGGCGTGTCAACGAACTGATCGCCGCCGCCCACGGCGCCGGCCGCCCCGTGGTGTTGGTGCGGACCGAGCACGCGCGTGACGGTTCGACGTGGACCCTCAACATGTGCGACGACGGCGAGGGTTTCGCCTTCCCCGGAACGGAGCAGGCTCGTTTCCTGTCCGGACTGGACGTCGGCGGGCATGTGGAGGTGATCAAGACGCGCGACAGTGCGTTCTTCCACACCGAGCTCGTCGCCGAGCTGGCCCGGCTGGAGGTGGACCACCTGCTTCTGTGCGGGGTCTCGACGCACAGTTGTATCTCGCAGACCGCGATCGACGGGTTCGCGGAGAATATGCACGTCGGGGTGGTGCGCGACGCCGTCGCCTCGGATGACGCCGCGCTGTCCGCCGCGCTGCTGGAGTTCCTCGCAGACCAGATGCGTCAGCCGATCATCGACCAATCGGCGGCCCTGGCCGTGCTCCGGACCGGCGGCTGGCCGGGTTAGCTCGTGCCGGCGGGCCGCCTCTCGGAGCCGTCGGGGTAGCGGGCGAACCGGGTCTCGCCGTGCGCGTGGACCGGCCCGTCGCCGGGCAGGTCCCACCGGCCGAACACCCCGGCCCGGTAGTCCTCCATCGCGGAGATGATGTCCTCTCGGGAGTTGCCCACGAACGGCCCCTGCTGGACGACCGGCGCGCCGATGGGCCGGGCCTGGAGAATGAGGAACGCGGCGCCGTCGTCACCGGCGGTCACGGTGACCGGCTCCGGCGCCAGGACCGCGGCGTCGTACCCGATCTCCTGTCCGTCGATGGTGACCGCGCCCCCGTAGTTGTAGAGGACGCGACCGGCCGAGGGGTCGAACCCGGGCAGCTCGGTGCTCACGCCCGGGTCGAGACTCACGATCCAGATGGCCAGGTGGTTCTCCGGCCGGGCGGCCCACGAGCGGGGCGGCGGAGCGAGCGCGCGCACCCCGTCGATCTCCCCGGCGATCACCCGGAAGCGCGCGGCCGAGCCCTCCTCGCCGCGCACGACGATCGGGGTCTCCTCGGCCCAGAACATGGCGAAGTGCGGCTCGGCCGCTTTGTCCTCGGGGGCGAGGTTGAGCCAGATCTGGAACAGCTCGAGCGGGTTGGGGGCGTCGGGGTTGAGCAGCGGCATCATCTCCGAGTGGGAGATCCCGGCCCCGGCGGTGAGCCACTGGGTGTCACCGTGGCCGAAGCGTGCGGCCGCGCCGAGCGAGTCGGTGTGGTCCACCACGCCCTCGAGGACCACGGTGACGGTCTCGAATCCGCGGTGCGGGTGCTGCGGGAAGCCGGGGACGGTATCACCGTGGTACATGGACCAGCCGTCCTTGCCCGAGAAGTCCTGGCCGATCTGCCGTCCGTCGAGCGAGGCGGCGGGCCGCATGGTCTGGCCGTCGGCGGCCGGGAATCGGTCCCGGTGGTGGGCGGTGAACAGGAACGGGTCGATCCCCGGCCACTGGGCTCCGAGCGGGACCACCTGTCGTACTGCGGACATGGGCTCCTCCTACGATTTAGCTGTTACGTCAGTAAACCGTGGGAGGGCCCGGGATGCTCCCGCCGGGACCCGGGCCGGAGGCGGGATCAGCCCCGCGCGACCACGCCGGTGATCGGGATGCGGCCGTCGACGGCCTGGCGGAAGTTGAGTACCGCCCGGTTGAGGTGGAAATCGTTGGTCACCACGACCGCGGCGGTGGTGCCGCGCTCACGGAAGATCTGGTCCGTGAACTGCGCATTCTGGACCGTCGAGTTGGAGTTGCCCTCCTCGGTGATCCGCCACGGCGCGATCCCGGCGCCACGGAGCCAGTCGCCCATCGCCTGCGCCTCGGTGCGACCGTTCTTCGGCACACCGCCGGTGACGATGATGCGCGAGGTCGGGTACGCGTTGGCGAGACGGTGGCCCGTCCGCAGCCGCTCCTCGAGAACCGGCGGGATCTCACCCTCGGGGGACAGTCCGGCACCGAGGATGACGATGTCGGTGGTGAAGGGGTTGAGGGTGAGCACCGCGGGGTCGTCGGTGCCGAGCATCTCGAAGTTGCCGCAGGTGGGCAACATGGCCTGGTCGACCGACTGACAGCCCAGCATCACCAGGCCGTTGTACATCGCGGGCCCCGACGGCATCTCCGCGGATCCGGCCGACGCGGTTCCGGCGCCCACGCTCATCGCGATCGCTGCCGTCGCGGCGACCGCAGCGAAACGCTTCTGTGTCTTTCCCACGAATTCGGTCCTCTCCCAAGCAAAGTCGTGACCCAATTGTCATCGGCGGCGAGCGCCGGGATGTTACTTCAAAACGTGTTGATCACGATCACGCCGCGCGTACCCTGCACGGCATGCCCGAAGGATACGACAGAATAACGGCAGTCCGATACCTTCGCGAGGCGGATTTCACTCTGGGTGCGCATATCGACTCCGTCGGACCGTGCACACTCCGCCCGGCCCCGGACGTGGGGCCGCACACCCTGTTCGACAGGCTGACCTCGTCGATCCTGTCCCAGCAGCTGTCGGTCGGGGCGGCCGCCACGATCGCCGGCCGGCTGCGCGACCGCGCCGGTGACGCCGCCCGGCATCCGCGCCGTCCCCTGGATCCCGATCGGGTCGCAGCACTGTCTGACGAGGACATGCGCGCGTGCGGGATCTCCCGGCCGAAGGTGGCCGCGCTCCGCGACCTCGCCGACGCGGTGCGCTCCGGGAGGATCCCGGACCTTCAGGCGCTACGCGAGTATGACGACGACGACGTCGTAACCGCCCTCACCGCGGTACGGGGCATCGGCCGATGGACCGCCGAGATGCAGTTGATCTTTCTGTTGGACCGGCCCGATGTGTTCCCCGTGGCCGATGTCGGCATCCGCCGCGGATTCGAGCGAGTGCTGGGACTCGACGTCAAGGCCACCCCGGCCCAGATGGTCGAGCGCTCGCAGGACTGGGCCCCGTACCGCTCGGTGGCGTCGTGGTACCTGTGGCGCGCGGTCGACCAGACCGGGCAGTCCGTCCCGCCGGCCTGACCTGGGGCGCCCTGCTCGTCCCCGGCAGGGCGCCCCAGGTCAGGCGTGTGCGACCTAGTCTCGTCACATGACCACGCCGCCCGGCCGAGGGCCCGCAGAGGAGCCCGGCCCGCCTCCCGCGCCACGTCAGACGACCGAACGGTGGGCCCGGGTGCGCGGGCTGGCCACCCGGCTGGTGACAGGCGCCCACGACGCCAACCGGCACCCCACGTCCGTGGCGATGGCGCGCCGCGTGCGGCAGGTGTTGCCCGGCGACCCGGGGTTCGGGGACCCGCTCTCGGCGGCGGGCCGCGACGGCGCGGGAACCATCGCGCGGATCGCCGGCCGCCTGTTCGACGAGCGGCCCACCGCCACGCGCGAGGTCACACTCGGTGGGCTGCAGCTGTGGCAGGCCCTGCGCGAGCGTGCGGGCCGGGGCGACGGCGACAGGGAGGTGACGATCGTGTTCACCGACCTGGTGGGGTTCTCCGACTGGGCGATGCGGGCCGGCGACGAGGAGGCCCTGCGACTGCTGCGGGAGATCGCTTCGGCCACCGAGCCCGAGGTGGTGGCGCACCGCGGAACCGTGGTCAAGCGGCTGGGCGACGGGATGATGGCGGTGTTCCCGTCACCCCGGCTGGCGCTCGACGCGGTCGCGGCCTGCCTGGGGAACGTGTCCCGGATCGAGATCGACGGGTGGCGCCCGCGCCTGCGGGTCGGGGTCCACACGGGGCATCCGCGGCGGATCGGCGACGACTACCTGGGCGTGGACGTCAACATCGCCGCACGCCTCGGGGAGAAGGCCGGCGCCGGCGAGATCCTCATCAGCGAGTCCACACGCGCGGGGCTGGACCCGGAGCGGGTGGCGACCCGCCCCAAACGGACTTTCAGGCTCGGCGGGGTCAAGGGCGTACCCGAGGGCATGGTGGTCCATATCGCCACGCCCCGCTGACCCGGCGCGCCCCGCGGGAGCCCTCATTCCGGTAGAACGGACTCATGGCAACCACCGCATTCAAGGGCAATCCCGTCACCACGTCCGGCGAGCTCCCCGCCGTCGGCTCCACCGCTCCGGCGTTCGATCTGGTCGGCTCCGACCTGTCGCCCGTCACCTCCGAATCGCTGGCCGGCAAGAAGGTCGTGCTCAACATCTTCCCGAGCGTGGACACCGGCGTGTGCGCCACCTCGGTCCGCACCTTCAACTCCAAGGCCGCCGGCCTCGAGGGCACCACCGTCGTCAACGTCTCCGCCGACCTGCCCTTCGCGGCCGCCCGCTTCTGTGGCGCCGAGGGCATCGAGAACGTCTCCACCGGCTCGACCTTCCGCAGCACCTTCGCCACCGACTACGGCGTGAAGATGACCGACGGCCCGCTCGCCGGTCTCAACGCCCGTTCGGTCGTCGTCCTCGACGAGTCCGGCAAGGTCCTCTACACCCAGCTGGTCGACGAGATCACCACCGAGCCGGACTACGACGCCGCGCTCGCCGCCCTGAACTGAGGCACGTCACCCGCGTGCGCTGACGCGAACCACTTCTGCTGCGGCCCGCCCCTTCTCGCACGGGGCGGGCCGCAGTCGTATGTGCAGGCCGGGCCTGTCAGCCCCGGTCGGCCATGAAGCGACGGGTGGCGCTCTCGAGCTGGTCGAAAAGGGTCGCGATCTCCCCGGTGCGACGCTCGGCCGGAGCCACGCCGTCGTCGAACTCGGTGAACGTACTCAGCGAGACCTGCTGCCGCACGCCGAACATGCGGAAGTTGGCGACGATCTGGCGCCAGTGCTCGACCGCGCGCACACCACCCTCGGCGCCGTACGACACGAACGCCACCGCCTTGTCGGCCCATTCACCGCCGAGCACGTCGAACGCGTTCTTCAGGCCGCCCGGGACACCGTGGTTGTACTCGGGGGTGACAAAGACGTAGCCGTCACAGGAGTCGATGGCCCGGCTCCAGCGGGTCACGCGCTCGTCGTCGTACTGCTTGTTCGCCGCGCCGGGCACGGTCGCCGAGGTCAGCAGTGGCACGTCGAAGGACTTGAGGTCGATCAGCTCGTAGGTCACGTCCGCACGCGACGCGGCGTGCTCGGCCACCCACCGCGCGACGGATTCGCCGGCGCGCCCCTCACGGATGCTGCCCAGGATGATGCCGATCTTCACGTCTCGTCCCCTCTCATCGGTCTGACATGACTCCGACTACCGCCGGCCGTAGACGGTGACGGATGCCACCGCACACGCACGGCCGCGGTCGTCTCGGGTGGTGACCTGCGCGATCCCCCAGCTCCGGCCGTCGTGCACGATCTCGGCCCGCACGATCACCGGCGCGACCAGCGGGATCTGCCGGATGTATCGCACGTCGAGCGAGGACGAGGAGACCTCCCGCTCATGCGGGAACAGCGCGGCGCCGGCGATCTCCGCCACGGCGGCGAACACACCGCCGTGCAGGTTGCCCAGAGGGTTGGCCAGCGCGGGCTCCGGCGCGATCACGGCCTCCACCGCCCGGGAGCCGCCGGGGCCGTCGGCGCGCTCGTCGAACGTCAGGCACAGCACCTCGGCCAGCGTTCCCGGCACGAGCGCGGACGGCCAGGGCGGCTCGTCGTCGTACTCGTCCGGATCGATGCCCACGGAGAAGGCCATGGATTTGACCAGTCCCGCGGCGACCACCCCGCCGTCGTCGTCGACGACATCGCCGCGCGTCGTGAGGCAGTGACCATCCCCGCCCAGGTGGTCCGTACGCACGCCGAGGCCGCTCGTTCCCGCGCGCGGGCGGCCGAGCAGGTCGATGCGCAGTTCGGTGGTGACAGTCCACATGCCATCCGGACGGCGACGATGATTCTCGGCTCCGAGCCCCGAGTCGACCAGGACCGCCAGGCCACCGGTGGCGAAGCGGCCGCGCGGGTCGACGAACTGGTCGGCGACCGGCTGATGCCAGCTGATGGTGCCGTTCTCGTGCTCCGTGAACGTGATGCCCAGGCGCGGCTCAGGGCCGTTGTGCTGCGATTCCCTCACCCCGCGACGCTAACACGTGTTCTCATTCGCGTCGGGCCCGCACAATGGGACCGTGCCCTCCAGACGCGACATCCTGACCACGCCGCGCCGGTGGCCGATCCGTGTCGCGACCACCGTGATCGCCGCCGCGATCGTCATGCTCGTCCTTGCCTTTGCGGCCGGCGGGGCGTGGCTGATGCTGCGCTCGGCGGTCCACGAGACGATCGACACCATGGACCGGAACCGGGCCGTCGACGTGGCGGGGCAGCTCGCCGCGCGCGGCCCGCAGGCCTCGCTGGAGATCGTGTCCGAACCGCTGTCCGGCGTGGACATGGTGCGGATCATCGCGCCCGACGATCAGATCCTCGCCGGCCAGGTCATGCGCGGGCTGGAGACCGTGGGCACCCTGCCCGCCCCGGCCGCCGGCGAGTTCACCCGCGACCAGCTCCGTGCGCCCGGCGGTGAGGACCTGCGCATCACCTCCGTGGGCGTGGGCCTGGGCGCGGGGACGTTCGTGGTGCAGGTCGGCACCGTCACCGACCGCTACGACTTCCTGCTCGGCACCGGCGCGATCCTGTTCCTGTCGTTCGTCCCGGTCGCGGGCCTGGCCACCGCGGTGTTCGTCTACTACGCCATGGGCCGCGTGCTGCGTCCGGTCGAGTCCATCCGCTCGCGCGTCGCCGAGATCTCCACCTCCGGCCACGGCGAACGCGTGCCCGTCCCGGAGGCCGAGGACGAGATCGCGCGACTGGCCCGCACCATGAACGCCATGCTCGCCCGACTGGACGCCGCCCGCACCGCGCAGGTGGCGTTCATCGGCGACGCCTCCCACGAGCTCCGCAGCCCCCTGTCCACGCTCTCGACCATGCTCGAGCTGTCGTCCACCTCCGGCACCCCGGTCGACGTGGAGACCGTCGACGAACTGCTGCTTCCGGAGGTCGCGCGGATGCGCACGATGGTCGAGGACCTGCTCCTGCTGGCCAAGAACGACGAGCGCGGGATGCCGCTGCGCCGCGACGACGTGGACCTCGACGACATCGTGCTCGCCGAGGCCACCCGTGCGCGGGAGCTGGGGACAGCGGGCGTGGGGGTGCCGGGACGCACGGATCTGCAGGTGGCGGTGTCGGTGGAGCCCGCGCGCCTGGTGGGCGACCCGGACGCGCTCCAGCGCGTGGTGCGCAACCTCGTGGACAACGCGCGCCGCCACGCCCGGCAGCAGATGTCGCTGGTGCTCACCGTCGACCGCACGGTCCCCGGCGCGCCGCGGGCCACGATCACCGTCGACGACGACGGCGAGGGGGTGCCCAACGCCCAGAAGAGCACGGTGTTCGACCGCTTCGCCCGCCTCGACGCCGACCGCGCACGGGGCACCGGCGGGTCCGGGCTGGGTCTGGCGATCGTCGCCGAGATCACCCGCTCCCACGGCGGCCGGGTGCGGGTGGAGGACGCACCCGGCGGTGGCGCACGGTTCGTCGTGGAACTGCCCGTCGAGGAGCTCGAGGAGTTCGGGGACTAGCCGGCCGCGGCGTCGACGAGCCGGTACCCCTGGCCGCGGACGGTCTCGATCGAACGAGTGGAGAACGGGGCGTCGATCTTGCGTCGCAGGTAGCCGATGTAGACCTCGACGATGTTGTCGTCGCCGTCATAGGCCGAGTCCCACACCGCCCGCAGGATCTGAGCCTTGGACACCACCTGGTTGCGGTTGCGGATCAGGTACTCCAGCACGGCGTACTCGCGCGCGGTGACCGTGATCCGCTGTCCACCCCGGCGGACCTCCTTGGCGGCCGGATCCACCACCAGGTCACCGGCGGAGAAGACCGCGGGCCGTTCGGGGGCCCCACGGCGCACCAGCGCACGCAGACGCGCCTCGAGAACCACGAACGAGAACGGTTTGACCAGGTAGTCGTCGGCACCGAGGTCGAACGCGTCGGCCTCGTCGTACTCGCCGTCCTTAGCGGTGAGCATGAGCACGGGCGTCCAGATCTCACGGCGGCGCATCTCGCGCACCACCTCGTAGCCGTTGCGGCGCGGCATCATGATGTCCAGCACCACGACGTCGTACTCCTCGCCGGCGGCCATCTCCAACCCGGCCTCGCCGTCACCGGCGGTGTCCACGGCCCAGCCGCCCGCGACGAGGCCGCGCCGCAGGCTCTCCCGCAGTGCCGGCTCGTCGTCCACGACCAGGACCCGCATCACACTCAGGCCCCGGGATGGTTCTTCGGGTCGATCTCCTGATCCATCCGCTCCGCCGGCACCAGCGACTCGGCGTGGCGGCGCACCACCCTGGCGGGCACCCCGGCGACGGTCGTGTGTGGCGGCACCTCGGACAGCACCACAGAGCCGGCGGCCACCTTCGCGCAGTCGCCAACGCGGACGTTGCCCAGGACGATCGAACCGGCCGACAGCAGCACCCCCGAGCCGATCTTGGGGTGACGGTCGCCGTCCTCGTTCCCGGTGCCGCCGAGGGTGACGCCCTGCAGGATGGAGACGCCGTCGCCGAGCACGCAGGTCTCCCCCACGACGATGCCGGTGGCGTGGTCGACGAGGATGCCCGCGCCCACGCGCGCGGCGGGGTGGATGTCCATCGCGAACACCTCGGAGATGCGGCTCTGCAGGAACGAGGCGGCCATGACGCGGCCCGA
>DWWG01000218.1 GCA_019119875.1 Candidatus Dietzia intestinigallinarum | reverse complement strand
GTCTACGCCAAGACGATGCTCGACATGGGCCGCGCGTTCGCGGCCGCGACCGGCAAAAACTGACACAAACGGCGGCTGCACGCGGAGCGCCCGCACGCCCGGCCCCCGCTGTCACATCCAGCCGGCCACCTGGCGCACCAGCAGCACTGCGGCCACGACCGTGAGCGCCACTCCGGACAGCCGGGTCACGGTCGCCGCCGCGGACGGTCGCCCGCTCAGGTACCGGGCGGCCAGCAGCCCGACGGCGAAGTAGACCACCGCGCAGCCGGCCAGGTGCACCGAGCCCAGGACCATCATCTGGGCCGGCATCGGCAGGGCCGCGTCCGGGGCGGCGAACGGCGGCAACAGCGCCCCGAGCAGCAGGATCACCTTGGGATTGAGCAGACTCACGCCCACGCCGCGCGCGAACTGCCCGCCGCTGGAGCCGGCGCCGGCAGCGGGGGCCACGCCAGTGTGAGTGCCTGCGGCTCCGACCATTCCCGGCGCGCCGGGGTCGAGCCCGCGATCGAGAACACCGCCGCCCGACTCGCCCCGGCCCGGCTCACGCAGCATCCCGATGCCCAGCCAACCGATGTAGAGCGCCCCGACCACCGTGAGCACACCCAGGACCATCGGGTCCCCGGTGAGCAGGAGCCCCAGACCGGCGGCCACCACGATGGTCGCCGCCAGGTGCCCGGACAGCATGCCGCTGACCGCGGGCACCACGGAGCGGTTCCGCAGGCCGGAGGAGATCGCGTACGCCCAGTCCGCCCCGGGCGTCAGCACGAACAGCATGGACACCGCCCAGAACGCGGCAACGGAGGTGAGTGGCATGACTGAAATGCTATGAGCGTTCCTGCGAAAAGTGCTCCCGAGTTACACCCCGAACAGCCTGTTCTGCGGGAGAATATTCCGCATGGATTGGATTGACCGAAATATTCTCCTGGCGCTCCAGGAGCGGGGTCGGCTCACGCTCGCCGAGATCGCCGACCGGGTGCGGCTGAGCGTGTCGTCGTCGCACCGCAGGCTCCGCGCGCTGGAGACCTCCGGCGCGATCACCGGATACCGCGCGGTGATCGACCCGTCGGCGGTGGGGCTCGACTTCGAGGCCCTCGTCTTTGTGACCATGCGCTCGGGCGAGAAGGCCACGCTCACGGCGTTCGAGGCGGGGGTGGCAGAGCTGCCGGACGTCGTCTCGGCGCAGCGGCTGTTCGGCGAGCCCGACTACCTGCTGCGGATCCTCGTGGCCGACCTCGCCGCGTTCCAGAAGCTCTACGACGAGCACCTGGCCGGACTGCCCGGGGTGGGGAACCTGCGCTCGACGCTGGTGATGCGCACGGTCGTCGAGGACCGCGGCGTGCCGCTCTGAGCGCACCCTGAAAGAGCATCAGCGGGCGCGCCTGCGACCACGACCACCCCACGTAGTCTGCAGAGCATGCGTCCCGAGAACCTGCTGTCCCGCGCCGACCTCGATTTTCTCCTCCACGACTGGCTGCGGGTGTCCGATCTGACCGAGCGTGAGCGGTACGCGGACCACTCGCGGGAGACGATCGACGCGGTGCTGGACCTGTCGGCCGAGCTGGCCGCGACGTACTTCGCTCCGCACAACCGGGCCTCGGATCTGAACGAGCCCAGGCTCGTCGGCGAGGAGGTCGAGCTCATCCCGGAGATCGGCGAGGCCCTGCGCCGGTTCGCCGACGCCGACCTCGTGGGCGCCGCCATGGACGCGCGGGTGGGCGGCATGCAGCTGCCGTACACCGCGTACCTGGCGTGCATGGCCTGGTTCTACGCGGCCAACATCGGCACCGCCGGCTACCCGCTGCTCACCACCGGCAACGCCAACCTGCTGCTCGCGCACGGCAGCGAGGAGCAGATCGACCGCTACGTCCGGCCGATGATCTCCGGCCGCTTCTCCGGAACGATGTGCCTGTCCGAGCCGCAGGCCGGCTCCAACCTGGCGGACATCACCACGCGCGCCGAGCCGCAGCCCGACGGCACGTACCGGCTGTTCGGCCAGAAGATGTGGATCTCCGGCGGCGAGCACGCCATGACCGAGAACATCATCCATCTGGTGCTGGCGAAGGTCCCCGGCTCCCCGGCCGGCACGCGGGGGATCAGCCTGTTCGTGGTCCCGAAGTTCCTGGTCCACGACGACGGCTCGCCGGGCGAGCGCAACGACGTCGTCGTCACCGGCCTCAACCACAAGATGGGCTTTCGCGGCACCGTCAACACCGCGCCCACCCTCGGCCAGGGCCTGCACACGCCCGGCGGTCAGGCGGGCGCGGTGGGGTACCTCGTGGGCGAGGAGAACACCGGTCTCAAGACGATGTTCACGATGATGAACGAGGCCCGCCTCGGTGTGGGGCTGGGCGCCACCGCGCTGGGCTACACCGGCTATCTCAAGTCGCTGGACTACGCGCGCGGGCGGCCTCAGGGTCGGCCGGTCGGCGCAGATCCGACGTCGCCGCAGGTCATGCTTACCGGGCATGCCGACGTGCGCAGGATGTTGCTCACCCAGAAGTCGTATGTGGAGGGCGCGCTGGCGTTGGGCCTGTATTGCGCGAGGCTTGTCGACGACGAGAAATCCGGCTCCCCGCAGGAGGCGGCCGACGCGAAGACCGTTCTGGACGTGCTCACGCCGATCGCCAAATCGTGGCCGTCGCAGTGGTGTCTGAAGGCCAACGACCTGGCGATCCAGGTGCTCGGCGGGGCCGGATACACGATCGACTACGACGTGGAACAGCACTACCGGGACAACCGCCTCAACCCGATCCACGAGGGCACCCACGGGATCCAGGGCCAGGATCTGCTGGGGCGCAAGGTGCTCGCCGGCGGCGGTGCCGGGCTGGCCGCGCTGACGGGGCGGATCACCGCGACGTGCGAGCGGGCGGCGGCGGCCGGGCCCGACTCCGAACTCGCGGAACTGGCCGCGCTGCTGCGGCCGCGGGTCTCCCGACTCATCGAGGTGACCACCGCGTTGGCCGAGGTGGGGGCGAGCGATCCGGAGGCGTTCCTGGCCGATGCCACCGAGTACCTCGAGGCGGCGGGGCATATCGTGATCGCATGGATGTGGCTCGAGCAGCTGCTCGCGCTGGGCTCGCGTCTCGGCGACGCGTCGACGGGCGGGGCCGACGCGGCCGAGGCCTCCGACGCGTTCGCCGCCGGCAAGCTCCGGGCCGCCCGCTTCTTCCTGCGCCGCGAGCTGCCGATCGTCGACGCCAAACTCGATCTGCTCGCCTCCGGCGACCGCACCACGCTCGACATGCGCGACGACTGGTTCTGATCCCGCAGGGTCGTGAGCGGGCGTCCCGGCCGGTCAGGTCACTCCTCGGGGACCAGCACCTCGTCGATGAGGTACACGGTCGCGTTGGCCGTCTCGACGCCCCCGCAGATGACGTTCGCGCCGTTGACCATGAGCTCGTCTCCCGAGCCCGTGACGTCCACGTCCGCGCCGTTGAGGGTGGTCTGCATACCGACGACCTCATCGGGGGTCATCTCCCCCTCGACGACGTGGTAGGTCAGAACACTCGTGAGCAGCTCAGGATCGGTCTGCAGCTGCGCCATGGTGGCGTCGTCGATCTGCGCGAACGCGTCGTCGACGGGAGCGAAGACCGTGTACTCGCCGCTGTTGAGGGTGTCGACCAGGTCGACCTCCGGGTTCACGCCGCCCGAGACGGCCTGCGTCAGCATGGTGAGCAACGGATTGTTGGAAGCCGCCGTGGCTACCGGTTCCATGGCCATCCCCTCGACAGAGCCGGGTCCGTCCGGGTTGGCCTCGGCGTACTCGGTGCAACCGGGACCGACGAGCGCCGCGGGCTCGGCCTCCATGGCGGAGGTCTCGGCGGAGCCCATCGCGGATGTGGTGGTCATGGCCGAGGTCGTGCCCTCGGCGTCGGTCGAGCCGTCGTCCGTGGAGCAGCCGGCCAGGACGAGTCCGCCCACAGCAGCAGCGGCGGTGGCGGTGGCGAGACGCCGGGAGATCGTGATGCCCATGATGATGGTCCTCTCGTTCGAGCCCTGATCGCCAGTCGGCGATCTACGGCGGGCTCCGTGTGCTGGGTCACCGGTGGTTCGGCACTGCAGACGTAGCGGATGGGTGCTGAGTGAATCTTTTTCTCCGGCCGGTCCGTCG
>DWWG01000217.1 GCA_019119875.1 Candidatus Dietzia intestinigallinarum | reverse complement strand
AGGATCCGGGGCCCTTCTACTGTCTCGACACAGTGTGCGCGAGGGGGGACTTGAACCCCCACGTCCGTTAATAGGACACTAGCACCTCAAGCTAGCGCGTCTGCCATTCCGCCACTCGCGCTTGCACACTTACCGGCCGACGCCGGAACTGGTCCGCCTTGGCCGTGCGAGGAATGACACTAGCCGATGCCTGTTCCGCGGACCAAATCGGGCCCCACGCCGCCGCGGCACGCGCCGGTCATCGCTGGTAGACAAGGAGACGACAAACCGGAGGGAACCCTCCTCCGCCGTCCGACACAGGAGGAAGACGATGACCGAGTTCCGCGTGCCCGATCCCTACGCCGCGCTGCCAGATCTGCCCGCACTGGAGGTGACGAGCGAGTCCGTCACCGAGGGCGCCACGCTCGCCCCCGCGCAGTTGAGCGGCGCGATGGGTGTAGAGGGTGGCCTGGACAAGTCCCCCCAGGTCAGCTGGAGCGCCGGCCCGGAAGGCACCAGGAGCTACGTCGTGACGGTCTTCGACCCCGACGCCCCCACGGCCTCCGGTTTCTGGCACTGGTCGGTCGCCAACATCCCCGCGGACGTCACCTCGTTGCCCGAAGGCGCCTGCACCGGCACGGACACCTCCGGCCTGCCCGAGGGGGCCGTGGTGCTGCGTAACGACGCCGGGTTCAAGGGCTTCGTGGGCGCGGCGGCGCCCGCCGGACACGGTCCGCACCGTTACATTCTCGCCGTGCACGCGGTGGGCGACGTCCTCGAGCTCGACGACGACGCCTCGTGCGCGTTCGTCGGTTTCAACCTCTTCGGACAGGGGCTCGCACGCGGCACCATCACCGCGATCTACGAACGGTAGACATCCGCCACACCGAGGAGCCCCCTTCCACACACGGAAAGGGGGCTCCTCGCCTGGAGGGGCTCCTCGGAGATCGTCCGTGGTCAGTACAACTAGCGCACCGCGGAACCCACGGCGTCCGACAGGGACCGGTAACCGCCCTGGCGGAGGCGACGCGCCACGAGGCGGTTGGCCCCGCGCACCAGTGCCGGGCCGGTGTAGATGAAGCCCGTGTAGGTCTGCACCAGGTCCGCGCCGTGGGTGATGCGGTCCCAGACGTCCTCCGGGGTCTCGATGCCACCGACCGAGATGATCACGATCCGGCCGCCTGCCCTGCGGTAGATCCGGGACAGCACCTGCCGGGAGCGTGCGGCGACCGGTGCGCCCGAGATCCCGCCCGCACCCATCTGCTCCACCTCGCCGGCCGGTGTGCGCAGCCCCTCACGGGAGATGGTGGTGTTGGTCGCCACGACGCCCGCCAGCTCCAGCTCCAGTACCAGGTCGGTGACCGCGTCGACGTCCGCGTCGTCCAGATCCGGTGCGATCTTCACCAGGACCGGGATCGTGGCCACATCGCGCACCGCCGTGAGGATCGGGCGCAGCGACTCGACGGCCTGCAGATCCCGCAGTCCGGGTGTGTTGGGCGAGCTGACGTTCACCACCAGGTAGTCGGCGAGCCCGGTGAGCATCGTGGCCGAGGCGACATAGTCGCGCACGGCGTCTTCCGCCGGGACGATCTTGGTCTTACCGATGTTGATCCCCACCGGATCGCTACTGCGGCGCCGACGTAGGTTGTTGGCCGCATTGCCCGCCCCGTGGTTGTTGAACCCCATCCGGTTGAGGATCGCCCGATCCCGCACCAGCCGGAACAGGCGGGGGGTCGGGTTACCGGGCTGCGCCGAGGCGGTGACGGTGCCCACCTCGCTGAAGCCGAAACCGATCGCGCCCCACGAATCCACGGCGGCGGCGTTCTTGTCGAACCCCGCGGCCAACCCGAGCGGACCGGGAAAGGTACGGCCGAGCACATCCCGGGCCAGCACGGGATCCCGCACCCCGAGGATCCGGCGGACCAGCGATCCCAGCGGAGGGACCAGGGTCAGGAGCTTGAGCAGCCCGAACACCAGATGGTGGATCCGCTCCGCGGGAAAGCGGAACAACAGCTTCTTGACCAGCGCGTACACGGTTCTCCTCCAGTGGGGCGTCGGCGGGCGGAGTCGGTCAGCCGATCGGGGCGGTCACGGTCGGTTCGACCAGGTGCAGCCCCGCGCCGTCCGCGGAGCCCACCACCACGGTGCCGGAGGTCGTGACCGCCAGGGCGTCGGGCTGACGCACCGTCGGGATCTCCGCGACCAGTACTCCGATCCCGTCGCCGAGATCGTACGCCTGCAGCGTATTGGTGCCGGTCGAGGTTACCCACACAACCGACCTCGAGGGGTCCTGGGCGACCGCCCACGGAGCGTCCGCGACGGGGAACTGCTGATGCAGCCGGACCGGCGAGGTGGAATAGACCAGCAGCGTGCTCCCGACGGTGTCGGTGGCGACCAGGGAGCCCTCGCCGAGGTCGTCCATCATCGCGGCTCCGCGGCCGGCCCGCAGGAGAGGCCCGGCGCCGTTCCCGGTCGGGTCGATCGAGGCGATCACGGTGTCGGGACGACTCAACGCGGTGATGGAGCCGTCGGC
The DNA here is from genome assembly GCA_019119875.1 of Candidatus Dietzia intestinigallinarum. GTDB lineage: Bacteria > Actinomycetota > Actinomycetes > Mycobacteriales > Mycobacteriaceae > Dietzia > Dietzia intestinigallinarum. The sequence goes on along the minus strand of DWWG01000217.1, from coordinate 87,391 downwards.
GGCCACGGTGAGGGCGTCGACGCTCGTCAGCCCTCCGATCCGGTTCTCCTCGTTCCCCTCGGGGTCGCGGATCACCACCTCGCCCTCGGCCGTGCCTGTGATCAGCTTCCCGTCCGGGGCGACCGCGACCGCGGACACCGGCCCGAGACCGGCGATCCGCCGGGACCCGCCCTCCGGAGAGACCACCACGACGCCGTCGGCGTAGGGCACGACTATCGACCCGTCGTCCCCCCCGGTGGCGGTTCCCGCGTCGGCCGGCAGCTCGACGGTGTCCTCGGTGATCCACCGGGTGCCCTCGACCCGGCCGATCTCAAGCGAGGGAGGGGACTGGAGCTGGGCGGCAACCCGGTCGCCGACCGCCACGAGGGACCGGACCGAGCCCGGCGAAGAGACGATCTCGCCCCCTTCCGGTTCGAAGATCTGCGGCGATTCCGCGGGAACCGCACCGCCCTGTGCGAGCTGGTCCTCCTCGAGTTGGCTGGTGGCGGACGAGCACGCGGAGAGCCCCATCATGAGGGCGAGTAGCGCAGCCGGCACGCCGGAACGGCGGAGGACACGACGGTTCACGGTGTTCCTTTCGACGACGCCCATTGTCCACCACGCGGGTCTCCCGGCACCGTTCAGGTCCGGGCGACTACCCTCACGGCGTGCGGTCGGCGCACCGGTCCGTCGACGTCTGCAGTGCCCCGTCCCATACGAGAGAGAGCCGAACCGTGAACACAACGGTCCTCGCCGCCCCGGCCGCGGAAGGAATGTCCTGGCTCCAGGTCATCGTGCTGTCGGTCCTCCAGGGCCTCACCGAGTTCCTGCCGGTGTCCTCCTCCGGTCACCTGCGGATCTTCTCGACCTGGTGGTTCGGCGCCGATGCGGGTGCTTCGTTCACCGCGGTGGTCCAGCTGGGCACGGAGGCCGCGGTCCTGGTGTTCTTCGTCAAGGACATCGCGCGCATCCTCGTGGCCTGGTTCCGCGGGGTGTTCGCCGCCGAGCACCGCGACGACCCGGACTACCGCCTCGGCTGGTTCGTGATCGTCGGCTCGATCCCCATCGCGGTCATCGGGTTCGTCGGCAAGGACCTCATCCGGGACGCGGCCAGGAACCTCTGGATCACCGCGATCGTGCTGATCTTGTTCTCGTTCGTCTTCCTCCTCGCCGAGAAATTCGGCAGACAGGACCGCCCGGTCGACGGCAAGTCGCTCGAGGGACTCAAGATGAAGGACGCGATCGTCATGGGGCTGGCACAGTGCCTGGCACTGATCCCGGGGGTGAGCCGCTCCGGCGGCACCATCTCCGCGGGCCTGTTCCTGAACATGTCCCGTGAAGCCGCCGCCCGGTTCTCGTTCCTGCTCGCCATCCCGGCGGTGCTCGCCTCGGGCCTGTTCAGCCTGCCGGACGCGTTCGAGCCCTCGGTGGGGCAGTCGGCCAGCGGCGTGCAGCTTTTGGTGGGGGCGGCCGTCGCGTTCGTGATCGGCTACGCGGCGATCGCGTGGCTCCTGCGCTTCGTCCAGAAGCACTCACTGGCCTGGTTCGCCGGCTACCGCATCCTCCTCGGCCTCCTGGTGATGGGGTTGCTCGCCACCGGCACCATCCCCGCGACCTGACACCTCTGCCGCGGCGGCGCGGCGTCGGTAATCTACCTGCTATGACCGTCATCCTGCTCCGGCACGGCCGCTCCACCGCCAACACCGCACTCACACTCGCCGGCAGGACACCAGGGATAGGGCTCGACGAAACCGGCCTGTCCCAGGCGGCGGCACTGTGCAGCCGGCTGGACGGGTTGCCCGTCGAAGCCGTCGTCAGGTCGCCGCTCCTGCGGTGTCGACAGACCATCGAGCCCCTCGCGGCGGCGTTCGGGCTCGAACCCGTCGTCGAGGACGGTCTCATCGAGGTCGACTACGGCGACTGGACCGGCCGCCCGCTCAAGGAGCTGGTGTCCGAGCACATGTGGTCCGTGGTCCAGCAGCACCCCTCGTCGGCGGTGTTCCCCGGAGGCGAGTCCATGGCCGGGATGGCCACCCGGGCCGTCCGGGCCGTCCGCCGACACGACCGTCTCCTCGCCGAGCAGGCGGGCCGCGACGTCCTCTGGCTGGCGTGCAGCCACGGTGACGTGATCAAGTCGGTCCTGGCCGACGCGTACGGGATGCACCTCGACCAGTTCCAGCGGATCGTGGTGGACCCGGCGTCGGTCTCGGTGATCAGGTACACCACCCACCGCCCGTTCATCCTGCGGGTCAACGACACGGGCGGGGATCTGGCGAGCCTCCGGGGAGATCCCGCCGGCCACGCGGGCACCGGTGCGCCCGGGCGCTCCGACTCCGATGCGATCCCCGGCGGGAACGTACCCTGAGAATCCGCAGAGTTCCACTGAGCACACCCCAGACAGACGCGAGGAGAAGACCGGCATGAGCAGGGCAGTCCACGAGTTCCGCGACCCGGCCCGGTTCGTGGTGGGCACGGTCGGCCAGCCCGGAGAGCGCGTCTTCTTCGTCCAGGCAACCGAATCCGGACGCACGATCACCGTGCGGTGCGAGAAGCAACAGGCCAAGATCCTCTCCGATCGTCTGGGAGATCTCCTCGACGAGATCGCCGCCAAGTCGGACATCCCCGTTCCACCCGCCGGCGGTGTGGTCGACGATCTCGACCCCCTGGAGATGCCGGTCGACCCCGAGTTCAACGTGGGCACGATGGGCCTGGGCTGGGACGGCGAGAAAGGCCAGGTCGTGGTGGAACTCCTGGCGATCGACCCCTCCGCGGCCGACGAGTCCGCGGTCCTCTCGGACTCCGAGGACGCCCCGGACGCCCTGCGTGTCTTCCTCTCCCCGCAGCGCGCGAGGCAGTTCGTCCTGCGAAGCGACAAGGTGGTCTCCGCGGGCCGGGAGCCGTGCCCGCTGTGCGGGGAGCCCATCGACACGACCGGCCACCTGTGCGTCCGGCTCAACGGCTACCGCCCGCGCAGCGACGAGGCGTTGACCGAGCTCATCGATCCGTGACCACCGGTTCAGCGGCACCCGAACTCACCGTCCTGCACCGGATCCCCTCCGGCAGCAACGCGGTCTACCGCTGCGTCGACGCCCACGGCGACGGATGGGTCTACAAGCCGTCGGCGGGGGAGCGACCACTGTTCGACTTTCCCGACGGCACGCTGGCCGCGCGGGAGGTCGCGGCATACGCCGTCTCCGCCGGGCTGGGGTGGGACCTGGTCCCCGAGACCGTCAGCGTGTACGGGCCGGGTGGCCCGGGCATGGCCCAGCGGTGGATCGACGAGCGGGATCCGGACGCGGACGGCACCTTCGATCCCGTGGACGTCCACCCGGTGGACGACGTCCCCGCGGGCCGGGCCGTGGTCCTGCGCGGCGAGGGCCCGCGGGGCGAGGACGTCGTGGTGGCGCACGAGACCGACGAGCGGATGCGGCGGATCGCGCTGTTCGACCACGTGGTCAACAACGCGGACCGCAAGGGCGGTCACGTGTTGGTGGACCGTGACGGACGCACCTGGGCGATCGACCACGGGCTGTCATTTCATGCGGAGCCCAAGCTGCGCACGGTCCTGTGGGGGTGGGCCGCACAGCCCCTCGACGGAGGTGACGTCGCGGCGCTGACGCGCCTGGCCACCGCACTGGCGGGGGAGGGCTGTCTCGCCGCCCGACTTCGGGACCTGCTCTCATCTGACGAGATCGCCGCGCTGTGCAGCCGGGTGGACAGTCTCCTCGACGGCGGACGGTTCCCCGTCCCGGCCCCGGGGTACCCCTTACCCTGGCCGCTCTTCTGAGCCGCCGCGGTCTCTAGACTCGACACCATGCACTCCTGGTCCTCGCCTGTCGTTCCCTCGGTCCCCGGCGACGGCGTTCCCCTCAGGTTGTTCGACACCGCCGACGGAGCGGTCCGGGACCTCTCGCCCGGGCCCCTGGTCCGCATGTATGTCTGTGGGATCACCCCGTACGACACGACCCATCTCGGGCACGCCGCGACGTATCTCACCTTCGATCTCGTGTACCGCCAACTGCTGGATGCAGGCCATGCGGTGCATTACGTCCAGAACACCACCGACGTCGACGATCCGCTGTTCGAGCGGGCGGAGCGAGACGGGGTCGACTGGCGCACGCTCGGCGACGCGGAGACCGATCGTTTCCGTGCGGACATGGAGGCGCTGCGCATCCTCCCGCCGCAGCAGTACGTGGCCGCCACGGAGACCATCGACGAGGTGATCGAGATGGTCGATGAACTGCTGAAGCGGGGGCATGCCTACCGGATCGATCCGGAGGTGGACGGTTACTCCGACGTCTACTACCGACATCGTGCGACACCGGAATTCGGTTACGAATCGGGATATGACGACGACGAGATGGCCGCGGCGTTCGCCGAACGGGGCGGTGACCCGGACCGCGAGGGGAAGGAACACCCGCTGGACGCCCTCCTGTGGCGGGTCCGGCGGCCGGGTGAACCCTCCTGGGACTCGCCCTGGGGCGAGGGGCGCCCGGGCTGGCACATCGAGTGTTCGGCGATCGCCCGCCGCCGGCTGGGTATGCGTTTCGACATCCAGGGCGGTGGCAGCGATCTGGCGTTTCCGCACCACGAGTTCTCGGCCGCACACGCGGAGGCCGCCAGCGGGGAGCGTCCGTTCGCCCGCTTCTACGTTCACGCCGCGATGATCGGCCTGGACGGCGTCAAGATGAGCAAGTCGCTCGGCAATCTCGTCCGCGTACAGACGCTTCGGGATCAGGGCGTGGACCCGTCCCTGATCCGCCTGGGTCTTGCCGCCGGGCACTATCGCACCGACCGCTCATGGTCGGTGGAGATCCTCGAGGCGGCGCGGGCACGGTATCAACGATGGAGCCGGGCGATCGCGTGCGGTGCCGGTGCCGACGCCGACGCCGCGATCGCGGCGCTGCGGGCCAGAATGGCGGACGACCTGGACACCCCGGGAGCGCTGGAGGCGATCGACACCTGGGCCGCCGCCACGTTGGAGGGTGACTCCTCGGATGAGGATGCGGGCGCCTCCGTGGCGACCGCCCTGGATGCGCTGCTGGGGGTCCGCATCACCGCCGCCTGAGCGTCAGCCCGCGTCCGGCTCGTCCCGGTCGCCGCGCAGGAAGCGCTCGAACTCGGCGGCGATCGCGTCGCCGTCGACGAGCGGCATCGCCTCCCCGCTGGAGGCGCGGCCCCGGTCCGGCTCCGGATCGTCGCCGTGGTCGATCCCGGCCTCCTCGTCCACCCGCTCCTCCAGGGACCGGATGTAGTCGTTCAGGTCCTCGTCCTCACCGGCGGCGGCGTCGACCTTCTCCACCCACGTCCGGGCCTGCACCCGCAGCGAGTCCATCGGCACCGCCATCCCGAGGTTCTCCGCCAACCACGAGAGCATCGCCTCGGTACCGCGCGGGTTCGGCGGCGACGCCACGTAGTGGGGGACACCGGCCCACAGGCTCAGCGTGGGGACCCCGGCTTCGGTCAGCAGTTGCTGCAGCACCCCCGTCATCCCGGTGGGCCCCTCGTAGTCGGACGCCTCGACCCCCATGGACGTCATCCGCTGACGGCTGAACGCGGTGCCGACCAGCGGTACCGGGCGCGAGTGCGGGACGTCCGCGAGGTACGCGCCGAGCAGGATCACCTGCGACACCCCGAGCGTGTCCACGAGGTCGACGAACCGGGAGGCGAACGTCCGCCATCTCAGGGCGGGCTCGGGCCCCCGCACCAGCACCACGTCGTTGGCCACGCCGTCGGGCCGACACGCGGACACGACGATGCGCGGCCATTCGATCGACCGTGACACCCCACCCGAATGCCGGATGACGGGACGCTGCTCCAGGTAGTCAAAGAACTCGTCGCCGCCGATCTCCGCGATCTGCCGTGCCTCGAGGTTCAGGACGAGATGCTCGATCGTCCCGGTCGCCACGTCGGCGGCGTCGTTCCAGCCCTCGAAGGCCACGATCATGACCGGGTTCTCCAGATCCACATGCCCGTCAGGACTCCATTCGACAGTCATCAGTACAGCCTACGTACGTCCGGATTCAGCTCACCCATACACTGGGGTCCATGTCTGTCGATTTCGATTCGCCCCTGCTGGATGCCGCCCGTTCGCGCGTGTTGATCGGGGACGGGGCGATGGGCACGATGTTGCAGGCTGTCGACCTCGACGTGGACACAGACTTCCTCGGGCTCGAGGGCTGTAACGAGATCCTCAACGTCACCCGCCCCGACGTCGTCGAGAACATCCACCGCGCGTTCTTCGAAGCCGGCGCCGACCTGGTGGAGACCAACACCTTCGGCTGCAACCTGTCCAACCTGGGTGACTACGACATCGTCGACAGGATCGGCGAGCTGTCGGAGAAGGGCGCCGCGATCGCCCGCAAGGTCGCCGACGAGATGGGCCCGTCCTCCGACGGCACCCCCCGGATGGTCCTCGGGTCCCTCGGCCCCGGAACCAAGCTGCCCTCGCTCGGCCAGACCACGTTCGACGAGATCCGTAGTGCGTACGCCGAGGCGGCCGAGGGACTCGCCCGGGGCGGGGCCGACGCCTACCTCATCGAGACCAGCCAGGATCTCCTCCAGGTCAAGGCGGCCGTCCTCGGCTGCCAGGACGGGATGTCCGCGGCGGGCAGGCGGCTTCCGATCATCTCGCACGTGACCATCGAGACCACCGGCACCATGCTTTTGGGCTCGGACATCGGTGCCGCACTGACGGCGTTGGAGCCACTGGGCATCGACATGATCGGCCTCAACTGCGCCACAGGGCCGACCGAGATGGTCGAGCACCTGCGCTATCTGTCCCAACACGCCAGCATCCCGGTGTCTGTCATGCCCAACGCCGGTCTGCCCGAGCTGGGGGCGAACGGGGCCGTCTATCCGCTGGGTGCCGACGAATTCGGTCCGCAGGTGGCGGACTTCGTCTCCGAGTTCGGCCTCTCCATGGTCGGCGGTTGTTGCGGCACGACGCCCGAACACATCGCCCGGCTCAAGGAGCAGGTGCTCACTCGCACGCAGGCGGTGCGGGAGGTCGAGCCGATCAACGCCGTCTCGTCGCTCTACACCTCGATGCCGATGCGTGCCGACGCCGGCATCATCATGATCGGCGAGCGCACCAACGCCAACGGGTCCAAGCGTTTCCGGGAGGCCATGCTGGCCGGCGACTGGGACGTCTGCATGGAGATCGCCAAGGAACAGATGCGCGACGGCGCCCAGATGGTGGACCTGTGTGTCGACTACGTGGGGCGCGACGGCGCCGGCGACATGGCCGAGCTGGCGGGACGTTTCGCCACCGCGTCCACGCTGCCCATCATGCTCGACTCGACCGAGCCGGAGGTGATCAAGGCAGGGCTCGAGCACCTCGGTGGACGCTGCGCGGTCAACTCGGTGAACTACGAGGACGGCGCGGGGCCCGACTCGCGTTTTCAGAAGATCATGCGTCTGGTCGCCCGGCACGGCCCCGCCGTGGTCGGTCTGACGATCGACGAGGAGGGGCAGGCGCGGACGGCGGACCGCAAGGTCGCGATCGCCGAGCGGCTCATCGCCGACCTCACGGAGAACTGGGGGATGGCCGAGAACGACATCATCATCGACTGCCTGACCTTCCCCATCTCCACCGGGCAGGAGGAGGTGCGACGCGACGGTATCGAGACGATCGAGGCCATTCGTCGGCTCACCGAGGCCCATCCGCAGATCCACACCACGCTCGGTCTGTCGAACATCTCGTTCGGTCTCAACCCGGCCGCCCGTCAGGTGCTGAACTCGGTGTTCCTCCACGAGTGCATCCAGGCCGGGCTCGACACCGCGATCGCGCACAGTTCGAAGATCCTCCCGATGAGCAAGATCGACGATCGCCAGCGCGAGGTCGCGCTCGATCTGGTCTATGACCGACGTCGCGAGGGCTACGACCCGCTGCAGGTGTTCATGGAGCTCTTCGAGGGCGTGTCCGCCGCGAGCGCCAAGGACGCGCGCGCCGCCGAGCTCGCGGCGATGCCGCTCATGGAGCGACTGGCCGCACGGATCGTCGACGGTGAGCGCAAGGGGCTCGAGGAGGATCTCGACGCCGCGATGGAGCAGATCCCGCCGCTGGAGATCATCAACGAGCACCTGCTGAACGGCATGAAGACCGTCGGTGAGCTCTTCGGGTCCGGCCAGATGCAGCTACCGTTCGTGCTGCAGTCCGCCGAGACGATGAAGGCCGCCGTCGCGCACCTGGAGCCACACATGGAGGCCAGCGACGAGGACGGCAAGGGCCGGATCGTCCTGGCGACGGTCAAGGGCGACGTCCACGACATCGGTAAGAACCTCGTGGACATCATCCTGTCCAACAACGGCTACGACGTGGTCAACATCGGCATCAAGCAGCCCATCGCGGACATCATCTCCGCGGCACGGGAGAACAAGGCCGACGTGATCGGGATGTCCGGTCTGCTGGTCAAGTCGACCGTGGTGATGCGGGACAACCTCGCCGAGCTCAACGCCGAGGGCCTCGCCGACGAGTTCCCGGTGCTTCTCGGCGGCGCCGCACTGACGCGGGCCTATGTCGAGGTCGACCTCGCCGAGATGTATCAGGGCAACGTGTTCTACGCGCGGGACGCGTTCGAGGGGCTTCGTCTCATGGACGAGGTCATGACCGCCAAGCGCACCGGGGTGCCCATCACCGAGTCTTCGGAGTCCGCCGCCAAGGCGGCCGAGCGTCGTGAGCGCCGTGCCCGATCGGAGAAGATCGCAGCCAGGCGTGCCGCCGAGGCCGAGCCCGTCGTCATCCCCGAGCGTTCGGATGTCGCCGCGGACCAGCCCATCGCCACCCCTCCGTTCTGGGGGACCCGGATCGCCAAGGGCATCCCCGTGGCCGACTACGCCGGCCACCTCGACGAGCGCGCCCTGTTCTTCGGTCAATGGGGCCTGCGGGGTACCCGCGGCGGCGACGGGCCGGACTACGACGAGCTGGTCGCCACCGAGGGTCGGCCCCGGCTGCGGGACTGGATCGGTCGACTGACCACCGAGGGCATCCTGTCGCACGCGGCGGTCGTGTACGGCTACTTCCCGGCCTATTCGGTCGGTGACGAGATCTGGGTGCTGGCCGAGCCGAAACCGGACGCCGAGGTTCTCCACAAGATCGCGTTCCCGCGGCAGCAGCGGCCCCGCTTCCTGGCCATCCCCGACTTCCTCGCCTCCCGCGAGCGGTGTGCCGAGGAAGGGGTCGTGGACGTACTGCCGTTCCAGCTGGTCACCATGGGCTCTCCCATAGCGGACTTCGCCAACGAGCTGTTCGCCGCGGACAACTACCGCGACTACCTCGAGGTGCACGGACTCTCCGTGCAGCTCACGGAGGCCCTCGCCGAGTTCTGGCATCGCCGGGTCCGCGATGAGCTCACCCTCCCGCAGGGGGCGGTGTCCGCCGAGGACCCGGACAGCATCAACGAGTATTTCAACCTGAAGTACCGGGGCGCGCGGTACAGCTTCGGATACGGGGCCTGTCCCGATCTGGAGTCCCGCAAGGTAGTGATCGATCTGTTGGAGCCGGAGCGGATCGGCGTGGAACTGTCCGAGGAGCTGCAGCTCCACCCGGAGCAGTCCACGGACGCGTTCGTTCTGTACCACCCGGAGGCCAAGTACTTCAACGTCTGACCGGCCGGCGTTAACACTGTGGTGGGCGCCACCGATCTACCTGGTACAGCACTGTCCAGCCGAGGAGTCCGCCATGACCGCCATCCGTCGATCCGCCGCCGTCACCTGCGCCGCAGCTCTACTCGCCGGGGGAGCGGCCGTGGCGTCCGCGCCGGCGGCCTCCGCCCAGGTGTGGCACGAGCACCCGGCTTTCGACGTGCTGCTGCCGAACCCGACCGGTGGACATCACACCATCCGCTACCACGTGGTCCCGAGCTGCAAGCTCGGGGGTGACGGCCACTTCCACCAGGCGGTCGCCGCAGGAGCGAGGGATCTCGACCACCATGTGGGCTCGTTCGACTTCCTCTCCGCGATGTACCCGTTCAACTCCGCGACCGTGTCCTGGCACAACATCGACACCGACCAGCGGGGATCGGAGACCGTCCAGTCGACCGGTCCCGAGGTGGGTACCCAGGCCACGATCACCGGTCACGGCCGGATCGCGGTGACGGTTTCCACGAGCAAGTCACTGTTCCCCACTCTGGCTCCGGGGTCTGTCGCACCGTTCGGGTCCACCACCCACACCGAACACTTCCTCGTCGCCCCTCGGGTCTGCTGAGTCGTCACGGTCGGCCACGGACGGGGCGTGCCCGCGAACTGGTCACGCCCCCGTCTGTGGTGTGACGAGGCCGCCGCGTGGCGGTTCGGGTAGACAGTAGACCGTGACCAGCACTTCGTTCGACCGCGTTCCGGCCGCCGTCTGCCTCGACATGGACGGCACTCTCGTCGACACCGAGCGGCTGTGGGACATCGCCGTGTACGAACTCGCCGAGCACCTGGGTCGGCCACTCGACGAGACCACCCGTGAGCGCACGCTCGGCAACTCCCTGCACGGGTTCTTCGAGATCCTCGGCGAGTACACGGGCCGCCGGATAGAGGGGGAGGAGTTCGAGCGCCTGGCACACCGGCTCAACACCCGGGTCACGGAGCTGATGCGCACCGATATGCGCTGGCGCCCCGGCGCGCAGGAACTCCTCGAGGAGATCGCGGAGACCGGCACGTCCGTCGCCCTCGTCACCAACACCACCGCGGACGTGGCGCAGGTACCTCTGGAGTTCATCGACCGCTCCCGCTTCGACGTGGTGGTGACCGGCTGCATGGTCCCGAACGGCAAACCGGCGCCGGACCCGTACCTGCTCGCATGTCGTCAGCTCGGTCTGGAGCCGGTTCGGACGGTGGCGGTGGAGGACTCCGTCACCGGCGCGACCTCCGCCGTGGCAGCCGGGTGCAGGGTGCTGTACGTGCCCTCCACCGACGGTCAGCCCGACGTCTCCGGCGCGCACACCCACGCGACGCTCGCGGGAGTCGATCTCGCGACGCTGTTCTCGCTCACCTCAAGGACAGCCGCCGCAGCTGTTGTGGGAGAATCGGGCGCGTGAAGACCTTCGACTCGCTGTTCGCCGAACTGTCCGAGCGGATCTCCGTGCGCCCCGAGGGGTCCGGAACCGTCACCGCGTTCGACAAGGGCGTGCACCATCTGGGCAAGAAGGTCATCGAAGAGGCCGGCGAGGTGTGGATCGCGGCCGAGTACCAGTCCGATGCCGAACTGGCGGAAGAGATCTCGCAACTTCTGTACTGGACCCAGGTCATGATGCTCAAGCGTGGTCTGGACCTCGAGGACGTCTACCGGCACCTGTAAGCCGCACTCAACGCACCACCTTCACGCACCCACCTCCTGGAGTCGCCATGCTGCGCGTCGCAGTGCCCAACAAGGGCGCCCTGTCCGAGTCCGCTTCCGAGATGCTCGCCGAGGCCGGCTACCGCCGTCGGCCCGAGGGCAGCAAGGACCTCTCGCTCATCGACCGCGAGAACGATGTCGAGTTCTTCTTCCTGCGCCCCAAGGACATCGCGGTCTACGTGGGCTCGGGCCGTCTCGAACTGGGGATCACCGGCCGTGACCTCAGCGCGGATTCGATGGCCGAGGTGGACGAGCTACTCGAGTTGGGTTTCGGTCGTTCGACGTTCCGGTATGCGGGTCCGGCCGGTGACGGCTGGAACACCGACCGACTGGCCGGCGCCCGGATCGCCACCTCCTACCCCAATATCGTCCGGCGGGACCTGCGGGAGCGCGGCATCGAGGCGGAGGTGATCCGTCTGGATGGCGCCGTCGAGATCTCCATCCAGTTGGGAGTGGCCGACTGCATCGCGGACGTGGTGGGATCCGGAAGAACTCTCAAGACACACGGTCTGGAGGCGTTCGGAGAGGTGTTGTGTGCCTCCTCTGGTGTGCTCATCGCGCGGGCCGACGCCCAGGTCACGCCCGCGATGTCTCAGATGCGGGCGCGACTGCAGGGCGTGGTGTTCGCGCAGCAGTACATGATGCTCGACTACAACTGTCCCCGCGAGCTGCTGGACGACGTCTCCACCATCACGCCCGGGCTGGAGTCGCCCACGGTCTCGCCGATGGCGGATCCGGCGTGGATCGCGGTGCGTTCGATGGTGCCGCGTAAGCAGGTCAACTCGATCATGGACCGGCTGGCTTCGGCCGGTGCGAAGTCGATCATCGCCACCGACATCCGCTCCTGCCGGATGGGCTGACCGCCGTCCGGCTCCGTCTCAGACCTGTTCGATGAGCAGGGCCTGCAGTGTGTGTCCGATCGCACCGGCCTGGTCGTACAGTGTCCCGGACGTCGCGCCCACCCCGTCGGGGCCGACGGAGGCCTCGGCTGCGACGCCGATCCATTCGCCCTCCGGGAGACGGTGCAGGTGCGTGACCAGGTCGGTGTTGAGGAACCGCCATTCGGTCGGCTCCAGAACCGCGCCGACGCCGTTGGCGATGTCGGCCACGCACATGACCCGTTCCGCCCTGGTCATGGTCTCGTCGGCGACGAGGGGGAGCCGGGGGCGGGCCCACACGACGCCCTGTGCGTCCCCGCGGATGTCCAGCGAGTCGATGTATCCGCTGGTCCACCGCGTGAAGAAGGAACTGTCGAGATCCTGCGTCGGTAGTACGAGGGGCCGATCCGCGGTCTGCTCGACAGCGGCCGTGTCCTGCGTGCGCATCAGCCAGCCGCTGGCACGCGCGACTGTCCGACCGTTCGCTTCGAGTTCGCCCTCCAGCAGTTGGATGCGCCGACCCGGACGCGCAACACGGGCGCGGGTGCGGAGCTCTCCCAACGGAACGGGCCCGAGCAGGTCCACGGCGATTCGAGCCAGGCGGGTCTTTCCGGCCGGGTCGAGTCGGTCCATCGCGCGGGTGAGCAGCGCAGACGGCGGCGCCCCGTGCTGGAGGTCGGGCCCCCATGCGCTGACCGTGTGCTCGGTGGCACGGAAGTTCTCCCAGCCGTCGCCGTGCCCCAGCGGCTCGAAGTAGGCCTGCGTCATGGTGTGCTCCTCGGGTCTCACTGGCCCGTCGATAGATTGCGGGTTCCGGCCGGAACCTCGCGGGACCCGGGCCAGCCGGGGTATTCGGGAGGAGTACCGCCGTAGGCCGGGCACAGTGACCGATGATGGCACCAGTCGCACAGGCGTGACGTACGGGGGTGGAATTCCCCGGACTGCCCGGCCGCGACGATCTCGGACCACAGCACGTCCAGTTCCGTCTCCGTGCTCGACATCATCTGCAGGTCCGGCGTGAGGGTGAGCCAGCTGCCGTTCTTGAGGTAGATCAGCTTGAGCTGGGCCGGGACCACCCCGTGGATGCGCTGGTACATGAGGGCGTAGAAGCGCATCTGGAACATGGCCTTGTGCTGGAAGCGCGGGTGCGGGGGTTTGCCCGTCTTGTAGTCCACCACCCGGACCTCGCCGGTCGGCGCCACGTCCACCCTGTCGAGGTAGCCGTGCAGCGGGGTCCCCGCATCGGTGGCGGTGAGAAGGTACTGCTCACAGGACCGGGGGGAGAAGCGCTGCGGATCCTCGACTCCGTACAGCGCCGCGACGAGCGCGGCGACCTCGTTCTGGAAGTCGGCGCGCTGCCCGGGCGGGACGATCTCCGCGCCCGACTCGAGTTCGTAGAACCGGTCCACGGCGACGGGGACGAGCTCGGCGGCCCGCTGTGGCGCGCGCTCGGCCTGTTCGAGTCCGTACAGTTCCTCGAGCACGGCGTGGACGACGTTGCCGAGCACCTGGGCGCGCGTCTTGGGCTCCGGGAGCCGGTCCACTGTCCTGAGCCGGTAGAGCAGTGGGCACTGCCGGAAATCCGCCGCACGCGACGCCGACAGGGCCAAGGGCTTGGGAGCAGGCCGGTCCGGGGCCTGCCGGGTGTCGATTTCGAGCGGATCCGTCACACCTGGCAGGGTAGACAACCGGTCGGACATCCGGCCTCGACATCCCCCTGGAGGTCCACTGTGCAGCGATCCGGTCCGTTCGCCGTCGGCGACCGCGTCCAGCTCACCGACACCAAGGGGCGCAAGTACACCGTCGTCCTGGTCGAGGGGGCGGAGTTTTTCACCCATCACGGAGCGGTGCGTCATGACGATCTGATCGGCGCGCCCGAGGGTACGATCATCACCTCGACCAAGGACGCCGACTACCTGGCGCTCCGGCCGCTGCTCACCGACTACGTGCTGTCGATGCCGCGGGGCGCCCAGGTCATCTACCCCAAGGACGCCGCCCAGATCGTGCACGAGGGCGACATCTTCCCGGGCGCCCGTGTCCTGGAGGCCGGGGCGGGCTCGGGTGCGTTGACGTGTTCCCTGCTGCGCGCCGTCGGCCCGTCGGGCCGGGTGTTCTCCTACGAGATCCGCGAGGACCACGCCGAGCACGCCGAGCGCAACGTCCGCACCTTCTACGGCGACCTTCCCGACACCTGGGATCTGCGGGTCGAGGATCTCGCGGAGACGTCGGTCGAGCAGCTGGGCGGTCAGGTGGACCGGGTGATCCTGGACATGCTGGCCCCGTGGGAGTGCCTGCCGACGGTGAAGGACGTTCTGGTCCCGGGCGGGGTGTTGGTGGTCTATGTGGCCACCACGACACAACTGTCGGATGTGGTGGAGACCCTGCGCCGCCAGCAGTGTTGGACGGAGCCGCGCGCGTGGGAGTCGGTCAACCGCGGCTGGCACGTGGTGGGTCTGGCGGTGCGTCCCGAGCACCGGATGCAGGGCCACACCGCGTTCCTGGTCACCGCGCGGCGTCTGGCCGAGGGGGTGACCGCCCTCAAGCCCAAACGCCGGGCGGGAAAGGGCTGACGGGGTAACCGCCCGGCCGTCGCGCCCCTGCCTCACCTCGGCGATAGGGTGGAGATGACGACGACGAGGTCACTCGTCGGCGAATCGGAGGGCAGGTGATCGCGTGACCGAGGGACGTTCCCCGGCCGGACAGGAAATCGATCGTGTGACGATCGACCGGGCGGAGCTGGCGCGGCTCCGTGAGGCGGTTGACGAGGGGGCCCGGTCGGCGCGCGAGAAGTCGATCAAGATCGATGCCCTGGGCGCACGCAATGTGCGTCTCGCGGAGCTTCTCAAGGATTCGCGGGACCAGCTGGAGTCGCTCAAGGGCGAGGTCGAGCGTCTCGGTACGCCGCCCAGCACGTACGGCGTCGTCCTGGCACCTCCTGCCGACGGGGAGACGGTGGAGGTCGTGACCTCGGGCCGTCGCATGCTGCTGACACTCGCCCCCGGGGTCGAGCCGGAGACGTTGCCGGTGGGCACGACGGTGCGCCTCAACGAGGCGTTGACCGTGCTCGGCGCGTCCGCGGAGCTGCCTGCCACCGGCGTCACCGCGGTGTTCCGTGACGTCCTGGCGGACGGCCTGCGGGCCCGCGTGGTGATGGGCAACGACGAAGAGCACATCGTCCATCTGGCCGAGCACCTGCGGGGTGGGCGCACCACCGACCGACCGGCACCGGTGCGACCCGGTGACGCACTCCTGGTGGACCCGAGGGCCGCCGTCGCGTTCGAGGTCGTCCCCAAGGCGGAGGTCGACGAGCTCCTGCTCGAGGAGGTCCCGACCGTCGACTACTCGGACATCGGCGGTCTGGGGGCCCAGATCGAGCAGATCCGCGACGCGATCGAGCTGCCCTTCATCCACCACGAGCTGTACCGGGAGTTCCACCTCGCCCCGCCCAAGGGCGTGCTGCTCTACGGGCCGCCCGGCTGCGGGAAGACCCTGATCGCCAAGGCCGTGGCCCATTCGTTGGCCCGGGCCGCCGCGGTGTCACGGGGAGACGACGTGGGGGATGGCCGGTACCCCAACTCGTACTTCCTGTCGATCAAGGGGCCGGAGCTGCTCAACAAGTACGTCGGCGAGACGGAGCGGCACATCCGGTCGATCTTCGAGCGTGCCCGGGAGAAGGCCACCGAGGGCAACCCGGTGATCGTCTTCTTCGACGAGATGGACTCGATCTTCCGGACCCGCGGGTCGGGGGTGTCCTCGGACATGGAGACCACGATCGTGCCGCAGCTACTCGCGGAGATCGACGGGGTGGAGGATCTGCGCAACGTCATCGTCATCGGCGCGTCCAACCGCGAGGACATGATCGACCCGGCCATCCTGCGCCCGGGCCGGTTGGACCTGAAGATCCGGATCGACCGGCCGGACAGGGACGCCGCCGTCGACATCCTGGGCAAGTACATCACCACCGATCTGCGCTTCGACCCGGAGGAGGTGGGCGGGGCGGACACCGAGGAGCACGTCCGCACGCTCATCAACCGGATCGCCGACAGGCTCTACACCCGTGATACCTCCAGCACATATGTGCACCTGGTGTTCGCCTCCGGCCGGAGGTCGGCGCTGCACCTGGCCGATCTGACGTCGGGTGCGATGCTGCGCAACATCGTGGACCGCGCCAAGAAGCTGGCGATCAAGGACATCGTCCACGGCAGCGGTCGGGGGCTCACGACCGACGACTTCCTCGACGCGGTGGACGCCGAGTTCGCCGAGAACACCGACCTGCCCAACACCTCCAACCCACAGGAGTGGGCGCGTCTGTCCGGCGTTCGCGGCGAGCGGGTCGTCGAGGTCTCGATCCCGAACAGGGGGGAGAGCGCATGAGCCGCGAGAACACGCGGCCCGACGCCCCCGTCCGCGGGCGGATCATCGGCACCGAGATCGAGTTCGGCATCGTCGCCGTGGGCGAGCCGATGCTCAGCTCGGTCGTCACCTCGACCCAGGTGATCAAGGCCTACACCGACCACGGCGAGCGTGCCGGTGGCGCCGACGAGGCGCGTTGGGGCTACGACTCGGAGTCCCCGCTGCGCGATGCACGCGGCTTCGACCTGGGTATCGCCCGCGCGTACGACCCGAGCGAGTTCGGCGTGACCAACCGGGTGCTCACCAACGGGGCCCGGTTCTACGTCGACCACGCGCACCCCGAGTACTCGGCCCCCGAGGTCGACTCCCCTCGGGACGCCGTGATCTGGGACAAGGCCGGCGAGGTGATCATGCACCGTGCCGGCGTCGAGTCCTCGGCCGTCGAGGGGAACGCGCAGCTCAAGCTCTACAAGAACAACGTCGACGGCAAGGGCGCCTCCTACGGTGCTCACGAGAACTACCTCGTGCGGCGGGACGTCGACTTCGACGCGCTCACGGTCAGTCTCGCCACACACCTGCTGTCCCGGCAGATCTACACCGGTGCCGGCAGGGTGGGGATCGGCCAGGAGGGGCAGACCCCCGGGTTCCAGATCTCGCAGCGCGCGGACTACATCGAGGTCCTCACCGGGCTCGAGACCACCCTTCGGCGCGGGATCATCAACACCCGCGACGAGTCTCACGCCACGGACGAGATCTGGCGGCGGCTGCACGTGATCATCGGCGACGCCAACATGTCCGAGCTCGCGACCTATCTCAAGATCGGCACGACGTGCCTGGTGCTGGACGCGATCGAGGCCGGCGTCGACTTCGCCGACCTGCTGCCGGAGGACCCGGTCGCCGCGGTCCACACGATCAGCCACGACCCGGGCCTGACCGCGACCGTGACGCTCACAGACGGCAGGGAGCTCACCGCGATCGCCCTGCAGCGCGAGATCCTGGAGCGGGTCGCGGGCCTCGTCGGCGACGGTGCCGGCCGCCCCGCGTGGGCGCTCGAGGTCCTCGCCGAGTGGCGGGAGATCCTGGACGCGCTCGAGGACGACCCCATGTCGTGCGCGGACCGGCTCGACTGGCCCGCCAAGCTGCGCCTGCTCGAGGGTTTCCGCACCCGCGATCAGCTCGGATGGGACCACGCCCGCCTCGCGTTGATCGACTTCCAGTACCACGACATCGATCCCGACCGCGGCCTCTACAACCGTCTCGCCGCCAAGGGCGCCATGCGCCGGCTGACCGAGGACGCCGAGATCGAGGCCGCCGTCACGACCCCACCCGAGACGACACGGGCCTGGGCCCGCGGCCGCCTCCTCGCCGAACTCGGGGATCGGGTCCACGCGGCCGGATGGGACCACGTCGTCGTCGTCGACACCCGGGGCCTGGAACGGACCGTCGACCTCACCGACCCGTACACCGGATCCAGGGAGTTCTGCGAGGCCACCCCGGGCTTCCTCGGCCCGGACGGGCCCGAGGGCACGGCCGGCTGAGCCACACCGTGCCCGGCCACACAGCAGCACGGCGCACCGGCAGCACCCCCACGCAACCACACATCACCGCACCGAAGGAGCGAGAACCATGTCCCAGATCCAGAAGCACGCCGGCGGTCCCGGCGACGGCGACGAGGAGGCCGGTCAGGTCGCCAAGGCCGCCGACACCACTGCCGCGGACTCGCTGCTGGACGAGATCGACGACATCCTCGAGGTCAACGCCGAGGAGTTCGTGAAGTCCTACGTCCAGAAGGGTGGGCAGTAGAGCCCATGATCCGTCGCATCGTCGGGATCGAGACCGAGTTCGGGGTCACCAGCACAGGAGCCGGGGGCTCCCGAACGCTCGGTGCCGACGAGATCGCGCGGTACCTCTTCCGCCCCGTCGTGGAGCGCTGGCGCAGCTCCAACGTGTTCCTCGAGAACGGCTCACGGCTGTACCTCGACGTGGGCTCGCACCCCGAGTACGCCACCGCCGAGTGCGACGGCCTGCGACAGCTCGTCGCCCACGACCGGGCGGGGGAGCGGATCGTCGACGACCTCGGCCTGCGGGCGGAGCAGGCGCTCGCGGCCGAGGGGGTCGACGCGAAGGTCTACCTGTTCAAGAACAACACCGACTCGGTGGGCAACTCCTACGGCTGCCACGAGAACTACCTCCTCGACCGCGCCACCCAGGTCCGCAGTATCGGCACCGCGCTGCTGCCGTTCCTGGTGAGTCGGCAGCTCATCTGCGGGGCCGGCAAGATCCTGCCCGGTACGCCCGCCGGGGTCGGGCTGGGCGAGACCCCGGGGCCCACCTACTGCTTCTCGCAGCGCGCCGAGCACATGTGGGACGGCGTCTCCTCGGCCACCACCCGGTCGCGACCGCTCATCAACACCCGGGACGAGCCGCACGCCGACTCCGCCCGCTTCCGGCGCATGCACGTGATCGTGGGCGACTCCAACATGATCGAGACCAGCACGCTGCTCAAGGTCGCCAGTACCCGCCTCGTCCTGGAGATGCTCGAGGCCGGCGTCGAACTGCGCCCCATGGCCGTGTCGCATCCCGTCCGCGCGATCCGCGAGATCAGCCGCGACCTCACCGGCACCCGACCCGTGACGATGACCGACCGCACCACCATGAGCGCACTGGACATCCAGCGGGAGTTCCTGGCCGCCGTGCAGCGGTACCTCGACAGCGGCGGCTGGGAACGCGACGACAGGGACGTGGTGACCGACTGCGTCGCACTGTGGGAACGCGTCCTCGACGCCGTCGAGTCCGGCGATCACGACTCGATCGCCGGCGACGTGGACTGGGCCGCCAAGCTCCGACTCATCCGTCGCGTGCAGGACAAGACCGGCGTCGACCTGGACCACCCCCGGCTCGCGCAGATCGACCTGACCTACCACGACATCCGGCCGGGCCGTGGCCTGCACTCGGTCCTGGAACGGCGCGGCCTGGTCTCCAGGGTCGTCGACGACTCCGCGGTGGAACACGCCCGCGCGGTCGCGCCGGAGTCCACCCGCGCCGCGCTGCGCGGCCGGTTCATCACCGCCGCGCGTGCGGCCGGTCGGGGCCACACCGTGGACTGGGTACACCTCAAGGTCATGGACGGCACCCTGCCCACCGTGTCCCTGACGGACCCGTTCGCCAACGAGGACCCGCGTGTCGACGACCTGATCGCCGCACTCGGACGATAGCGTTCCTTCACGTGTCCACCTCGAAGTCTCAGCGACTGGTCAACCTGGTGATCTGTCTCCGGTCGACCAACGCCTTCCTGTCCGCCGAGGAGATCCGGCGGATGGTGCAGGGCTACGACGACTGCGAGAGCGAATCCGCCTATCTGCGCATGTTCGAGCGCGACAAGCGTGAACTGCGTGACGCGGGCGTGCCGCTCGAGCAGGGCCCCTCGCTCGCCCCGGGGTCGCCGGCCGGCTACCGCATTCCCGCGCAGGACTACGAACTCCCCGAGATCACACTGACCGCCGAACAGGCCGGTGTCCTCGCGGTGGCCGCGGAGGTCTGGCGCGAGGGGGAGCGGGCCGCGCGTGCCGGCGGTGCCCTGGCCAAGCTCACCGCCGCCGGGATCGACCCGGTCCGTGAGGTGGGCACGACGGTCTCGGTCGAGGACCCGACCGAACTGGCGACGGCGGCGGCGATCGCCGAGGCGGTGGCCGAGGGATCCGTGGTGCTGTTCTCGCACACCTCCGCAGGGGCCGGCCGGGCCACCTCCCGACGTGTGGAACCGTGGTGGACGGGATCGCGTCACGGTCACTGGTATCTGGTGGGACATGACCTCGACCGGGGGGAGCCCCGGACGTTCCGGCTCATCCGCATGTCCGACATCCGGGTGGGGCGCGACCGGCGGTCCGTCCCGGTGCCGCCCACCGACGAGGTGCTCGCCCTCCTCGACGACGCGGTCGCGCGCCTCAACCCGATCGTGCACGCCACGATCTGGGTCGCCGACGGGCGGGCCGCGGAACTGCGGGCCATGTCCGGCTCGGAGGTGCCGGCCCGCCGCTTCGCCAGGGCCGGGTCAGACCTCGAGGTGACCGCGCCCCTGGCCGAGCTCTCCTCGCTGGTCGCCGCCCAGGGGGCCGACGCCGTGGCCCTGCGACCGGCGGATCTGCGGGTCCGGGTCGTGTCGATCCTCACCGCCGCGGAGGAGGCCGTCCGATGACCCGCCGATCCGTCCCCCTGGCCACGCTTCTCAGCGTGGTGCCGTATTTCCACAGCCGCGGCGCCGTCCGGGTGTCCGACGCCGCCCGCGACCTGGGGCTGACCGACAGGCAGCTTCGTGCCGCACTGTGGCAGCTGTGGTCGTGCGGTCTGCCCGGCTACGGCCCCGGCGATCTCATCGACCTGGGCTTCTCCTCCGAGGACCTGGACGACGCGGAGCTGGTCGAGGTGACGTTCACCGCGGGTATCGACCGTCCGGTGCGTCTGACCGCCGCGGAGGCGGTGACGCTCGAAACCGGGCTGGCGGTGTTCCTCGACCGGCCTGAGGTGGTGGACCAGACCGCACTGCGGGATCTGCTGGCGACCCTGCGGACCGCCGCCGGCTCGGAGACCGTGCCCGCGGAGGCGGCCCCGGACTCGGCGAGCCCGGACTCCGACGCCGACGTGGTCCGGACGAGCGTGCGGACGGGCCGCGCGCTGCGGTTCGTGTACCACTCCGCGAGTTCGGACACCTCCACGATCCGGGTGGTCGACCCCGCCCGGATCTCGGTGGCCGACGGCCGTTCCTATCTCCACGGGGTGGACCGCGGTTCGGGCCAGTGGCGTACGTTCCGCACCGATCGGATGAGCGGCGTGGAGGACATGGGGCCGCGCCGTGCGCTGGGGCCGGAGCCGTCCGACGACGGCGAGGGGGAGCTCCGGCTGGAGAAGGCCGTCGTCCCCGCGACCGGTGCCTGGTTCCTCGACGAGTTCGCCTTCCACTCCGTCGAGCGTCGACCGGACGGCGATCTGGACGTCGAGATCGCGTACCACGACCGTGCGTGGCTCCGACGCTTCCTGCTGGGGCACGCCGATGTGGTGACTCCTGCTGATCCGGAGCTCGCGGAGGAGATCGCCGGGCGCGCCGCGGTGGGCCTGGCCGTCTACACCGAAGGCGGTGCCCCCGCCGGGGGAGAACAGTCGGCCACCGCGACGTGAAATATCGGTAAACACCCAGGTCATAGGCGCTAACCGCAGTCGCGGCGGTGTGGGTCGCCGGCCGGCATGCGTTAGCATGGAAACGTTGTCAGACAAACGGAGGTTGACATGGGTGCGTTGAGCATCTGGCACTGGCTCATCGTCCTCGCGGTGGTGCTCCTGCTGTTCGGTTCGAAGAAGCTCCCGGACGCCGCGCGTGGCCTCGGTCGGTCGATGCGCATCTTCAAGTCCGAGATGAAGGAGATGCAGAACGACGGGACACCTGCCGAGCAGGACCAGACCCAGGCCATCACCCAGGCACAGCCGGATGCCACCCGGTACGCACAGCCGCAGGCGCAGCCGTACCAGCAGCCGGCCCCGCAGCAGCCGCCCGTCGCACAGCCGCAGCCTCATCCGGCGCCGGGACAGGCGCAGCCGCCCCGGGGACAGCAGTACGGCGATCCGACAGCGCCGTACAACGGCGGACAGGTGCAGTAGGCACATTCGTCGATGACTGATCCCGGTGTGCCGGCCGCCGGCGCCTCCCGCAAGGGGGGCGCCGGTCGCCCGCTGTCCAGACGTCGCCGCAGGCCCCGCAACCCGGATGGCACGATGCCGCTCATCGAGCACATCTACGAGCTCCGCCGGCGGCTGCTCGTCGCCGTCGCCGCCATCGTGGTGTTCACGGGGTTCGGCTTCTGGTGGTACGGATCCGGGTTCTTCGGCGTCCCGTCGCTCGGCGAGATCCTCACCGGTCCGTACTGCGACATCCCGCCCGGCGCCCGCCTCCAGCTCGGAGACGGCGACGAGTGCCGGCTGCTGGCCACCGGACCCTTCGAGCAGTTCATGCTCCGTCTCAAGGTGGCGGCGACGGCGGGTGTCGTGCTCTCCAGCCCCGTCTGGCTGTATCAGTTGTGGGCGTTCATCACCCCCGGGCTGCACAAGAACGAGAAGCGGTACGGGATCGTGTTCACCGTCCTCGCCGCACTTCTGTTCATCGGCGGTGCCGTCCTGGCCTACGTGGTGATCGTCCACGCCCTCGAGTTCCTCCTCTCGATCGGCGACAACGTCCAGACCACGGCTCTGTCCGGCACCCAGTACTTCACCTTCCTCATCCAGCTCATCCTCATCTTCGGGGTGAGCTTCGAGATCCCGCTCCTGATCGCGATGCTCAACGTGGCCGGTGTACTCCGCTACGAGGTGCTCAGAAGATCCCGACGAGGGATCATCATGGGCATCTTCGTGTTCGCAGCCGTGGCCTCTCCCGGGCAGGACCCGTTCTCGATGCTCGCGCTCGCACTCGCGGTCTGCGTTCTCGTCGAGATGTCGATCCAGTTCGCGCGCTTCCACGACAAGCGCAAGAAGAAGTCGCGTGCCGACTGGCTCGACGTGGACGATGATTCCGCGTCTCCGGTCGAGGCCCCCGGCGGTCTCGACTCCTCCGGGGGCCTCGACGGGTCCGCGCGCCCGGGCCGTCCGGCCCCTGTCGCCGCCCCCGCCCCCGTCACCGGCGCGGCCACCAACTCCCGACCACCGCAGGCCCCGCCCGCCGGTGGCTCCCTGTATGACGACATCACCTGACGCCGCCGGGCTCCTGGAGTCCTTCCTGTCCGGAGAGGGCTTCACCCCGGACCCGTTCCAGCTCGAGTCGTTCGCCGCGCTGGACGCCGGACGGAACCTGCTCGTCTCCGCCCCGACGGGATCGGGCAAGACCCTGGTCGGTGAGTACGCGGCGTACCGGGCGCTCGCCGGTGGAGGACGCTGCTTCTACACCACGCCGGTCAAGGCGCTGTCCAACCAGAAGTTCCGCCAGTTCCGCCAGCGGTTCGGTCCCGAGAACGTCGGCCTGCTCACAGGCGACCACTCGATCGACGCGGACGCGCCCATCGTGGTGATGACCACCGAAGTTCTGCGCAACATGATCTACAGCGGCTCGTCGGCGCTTCATGATCTCGACTGCGTGGTCATGGACGAGATCCACTACCTGGGGGACCGCTCCCGCGGGGTCGTGTGGGAGGAGATCATCCTCACGCTCGACCCGGCGGTCCGGCTCGTCGGCCTGTCGGCCACCCTGAGCAACACCGACGAGCTGGGCGACTGGATCACCGAGATCCGGGGCGACACCGCGGTCGTGCTCTCCGACCACCGGCCCGTGCCGCTGGCACACATGCTCTACACGGACGGCGATCTGATCCCTGTTCGAGCGGCGGCGGACCAGCGTCGACGCACCCGCGCCGGCTATCACGACGAGCGGGTCGCCTCGCGACCGCGCGCCCAGTGGGCCCGCCGCCGGGACGTGATCGAAAAACTCGACGACGAACGGCTCCTGCCCGCCATCTACTTCGTGTTCTCCCGGGCCGGTTGCGACGGGGCGGTGGCCCAGATGCGCCGCTCCCGACTCCGTCTCACGACGGGGGAGGAGTCCAGACGGATCGCCTCACACGTGGACTCCGCCTGCGCACAGGTTCCCCGGCACGATCTCGACGCCCTGGACTACTCCGCGTTCCGAGCCGGCCTGATCAGCGGCATCGCGGCCCATCACGCCGGCATGCTCCCGCTATTTCGCACGGTGGTGGAGGAGCTGTTCTCCGCCGGACTGATCAAGGTGGTCTTCGCCACCGAGACCCTCGCGCTGGGCATCCACATGCCCGCTCGCGCGGTCGTTCTGGAGAAGACCACCAAGTTCAACGGTGACACCCACGCCATGCTCACCTCGGCCGAGTATTCGCAGATCACCGGCCGGGCCGGCCGCCGCGGTATCGACACGAAGGGCACAGCGGTCGTCCTGGACCAACCCGATCTGGACCTGGAGGCGCTGTCCGCGCTCGTGGACACGCCCCGTTTCCCGCTGCACAGTGCGTTCGCCCCGGACTATTCGATGGCGGTGAACCTGGTCGAGCAGCTCGGCGTGGACGAGGCCACCTCGCTCATCGGCCGCTCGTTCGCCCAGTTCCAGACCGACAGAACCCTGGTCTCCCGCTCGCGGGCGATCGAGCGACGCGCCGCCGAACGTGATCGCATGCGCGCGACCCTGCTCGAGGCCGGGGGTGACGAGGAACTCGACGCCTACATGGCCGTGCGGGCGGAGCTGAGCCGTCTCGAGCGCAAGGCCGAGAAGAATACTCGCGAGGACCGACTGTCCGCAGTCCGGTCGGCCATGCTCAAGCAGACCGCCGGCTCGGTGATCACCGTGGGCCGCAAGCGGTTCGGGATGGTCGCGACCGTCCTCCGGGTACGCACCGACATCCGATCCGACCCGGCGCTGCTGTGCCTGACCGACACCGGCTGGACCGGGTGGCTGGGACAACACGACTTCGCGGCGCCGCCGATCCCGGTGGGCCGCGTGGACCTGCCCGGAGGTCGCCGCAAGCTCGACGGCCGCGCCAAACGTGCGCTCGTCCAGCGCATGGAGCGCCTGCGGGGCAAGGCCAGGTCCCGTATGAAGAACTCCGGGGGCAGGCCGGTGCGTAAGGATCCGCGGATCGCGGCGGCCCGGCGCGAACTCCGTCGGCATCCGCTTCACGACGATCCGCGAATCGACAAGCTCGCCCGCCTGCACGAGCGCTGGTCGAAGGCCGACGCGGACGTCGCCTCGATGAACGCCGAGGTCGACGCCGATTCGGACTCACTGGCCCGCCGTTTCCGTCGCATCGTCACCCTGCTCGAACAGCTCGGCTACCTCGAGGAGGTCGAGGGCGCCCTGCGCGCCACCGATGCCGGCCGCCTCCTGGGCGGTGTCCACACCGAGCAGGACCTCTTCGTGTCCGAATGTCTGCGGCGGGGTGTCTGGCGGGGGCTCGATCCGGCCGGTCTCGCCGCCGTGATCGCCACGATCGTGGCGCACCCGCGGACCGAATCCGCCGTCCGCGAGCCGTCCGACGAGACGCTTCGCCACGCCCTGGAGGAGACCGGACGCGTCGCCTCGGATGTCGCCGAGATCGAACGCGCGCACCGGCTGCCCACCACCCCGGACCTGGACGCCGGGCTCGCCCCGGTCCTCCATCACTGGGTGTCCGGCGGCGCACTGTCGTCGATCCTGGTCGCCTCGTGGCAGGAGGGCGTCGAGCTGACGGCCGGCGACTTCGTCCGGTCCGCACGGCTGGTGGTGGACGTGCTGGCGCAGATCGGCCAGGTCGCCGAGCCGGAACTCGCTCGTACCGCACGGTCGGCCGTCGGGTCACTCCGACGCGGGGTGGTCCTCGACCACATGGTCTGACCTGCCGCCGACCGGAGTGTTATGCGGGCGCGAGCCCCGACGTGGCCTCCACGAGCCGTCCGATCGCGCGGGACTGGGCGGTGCGCTCTCCGATCTCCTCGAGCCGTGCGAGGTCGACCGGGCCGCGCCGGCCGTCCAGATCGCCGCTGAACTCGAGCTCGAACGCCCGGCCGCCCAGCCGCACGACCCCTTGCGCGGCCGCGAGGTAGTCGGCACCCGCAGTGATCGCACTGCGCTGGCGTGCGGTCAGCGCCGACCCCGGGTCCGAGGCAGCCGCCAGGATCCCGTCGAGATCCCCGTACTCCCGCAGCAGGGCGGCCGCCGTCTTGGCGCCGACACCGGCCACACCGGGCAGCCCGTCCGAGTCGTCACCCACGAGCACCGCGTAGTCCGCGTAGATCCGGGCGTCCTCGGTCGCCGGCAGGTCGAAACGCTCCGCCACCACCTCCGGGGTGTACGCCAGCCGCTTCTTCATCCCCGCACCCACATAGATGACGGTGGTGGTCCGGGACGCGAGCTGGAACAGGTCACGATCGCCGGTGACGACCAGCACCTCGCGATCACGTACGGCGAGCGCGGCCAGCACGTCGTCGGCCTCCGCGTCCTCCGCCCACGCCTGCGTGATGCCCGCCGCGGAGAGGACGTCGCGGATCGAATCGACCTGCGGCGCCAACGTGGCGGGGGCGTCCTCCTCGCCGTCGTCACCGACACGGTGCGCCTTGTAGGACGGCAGCAACTCCACACGCCAGTCCGGCCGCCACCGGCGATCCAGCGCGGCCACCAGACCGCTCGGCGAATACTCCTCGACGAGCACCGCCACCATGTCGCAGAAGCCTCGGACCGCGTTGGCCGGGGAGCCGTCGGGGCCGGTGATCTTCTCCGGGACGGAATGGAACGCGCGGAACCACAGCCCGGCGCTGTCGAGAACCATCAACGGACCCTGGGACATCGCGCCTCCTGCAGAGCTGGTCGGGACCACCCCGCCAGGCTAACCGCCGACGGGGGCGGGCGGGGAGCCGGTCGGCCTACTGTGGGAGTCATGACCAGCGACGCACCGGACCTTCATCCACACCGCCTCAACGCCATCCGTGTCCGCGCACAGCAGCGTGGGATCGACCACGTCGTGGTCTACTCCGGCGAGGACATGGCGTACCTGACCGGTCAGCGACTGGACTCCCACGAGCGGCTGACGGCACTGATCATCCCCGCGGACGGTGACACGCCGCTTTTAGTCCTGCCCTCCCTCGAGCTCACCGAGACGGTGCGCGGTGCCGCCGACCTGGTGGGCGCGACCGTGCTCCCGTGGGCGGACGGCACCGATGCTGTGGCACTGGTCGCCGGGAAGGTGTCCGGTCGGGTGGCCGTGTCGACGGCCATGCCGGCGCTACACCTGGTGCCGCTCCAACTGGTCGTCGACGGCGAGGTGGTCCTGGCCTCGGACGTGATCGATCACGTGCGGGCCGTCAAGACCCCCGGAGAGGTGGACGAGCTCGCCGAGGCCGCCCGTCGCATCGATGCCGTGCACGCGCGGATGGACGAGTTCCTTCAGGTGGGACGGACCGAGGCCGAGGTCGGTGCGCTCATCACGGCTGCCATCGAGGCGGAGGGGCTCACCCACGCCGAGTTCGTGATCGTCGGCTCCGGTCCGCACGGCGCCGATCCGCATCACGGGGTCTCCGACCGGGTGGTGCGGGACGGCGACATCGTCGTGGTCGACATCGGGGGGCCGCTGGCCAGCGGCTATCACTCCGACTGCACGCGCACCTACTCGATGGGCGAGCCGTCGGACCGGGTGGCCGAGGAGTACGCCGTGTTGCAGGAGGCACAGCGGCTGGCACGTGAGGCCGTACGGCCCGGGGTGGCGATCGGGGAGATCGACGCCGCCGCCCGGGATCAACTGTCCGCCGCGGGACTGGGGGAGCGGTTCATCCACCGCACCGGCCACGGGATCGGCCTCGGTCTGCACGAGCCGCCGTTCGTCACCGCCGGCGCGGAGACGGTCCTGGCGGAGGGGATGACGTTCTCCGTCGAACCGGGGATCTACCTCGACGGCCGGTGGGGCGCGCGACTGGAGGACATCGTCGCGGTGACGGCGGACGGCCGGCGGGATCTCAACAACGGCGAGCGCGGGCTGCGCGTCCTCTGAGCGGTCACCCCGCCCCACCGGGCGTGATCGACGAGCCTTTCGAGGCGGGCGTATCGCCGGAGCGCCCCGCCACCGGCCACGGTCAGGCGCCGGTGAACATCCGGGCGGAGCCGAGAACCCGGTCCACCTCGATCGCCACCACGACGCGGTCGGGGTTCGGGCGCGGCTCCCGGTAGCGCAGCGCGTACCGCCGCTCGCCCTCGCGGACCGCGGGGGCGTCGGTGAGCAACCGGACGGGTCCCTCGAAGGTGAGCCAGCGTCCGCCGTCGACGTGCGAGACCGCGGCGCGGCCGCCTCGTGCGGCGTTGCGCGCCTTCTGGGAGCCCCGGGATGTGATGACGCGCGCGAGCCCGCTGTCCGGGTCCACGGTGAAGCCCACGGCCACGACGTGCGGGGAGCCGTCCGTGCGCAGGGTGGTGAGCGTGCCCAGGTGATAGGTCGACAGGAACTCGTGCGCCTCGTCGGAGAGCTCTGCCAGGGTGCGTGCCATGCGGCCGAGCCTGCCACAGCCGCCGGTGGTGCCCCACGGGGCCCGTGGGTCGGCGGGTGCGTGGGAGACTGGGCGCATGCCCACACCTGCATCGTCGTCCGAGCGTCCGCGGCCCGGTGGTGAGGTGGTCGTCGTGTTCGGCGGCCGCAGTGAGATCGGCCTGGCCGTGGCGCGTCGCCTCGCTCCCGGCCGCACCATCGTTCTGGCGTCCAGGCCCGGAGGGGATGTCTCCGCACCGGTTGCGGCGCTGCGGGCCGCGGGTGCGACCGGTGTCGAGTCCGTGGATTTCGACGCCGACGACCTGACCTTGCACGCCGGGGTCGTGGACGAGATCGAATCGCGGGTCGGTCCCGTCGACATCGCGGTGCTCGCGTTCGGGATTCTCGGGGACCAGGAGGTCGCCGAGCGCGACGCCGGGGCCGCCGCGCAGATCCTGCACACCGACTTCGTGGCCCAGGCCGCGCTGCTGACCGACCTGGCCCGGCGGATGCGGTCTCGGCGCAGCGGGGTCCTCGTGGCGTTCTCCTCCGTCGCCGGGCAACGCGTCCGGCGGGCCAATTACGTCTACGGTTCGGCCAAGGCGGGCCTGGACGGTTTCGCCTCCGGAATGGCGGACGCCCTGCACGGCACCGGCGTCACGCTCATCATCCCGCGGCCCGGTTTCGTGATCGGCCGGATGACCGCCGGTATGGATCCGGCGCCGTTCTCGTCGACCCCGGAGCACGTGGCCGACGTGGTGGTGGACCGTGTCGTGGCCCGCCGGGCCGGCATCGTGTGGATTCCGTGGCAGCTTCGGGTGATGTTCGCCGTCGCCCGGCTCGTCCCGCAGCCGATCTGGCGACGGATGCCCCGGTGAGCGGCGCCACGGCCCCGGACGGCACGCCGCCGGAGGCGCCGGTCGCCGTACACCTGGTGGGCGTCGGCCCCGGGCCCGTCGATCTGCTCACCGTCCGGGCCTCGCGTCTCATCGCGATGAGCGGCACGTGTCTCCACGCCCGTGGGGAGGAGCCGCCCGGGGCGCTGGCGCTGTGCCCGCCCACGGCACGGGTCGTGGACACCGCCTCGCTGTCGACCGGCCAGATCCTCGACGAGATCCGCGCCGCGCTCAACAGGGGGGACAGGGTGGTGCACCTGTTCGCCGGCGACCCGCTCCAGCACGACGAGACCCCGGCACTCACGGAGATCTTCGCCGCGAGCGGGATCACCTGGGAACTCGTCCCCGGCATCCCGCACCGGGCTCACTCGGCGGCGCCGGACCTCGTCGGCGGGTCCGATCAGCGGGTCGACGGCCGGGGTCGCGCCGGTGGGGCGGGCCGAGCCGGCGCGTCGCCGACGCCGGCGGGCCCGGGGCTCATCCTCGTTCTGGGCGGTACCGGCGAGGCCCGCCGGCTCGCGGACCTGTTGGTCACCGCCGGCCTGGACGTGGTGACCTCGCTGGCGGGCAGGATCGCCAGGCCGCGGATGCCTCGGGGCGAGGTCCGCACCGGAGAGTTCGGTGGGGCCTCCGAGCTCGCCCGATGGCTACGGGAGAACGCGGTGAACGCGCTGATAGACGCGACCGACCCGTTCGCCCGGACGATCTCCGTCGACGCGGCCCACGCCGCCGCTGCGACGGGCGTCCCGCTGCTGCGGCTGGAGCGCCCGCAGTGGCAGGAGACGGCCGGGGACAAGTGGATCCGTGTCCCGGACATGCAGTCCGCGGTGACGGTGGTCAGGCAGCGTTTCCGCCGTCCGATGCTCACGGTGGGCAAGCACGGCGCCTCCGCCTTCGCCGGAGATGCTCGCGGTTCGTACCTGATCAGGTGCTCCGAGCCACCACCCGGCCCGCTCCCGCAGCGATACCTGCTGGTTCTGGACCGGGGTCCGTTCGGCGTCGATGCCGAACGGACTCTCATGGCCCGGCACCGCATCGACGTACTGGTGACGCGAGACAGCGGTGGGGAGTCCACGGCCGCGAAGCTCGAGGCGGCCCGTGCGCTGCGCATCCCGGTGGTGATGGTCGACCGACCACAGCAGTTCTACACAGAAGTAGAGGCGAGGCCGGAGACGGTACACACCGTGCAGGACGCGGCACGCTGGCTGGTCAGTCGGTTCGGCTCGCGGTGACCCCGGTGGCGGTCCGTCCCGCCGCACCGTGGCCGTGCGGCTGCGTCCGGCAGCGGCCCCGGGGCGGGCCGGCCGCGGTTCAGGTCCCGGGGGGCCTCGGGGCCCAGGGGGAGGTCGCGTCGAACACCATGCCCATCGGGGCCAGGACCCGCACGACCTGCTCGGCCATGCCCTCGGTGAGTTCGTGGAGTCCGATGACGCGGTCGGCCGAGATGGTGCTGGGCCGCTCGACGGCGCCGAGGAATTCGGCGAGTCGCGCGGGGACCACCCCGTCGGCCACGACCGCCAGGAGGGTGACGAGCCCGTCGAGGGTGTCGACCCACCCCACCGGTGGTACCTCCCCGCGCCCGGTGGGGGCGCCGGGGGCGGGCGGTTCGGCGGGGGTCGTCAGCGGGTGGTCGGTGAGTGTGACGACGACGAGGTCGTGCAGCACATCGGGCGAGGTCGCCGCCGCCGACCGTGCCGCGCTCCGGGCCGAACCGGCCGCGGCGTCGACGAGGACGGACACCACGTCCGCGATCGAGGTCCGGAGTCCGGTGTCGCGCCCACCTGCATGGATTCGGGCTGTGCCGTCCACCGGGCCGGCCACCGCCGCCAGGTCGGGACCGTGTGCGAGGACGTCGCCGGAGCCGTCGTCGAACCCGAACACGACGGGGGCGGCCGGCGGCGACGCGTCCGGGTGTGCGCCGAGCGCGGCGTCGAGTTCCTCGGGCAGATCACCCAGCCCGGTCCGGCCGGGCAGTCGTCCGGCCAGGGGAGAGGAGAGGATGGTGCGGCCCGTCTCGTGGACGAGCCTCGGGACGAGTCCGGCGGCCTCCGCGCGGTCCCGGAGGCGGTCGCCGTCCGGCGCCCCGGGGATCTGCACGACTCCCCCGGAGGACAGCTGCAGGTGACCGGAGTGCTCGGTGGCGAGCTGCGCCAACGCCGTCCAGTCCGCGGGTCGCAGTCGGCCACCGGGGAACCCGAGCCGGGCGCGGCCTCCGCTGTCCACGAGATCTCCTGCCGGGCCCCCGGGGGAGCTGTCGCCGTCTCCCGCGTGGCGGTCGTGGTCCGTCATGGGTGAGTAGCCTAATCAGCCGTCCGGGTGGCCGGGTTCCGTGGGACCGGCCCCTCTCGGGGATACTCGGGACATGCCTGCAACTCTCGCCACCGGAGGCCGTGTCCTCACCCCAGCCTCGCGAGACGCCACCGCACTGGCGTATGAGAACGGCCTCGTGGTCTGGACCGGCTCCGATGCCCCGGGCCCCGCGCTCTTCCCCGACTCCCACCGGGTCGACCTGGCGGGTGACTGGGTGGCGCCGGCCTTCGTCGAGTGCGTCGTCGGCGGGGTGGAGGCGGACGGCGCCGCCGTCACCGCGGTATCGGCCACCGCCGCATCCCGGGGCGTCGTGCCGGCCGGACTGCCCGCCGCTCACGGGCTCGACGCCGTGGCCGACCGGGTGCGAGCCGGTGACCGCGTGGTCCTCGAGCCCGGAACATCGCCCGCGCATCTCGCCGCCGAACTGACCCGCCTGGCCGACGAGCTGGGCGGCCCGGCCGTCGCCCGCTGCGTGCCGGTCCTGATCGGCTACCCGGAGATCAGCGACGTGGACCTGTCGGCGCTGGCCGCGGTCGGCACCGTGATCCTCCTGCGTCCGCTCGTCGACGACCTCGTCGGGAGCGATCTCGTCCGTCTGGCGGGTTCGGGTGTCGCGCTGGCCGCCTCCGTGCGGTCGGGGGACGGGTTCCGCCCGTGGGACGCCCTTCGGGCCCTGACCGCACCGGACAGCGGCAGGGGGCTGTCACCGCGCGCCGCGTTCACCGCCACCACCCGTGGGGCCCGTCGCGCGGCCGGCGCCCGGGACGGCACGGCCGGGACCCTCACGCCGGGCGCCCCGGCGACCTTCGCCCGGTGGCAGACCGGAGAACTCGCCGTGGTGGCAGCCGATGACGCCGTCCAGCGCTGGTCCACCGACCCACGCTCGGGGGTCCCGCCGATGCCCGACCTCTCCGGCCCGGATCCCGTCCTGCGGTTGCTCGTCGTGGACGGCGAACCCGCCGGCCCGGCGGAGTGATCCTGCTTGCGGCCCGGCTGATCGGGGCGGCTGCCGCCGGCGCGCTACTCGCCGTGTCGTTCCCTCCCGTCGGGTGGTGGTGGGCCGCGCCTGCGGCGATCGCACTCCTCGTCGTCGTCCTGTCCCCGCTACGTGGCCTCCCACCCCGGGCACGCACCGGCGCCCTGGCCGGCTTCCTCGCCGGTGTGGCCTTCTTCCTCCTTCTCGTTCCGTGGGTCGGTTTGTACGTGGGCTCCTATGCCGCCTGGGGACTGGCGGTGGTCGAGGCCCTGTACCTCGCGGCTTTCGGCGCGGGCGCGGTGGTGATCCTGCGCGCCGGCCTCACCCCCGGCGTCCACGGCGGCCGCCGGTGTGCGGCGGCACTGCTCGGGGTGGCCGGCTGGTGGTCACTGTGGGAGTGGGTCCGGTCGTCCTGGCCCTGGGGCGGCTTCCCGTGGGGACGACTGGCGTTCGGTCAGGCGGACGGGCCACTGCTCCCGCTCGCCGCGCTCGGCGGTACTGCGCTACTGGGGTTCGCGGTGGCGGCCCTCGGCACGGCGCTGGGTTTCGCGGTGGTGATGCTGCTGCGGCGTGAGCGGCCCGTACGTCAGCTGACGGGGCTGCTCACCGTCCCCCTCGTGACAGGGGGACTGGTCGCCGCCGCATCCGTACCGCGGGACGATCAGCCCGCCCGGGCCCTCGACGTGGCCGTCATCCAGGGCAACGTGCCCCGCCTGGGCCTGGACTTCAACGCCCAGAAGCGCGCCGTGCTCGAGAACCATCTCCGCGTCACCGGTGAGCTCGCCGACCGCGTGGACGCGCACGAGGCCCCCCGCCCGGATCTGGTGCTGTGGCCGGAGAACGCCTCCGACATCTCACCGCTGGCCGACCGGCGCGCCGGGGACCAGATCTCGGCGTTGTCCCGCCGTCTTCAGGCGCCGATCCTCGTCGGCACCGTCCTGGGCACCGGGCAGGGCCGCGAGGCCACCAACTCCTACCTCGTGTGGGACGGGCGGGCCGCCGACCGCGACGAGGACCCCGTCCGGGACCGACACGACAAGAAGTTCATCCAGCCGTTCGGCGAATGGCTGCCGATGCGCGCGCCTCTCGAGGCGATCTTCCCCATCGCGCGTACCGCCGGGCACTTCGTCCCCGGTGACGGTGACGGCGTGGTGACCGCCGCCGGGGTCGATGTCGGTGTGGCGATCTGCTTCGAGGTGGCATTCGACGCCGCCGCACGCGACCCCGTCGCCCAGGGGGCCCAGTTCCTCGCTGTTCCCACCAACAACGCCACCTTCGGCCGCTCGCCGATGACGTACCAGCAGCTCGCGATGTCCCGCGTGCGGGCCGTCGAGCACCATGTCCCGGTCCTCATCGCCGCCACCAGCGGGGTCAGCGCCGTGATCGACCCCGACGGCACGGTGAAGCAGGAGACCGGGATCTTCGAACCCGCGGGGTTGGTGGCGCAGATCGAGGTGGGGGCTGCCGGTACGATGGCAACCCGACTGGGCGACACCCCGCAGGCAGTGTCCTGCCTCATCGGGCTCGTCGGCGTGGCCTGGGCGCTCGTTCGCACCCGGCGCCGGCCAGTCACCGACAACGAGGAGTTCCAAGTGACCGAACCGACGACGCCGGGCGGTGGCGTGCCGTCCTCACGCACGCTGGTGATCATCCCGACCTACGACGAGCGGGACAATCTTCCCGGCGTCGTCGACCGGCTGCTCACCGCGGCGCCCGACGTGTCGGTACTCATCGCCGATGACAACAGTCCCGACGGCACCGGGGAGATCGCCGACCGTCTGGCGGCCGAGGACCCGCGCGGACGGATCTCCGTCCTGCACCGCAAGGGCAAGGAAGGGCTCGGCGCCGCGTACATCGCGGGCTTCCGCTGGGGTCTGGAGCGTGGCTACACCGTCCTGGTGGAGATGGACGCCGACGGGAGCCACCCGCCCGAGAGACTGCCCGCGATGCTCGCCGCCGTCGACAACGGCGCCGACCTGGCGATCGGATCGCGGTACGTGCCCGGGGGAGCGGTCCTCAACTGGCCGTGGCAGCGCCACGTCATCTCCCGCGGCGGCAACATCTACTCCCGGCTCCTTCTCGGGGTGCGCATCAAGGACATCACCGCCGGATATCGGGCCTACCGTGCCGACGCGCTCG
Source organism: Candidatus Dietzia intestinigallinarum (assembly GCA_019119875.1). Classification (GTDB taxonomy): domain Bacteria; phylum Actinomycetota; class Actinomycetes; order Mycobacteriales; family Mycobacteriaceae; genus Dietzia; species Dietzia intestinigallinarum. The sequence continues at coordinate 52,553 of DWWG01000217.1, read as the reverse complement.
CCGAACTCGACCTGGACACGATCGAGTCCAAGGGTTACTGCTTCCAGATCGACATGACGTGGCGACTGCTGAACAACGACCGCACCGTCGTGGAGGTGCCGATCACCTTCACCGAGCGCACCGTCGGCCAGTCCAAGATGAGCGAGTCGATTTTCCGCGAGGCCGCGGTCAACGTGGCGCGCTGGGGCTGGGAGAAGCGACGCCGACAGCTCAGGTCCCTCGTCGGCCGCTGACGAGACCGCCGCGTCACGGGCACGTCGCGCCCGGCGCGGCGGCGCGGAACCCGCCGGATGCGCAGGCCCACCGGGTGGGTCCGCTCTCCCGGACACAGAACGCCCCGCTCCCGGGGTCCGGGGCGGGGCGATTCGGGTCTCGTGCGGGCTGACCTCAGCGCGAGGCCGCACCTGCGCGACGGCGCTTGCGGAGCAGGTCCATCCGTTCCTTGAGCAGATCCTCGAGCTCCTCGATGGACCGGCGCTCGAGCAGCATGTCCCAGTGCGTGCGCGGCGGCTTGCCCTTCTTCACCTCGACGGCCGGGCCGTCGATCAGCTGACCCTCCTGGCCGTTCTTACAGATCCAGACGCCCGGGATCTCGGCATCGTCCGCGAACGGGACCTCGTACACCTCACCGTTGGGGGTCTGGTACTTCGCCACCCGGCGAGGCGCGAGGTCGTGGTCGCGGTCCGTCTCGTAGCTCACCGCACCGAGGCGGCTGCCCCTGAGGACTCGATCTGCCATGCGAACTCCTTCTGCCGTGTCCGTCTGTCGCCGATCTCCGCGGTTCGGCGCAGACGCTGCGTGGTACCTGCTCCTGTTAACGCCGAGAGGACCCCGAAATGTTCCCACGTCCCCGTGTCCCGTGCTAGCCGGGGTGTCGTCTGGGTAGCCTCGCATGCGTGGAATCCGTCGTCAGAGCCGATCAGGCCCCACCCCGAAGAGGCGAGGCCTCCTGCGCGTGGTGCGGTCGTCCGGTGGACGAGGGCGTCTCCGGGCGCCGTCGTCGGTACTGTCGCCGCTCCTGCCGTCAGCGTGCGTATGAGCAGCGTCGATCACTGCGCATGCAGGACCTCCCCGAGGGGACGGTCGTCCTGACCGAGGTGGAGTCCGCCGACCTGATGGACCGCATGTTCCAACTACGCTGCGCCTGCGAAGACCTGCGGACCGCGATCACCGAGGGCGAGGACGCCGCCGAACTGGTGCGGATGTCCGAGGACCTCGTGTCGGCGGCGAGAAGGGCCGAACGGCTGCGGTGAACAGGGTTGCGGAAGTCCTCCGCGGCTGGTGGATCCGGTGGCAACCCTCGGTCACCGGCCTCGTCGTGGCGGCACTGGCGGCGTGGGTGTCCCTGATGCCGTCCCTGCTGCCCCGCGAATGGCATTACCAGGGGATCGTCACCGGCGTCTCCATGCTGGTGGGCTACGGTGTCGGTGTGGCCGTCCGTACGGTGTGGCGCCGGCTGGTCCTGCCCAGGATCAGTGTCCACCCCGATCTGGACGCACTCGGCAAACGCCTCCTGATCTTCGCACGGCTCTCCGCGCCCTACGTCCTGGTGGTCTACCTCATCACCGCCACCGCGACGGCCATCCGCTGGCAGGACCAGGTCTCCGACCTCGTGGAGACCCCGAGACCCCCGTGGTCCGACTACATGCGCATCCCGTGGGTCGCCCTCGCCGTGTTCGTCTCCCTGCTGGTGCTCGCGAGGACCCTGCGCCGGCTCTACCGCTTGTTCGTCCGCGTGGTCCGCCGGAAGTTCAACCTGGGGGAGTACACGGCCCGGATCACCGGTGTGGTGGTGGCCTCCGCCCTGCTGTTCGGCGTCGTGCAGGGCGTGGTGCCGCGCCTGTTCTTCGAAGCCGCCAACCGCATCTCGGGCGTACAGAACGCCGAGGACCTGCCCTGGGCGACGAGACCGACCGTCCCCGAGCGTTCCGGGAGTCCGGACTCCCACGTCGACTTCGACGACCTCGGGTTGCAGGGCAGGAGGTTCGTCAGCGGCGGTCTCGACCAGGCACGACTGAGTGACCTGCTGGAGGAGCCGGCGATGCAGCCGATCCGCCTGTACGCCGGTCTGGACTCGGCACCCACCGACGACGAACGCTCCGCGCTCGTGGTGGACGAACTCAACCGCACCCGGGCCTGGGAGCGGGACGCCGTGGTGATCGTCCCCACCACGGGGACCGGCTGGATCAACCCGAACGCGGCCCAGGCCATCGAACTGCTCTCCGCCGGGGATGTGGCGATCGTCGGCACCCAGTACTCGTACCTACCGAGCTGGATATCGTTCCTGGCCGACCGGGAGAAGGCGGAGGCCGCCGGACGCTCCCTCGTCGAGGCCGTGGTCGCCTGGCGCGATTCCCTCCCGCCCGGGGAGCACCGACCGAACCTCTACGTCTACGGCGAGAGCCTGGGCACGCAGGCCGGCGAGGCCGCCTTCTCCGGCATCCGCGACATCCGGCAGACCGTCGACGGGGTGCTGTGGATCGGCCCGCCCAACTCGAACCGCATCTGGCGTTCTCTCGTCGAGCGTCGCGACCCGGGGACCACGGCGACCGAACCCGTCTACGCGGACGGCCTGTTGGTCCGCTTCTCCGAGGATCCGGCGGAGTTCCGCGACGACCACACCCAGTGGATCCCGCCATACGTCCTCTACGTCCAACACGCGACCGACCCGGTGGTCTGGTGGAACCCGGACCTGATGTTCACCCGCCCGGCCTGGTTGTCCGAGCCCCCGGGCAAGGGCCGCCACCCCGGGATGTTCTACATGCCGGTGTTCACCTTCTTCCAGGTGACGGCGGATCTGGGCAACGCGATCGGCGGATCGCAGGGGTACGGGCACCTCTACGACCACCAGATCCTCGACGGCTGGGCGGCCGTCACCGCCCGTGAAGGGTGGGACGACGAGCAGTACGAGCGGTTCGCCCGGCTCCACGACATCGCGATGGCGGAACAGGAACGCGGCTGACCGGTCACGCTCTACCGCAACGCGGTCCCGATGTGCCGGCCGCAGGTCTACCGTTACCGGGTATCGCCCGACCGAGGAGACCCACGATGAGCATTCACACCGCAGACGCGCACGACACCATCCGCGTGCTCGGCGCCCGGGAGAACAATCTCCGTTCCGTGGACGTCGAGCTTCCGAAACGCCGTCTCACCGTGTTCACGGGCATCTCCGGCTCTGGAAAGAGCTCTCTGGTGTTCGCCACGATCGCGGCCGAATCCCAGCGGATGATCAACGAGACCTACAGCGCGTTCCTCCAGGGCTTCATGCCCACCCTCGCGCGCCCGGACGTGGACGTTCTCGAGGGGTTGACCACGGCGATCGTGGTGGATCAGGAGCGTATGGGCTCGGATCCCCGGTCGACGGTGGGAACCGCGACGGACACCGGCGCGATGCTGCGGATCCTGTTCAGCCGGCTCGCGACGCCGCATATCGGCGGCCCCAAGGCCTACTCGTTCAACGTCGCCTCCGCCTCCGGGGTGGGGACGCTCAAGCAGGCCGACGGCACCAGGCGGAAGGCCGAGTTCTCGATCACCGGTGGCATGTGTGTGCGCTGCGAGGGACGCGGCACGGTCTCCGACTTCGACATCGACGCCCTGGTGGACCGCTCGCGGTCCCTGTCCGAGGGGGCCATTCTCGTACCCGGCTACTCGATGGACGGCTGGTACGGGCGCATCTATTCGGGTTCCGGGCTCTTCGACATGGACAAGCCGGTGGGGGAGTACTCCGAGAAGGAGATGGACGCCCTCCTCCGGCTAGAGCCGACCAAGGTCAAGGCCGACGGCATCAACGTCACCGTCGAAGGCCTGATCCCGAAGATCCAGAAGTCGATGTTGTCCAAGGACGTCGACGCGATGCAGCCCCACATCCGGGCGTTCGTCGAACGAGCCGTGGTGTTCAGGACCTGCCCGGAGTGCGACGGTACGCGACTCAACGAGGGCGCCCGTTCCTCGCGGATCGGCGACCTCAACATCGCCGATGTCTCCGCGATGCAGATCTCGGATCTCGCGAACTGGCTCCGGGGACTCGACGAGCCGTCGGTGGGACCGTTGCTGGAGTCCCTGCAGCACACTCTCGACTCCTTCGTGGAGATCGGTCTCGGCTACCTCTCGCTGGACCGACCCGCCGGCACCCTGTCCGGCGGAGAGTCGCAGCGCGTCAAGATGATCCGCCATCTCGGTTCCGCCCTCACCGACGTCACCTACGTCTTCGACGAACCGACGATCGGCCTGCACCCACACGATATCGAGCGGATGAACGCCCTGCTGCTGCGCCTGCGGGACAAGGGGAACACCGTTCTGGTGGTGGAGCACAAGCCCGAGGCGATCGTGATCGCCGACCACGTGGTGGATCTCGGCCCCGGAGCCGGGTCGGAGGGTGGCGAGATCTGCTTCGAGGGCACAGTCGACGGCCTGCGTTCCAGCGACACCGTCACGGGCCGTCATCTGGACGACCGGGCCACACTCAAGGACGAGGTGCGTGAGCACTCCGGCGCGGTCGAGGTCCGCGGGGCATCGACACACAATCTCGCCGGTGTGGACGTGGACATCCCGCTCGGGGTGCTGTGTGTGATCACCGGCGTCGCCGGGTCCGGCAAGAGTTCGCTCATCCACGGTTCGGTCTCGCCGCTGGAGGGCGTGGTGGCGATCGACCAGTCGGCGATCCGGGGGTCACGCCGCAGCAACCCGGCGACCTACACGGGTCTCCTCGAGCCGATCCGCAAGGCGTTCGCCAAGAGCAACGGGGTGAAGCCCGCACTGTTCAGCCCGAACTCGGAGGGAGCCTGCCCCACCTGCAAGGGCGCGGGGGTGATCTATACCGACCTGGGGATGATGGCGGGTGTCGCCACCACCTGTGACGACTGCGAGGGCCGACGTTTCCAGGCCGAGGTACTCGAGTACGCCTTCGGCGGCAAGAACATCAGCGAGGTGTTGGGCATGTCGGTCGCCGAGGCGGAGGACTTCTTCCGCGAGGGCGAGTCGCGGATCCCGGCGGCACACAGGATCCTGGTCCGGCTGCGGGACGTCGGCCTGGGCTACGTCCGACTGGGCCAACCGCTCACGACGCTGTCCGGCGGCGAGCGGCAGCGTCTCAAGCTCGCCGCGCAGATGGCGGAGAAGGCGGAGGTCTATGTCCTTGACGAGCCCACGACGGGGCTGCACCTGGCTGACGTGGAGAATCTCCTCAGCATGCTCGATCGGCTCGTCGACTCCGGTAAGTCCGTGATCGTGATCGAACACCACCAGGCGGTGATGGCCCACGCGGACTGGATCATCGATCTCGGGCCGGGGGCGGGGCACGACGGCGGGAAGCTGGTGTTCGAGGGCACGCCCGCCCAACTCGTCCGCGACGCCTCCACGGTCACCGGCGAACACCTGGCGCGGTACGTGTCATAGCGTTGCCCGGCCCTCCTTCCGGTGCACGCGACGTCAGCCTCCGGAGAGGAAGCGCCAGATCTGGCCCGGGCCGTCGTATCGCACCCCGCCGTCCCGGCCCCATCGGCCGGACAGGGTGGGGAAGGAGTGGCCGACCCGGTCGAGCACCACCAGGCGGACGGGGTCGGGGCCCTGCCAGGTGGACGTCTCGGCGGCGCCGTCGCGGTGGGACACCGGCGCCGGGGTGATCGTGGCCCCGTTGCGCTCGGCGAACCACCGGGCACCGTCGACGGCCGAGAGGACGTCGCCGCGCGAGACCGCGGAGGGCCCTGACCCGACTCGGACCTCGCCGCCCGCCAGCGGGTTGACCCGGTCCTCACGACCCTGGACGAACATGATCGGCACCGCGTCACCGGTTTCGTCGCAGGTCTGGTTCTCCTCGGTCGGGGGGTTGGCCGCCACCGAGGCCACGCCTTCCACCAGGTCGGGTGCCTCCAGCGCCAGCCGCATGGCCATGTGGCCGCCGCTGGAGAACCCGACCGCGTACACCGGGCCGCTCGATCCGTGCGAACGCGCGACCTCACGGACCAGTCCGACGTCGTCCAGATCGCGTTCCTTGGCCGGCCAGTCGCCCTCCCGGCGGCATTCGTTCCAGTTGTTCCGGTGTCCGTCCACATAGGCGATGCTGAATCCGTGCTCATCGGCCAGTTCCTCGAAGTCGGGGCCGATCCCGCTGCGGATTCCGTTCCCGGTGTCGCCGGTCCCGTGGAGCACGACCACCAGGGGCGCCGCAGGCCCGGCGCCGCCGGGCGGGATGTAGGTCGACCAGGTGCGCTCGAGATCGTCGATCATCACCGAATGGCGCTCCAGCACCCCTGTCCTACCTGACTCGGGTCGCACGGTGTCGGTCCGATCTGCGGGGGCCGGGGCGGGGTCGTCGGAGGAGCCGTCGGCCGAGGCGCAGGATGCTGCCAACGCGACCGTGACGGCGACCAGACCCGCACGGAGGTACGCCTGACCCGACCTGTGGTTCATGACCCGAGTGTGCGCCATGGGCATCAGTCGTGGGCCGCCCCCATGTGTGCGCACAGCTGTCGCAACCGGATATCCACGTCGTCGTCGTCGATCTGTCGCCACCCGGAGGGGAGGCGCAGCCTCTCGGCCTCGGTCCACCGCGGCGCCGAGGCCGCGACGGTGCGTCGATCACGGGTGCCGAGCATCAGGAATCCAGCGTGGGTGACGGCCTCTGCCGTTCGGGCCTCGGGGGAGTCCTGATGACCGTCGGCGACCAACAGGGACGTGGAGGTATGCAGGTCGCGCAGCGTCGACGCGACCGTGGGTTCGTGCCGTGTCGGGGCGTCCCCGCGGGCGAACGCGGCGAGCGCCGCGACCGCGCGGCGGGTGTCGCCCCGGACGGCGCGGTGGTGCGCCCGTGTTCCGAATCCCCACAACACCACCAGGGCGACGACGACGCCGATCACCGTGTCCAACAACCGCTCGCCCACCAGGGGGAGCGGCTGCTGCGGAACATTCCCCCCGGAGGCGATGAGCAACGCCAGCGGGGTGATCAGTGCCACGGCCAGGCCGTAGTTGCGGGTGACGAGGAGTTCGATGGTGAACTGCAGGAGCACGATCAACCCGATGAGCCACCAGCCGGTCGGGTGCAGCGTGACGACCAGCAGGAAGAGCGCCAGCCCCACGACGGTCCCGAGGAGCCGGTGCAGCGCCCGGTAGGTGCGCGCCACCCGCGGTCCGCCCTGGTGCAGGACCAGGGCGGAGAAGGCGACCACCCAGTACAGGTGGGGTTGGTCCGCACCGGCCAGCAGGGTGAGCACGACGATGGACACCGCGGTGGCCACGCCGACCGATGCCGCGACCGACCAGGGTTCGCCGGGCCAGCGCAGCCCGTCGACGAGGCGTCGACGAAGCGACCCGATGGTCTGTCGCTCGTCCTCGGCCAAGGCGTGTTCCACCCGTTCCGCGGACTCTCCCGTGGGCATCTCCACGTCGGCGCCGCCGGGATCCCCGGTCAGCCACCGTCCGGCATCCGGGTTCCGGGGGTCCCAGGCCGTCTCCTCGCCGGGAACGATGTGAAGACTCGCCCGCGCAGCCCGCTCGGTGAACTGATCGTGTGCGGCCTCCAGCTCCGCTGCCAGGGCACGGGACGGTCGCCACATGCCTTCGGCCATCGCCTCCTCGGCTGCGGCGAGCGCGTGTGCTGCCGCGCGGTGTTGCGGGCGGCCATCGGGGCCGGGCTCGGTGGCGACGTAGGACGCCACGGCCGCGCGGGCCGCCTCGACAGCCTTGCGCTCGGGTCTTCGCGGATCCGGCAGGAGTTCACACATGGTGACCAGCCACGCCACCACCACCCCGACCGCCGTCATGGCCGGGATCAGAGCCGGCTCGGTCCCGTGCTCCCGGACCAACAGGTTGGCGATGCCGGCGCACAGGACCAGGAAATACGATCCCGGCGGCCCGACACGCAGCGCGAGGCACAGGCCGGCGCTGACCATCGCCAACAGCACCGCCGCACAGGCAAAGGCGAAGGTGGAGCCGGCGGTGAAGGCACCGAGGCTCGTCGACGCCACCAGCCCGAGTCCGATCCCGGCGACGGTGACCGCTCGTCGGCGCAGGGGTGCCGCAGACGCGTAGAGGACCGCGAACGTCCCCGTCACCGTGAGCAGTCCGAGTTCGAACCTGCCGAGCAGGTAGGGGACCGACAGGCACAGGCCCACGGTCAGGCCGGCCTTGAACGCGCCGGGTAACCGGGGTGCGCTGGGAGCCAGCGTCACGAGTGGTCGAAGTCTCTCTCCAGTCCGGGTCGTTGGCATCCGCGGTCAGGTTTTCCTTCCGAATCGTTTGTGCAGCGCCTGCTTGCTGACGCCCATGATCCCGCCGATCTCCGCCCAGCTCATCCCGTGCAGTCTGGCATGTCTCACGGCTGCCGCCTCTTCCCGGGCGAGTCGCGCCTTGGCCTCGGCGATCGCGGCGAGCCGACCGACCGGGGAGTCGTCCCCGGGGTCGATCCTGGTCTCCACATGCCTCACCTCGTCATGAGTTCCCGCACCTGGAGTCAACCTACATTGACGAACCCACAATCGTCAACTACAGTTGACGCATGGCCGTCAATCAGTATCCGGAGATCGCATTCGGCGCGGCCGTCCGCGCCCGCCAGGAGGAAGTCGGCGCCAACCACCCCCGGGAGACCGGGGAGTTCGAGCTGACCCCCACGGACATCGCACAGATCCGGAGGGCGGACCACTTCTTCCTCTCCACCGTCACGGAGTCCGGTTGGCCGTACGTCCAACACCGCGGCGGCCCCGCCGGATTCGTTCACGTCCCCACGCCCACCTCCCTGGCCTGGGTCGACTTCCCGGGGAACAGGCACTACGTCTCGACCGGGAACGTTGACCGGGACGGCCGGGTGTGCCTGTTCTTCATCGACTACCCGAGACGGGCACGACTGAAGGTCTTCGGCCACGCGAGAGTGCTCGAACCCGATGCGGACCCGGACCTCACCGACGAACTGAGGCGGATGGGGGAGAAGCGCTACGCCGGCCGGGTGGAACGCATATTCCTCGTCGACCTGGTGGCAGCCGACGCCAACTGCACAAAGCACATCAGCCCCCGCTGGGACCGGGCCCACATCGACGGGTTGACCGAGCTGTACCGTCGCGAGCTCGACGAGCTGAGGATGCGCGAATGATCGGACAGGCGTAGCCTGATCGGCATGTATCCCGGTGCCATCACCATGAAGCCCTGGTCCCGCCGCTGACGGCGGCCGAGACCTCCTTCTGACCTTCTCAGCGCGCCGTCCACTGGCTATCCGCCGGGCGGCTGATCGAGTGCTGCCCGGCTCCACGACGAGCCGAAGAAGGCACTGTGCACGACACTTCCACTCACCACCATTCTCGCGCGGGTTCCCGCGCCCACTTCCGTCTCTCCGGCGTCGGCGTCACCCTGGGGCCCAGACGTGTTCTCACCGGTATGGACCTGACCGTATCCGCCGGCTCCCGCCTGGCGCTGGTCGGCGAGAACGGGCGCGGCAAGACCACCGCGCTCAGGGTCCTCTCCGGGGACCTCACACCCGATGCGGGCACCGTCTCCCGGACCGGGGACGTCGGGGTGATCCAGCAGCACCTGGACGCGTCGGGGCAGCGGACGGTCGGCGACCAGATCGCCACGGAGATCGCTCCGTCACTCGCCGCACTCACCAGCCTCGACCGCGCGGCCGACGCGCTTGCACACGGCAGGCCCGGTGCCGAGGGCGACTATGCGGACGCGCTCGACCTGGCGACCGCGTTGGACGCCTGGGACGCCGATCGCCGTGTGGACATGGCGCTCGCAGGGCTGTCGGCGTGCTCCGAACGCGACCGTCCCCTGGCGACACTGTCGGTGGGGCAGCGGTACCGGGTTCGCCTCGCCTGCGTGCTCGGCGCGGGACACGAGCTCCTGCTCCTGGATGAGCCGACCAATCACCTCGACGCGTCCGGTGTGGAGTTCCTGACCGACCGACTGAGGAATCACCCGGGGGGACTCGCCGTCGCCAGCCACGACCGCGCGCTCCTGCGCGACGTCGCCACGGACTTCCTCGACCTGGACCCCCACGAGGACGACAGGCCACGCCTGTACGGCGGCGGCTACGAGGGATGGATCGAGGGGCGCAGACGCGACCGGGCGCAGTGGGAACAGGCCCACGCCGATCAGATCGAGGAGCACCGGCGCCTGGTGCGGTCCGCCGAGGTCGCCCGGAGCAGGCTGCGGGACTCGTGGCGTCCGGAGAAGGGCCACGGCCGGCATGAGCGGGCCACCCGCGCCGCGGGCACCGTTCAGGCGTTCAACCGTCGACGCGAGGAGGTGGAGGCGCACCGCATCTCCGTCCCGGTGCCCCCGCCCGAGTTCCGGTGGCCCGACTGGCGGGTGGCATCCGGGCGCCGGATTCTCACATGCGACACGCCGCGGGTCACCGACCGCCTGGAGACCCCGGTGGCCTTCACGGTGGACACGGGTGACAGGCTCCTGGTGACCGGGCCGAACGGTGCCGGCAAATCGACGCTCCTCGGGGTGCTCGCGGGTCGGCTCCATCCCGATTCCGGGTCGGTCGATCATCGCCCGGACGCCCGGGTGGCGATCCTCTCGCAGGAGATCCCGGACTGGGACATCGGGCGTACGGGGGTCGAGCTCTACCGGGACCATCTCGAGCGGTCGGGCCTTTCCGAGGCTCCGGGCCTGACATCGACAGGGTTGCTGGAGGCGGGCGTTGCGGGAAATCGCGTGGGCAGCATGTCGCAGGGGCAACAGCGCAGGCTTCATCTGGCCCTGTGCCTGGCCCGGAGGCCTGAGCTGCTGATCCTGGACGAACCGTCGAACCACCTGTCGTTCGGGCTGGTGGACGCTCTCACCGAGGCGTTGGCACGGGCGGACTGTGCCGTCATCGTGGCCACCCATGACCGGCAGCTCCTCCGTGACCTCGCAGACTGGCCGACGCTTCGACTCGAAGCCTCACGAGTAGGCGCCGTCCACGGCGTGTAGCCCCCGGACCATCCGCGCGGTGATCCGCCTCTCGGACCCACACGACGCCCACCTTTCCGCCTCCATAACGTCACAGTGACGTTTCGTACCCGTGCAGCGAAGCGGCGGGGACGCGGGGCGGCAACCGGTACAGGGTCCGGATCCGGTGGTCGGATGCAGACGTTCTGGTGTGCACGCCGGGTGCCGGCCCACCCGTGGGGTCGGTGTGTCGCCGTGCTGATCGCGGTCGGGATCGGCGCCGGCCGCGGCAACAGGGATCCGACGCACCGAGAGGGTCGGGCCCAGCACGCCGGGAGGCGCCGGGCGGCACCGGGCGGCTCGACCGGGCCGACACCGGGCCGTGCCGCCCTTTCCGCAGCCACCCGAAGTGCCGATAATCTACATTATGTAAATTCCACGATTCCGAGTTGTAGATTGCGCGAACTCGGCCCCTCCCCGAACTGCCCCGACGCCGCTTCATCCCGGCGAACCGCCACGGCCACCGACGCATCCCCCGCAGCTGATGGTCCGCTGCGCCCAAAACGGGCCCACATCCACCGACCCGGCCCACCGGCTTAAGCGCCCACCCCAGGTGGCGCCCCCATGGCTGACACATCGAAGTACCACTGCACGCGATGCGACGGCGAAGGCCGGCATCGCGGCGTGCGCTGGCCCGAGGGCTTCGCCTGCCGCCGTTGCTATCAACAGGCCACCCGCCGACGCGGATCGTGTCCGCGCTGCCTGACGCCGGATCGGCTTCTGCCCGGCCTTTCAGGCAACCAGGCCATCTGCACTGGCTGCGCAGGAATCGACGACCCCCGACTGACCTGCACCCGCTGCGGCGATCAGGACGTCCGCTCGCCGACCCAGTGGCCGCGCTCATCGCACTTCGGCCCAACATGAACACCGCCCCGCCAACCAAATATCCCAGTGGGCGCCATGCGCGAACTGATTCGCAGCATTCCCCCAGCGATCGCGGCAACCCAATTCGGATACAGAGCTCAGACAACCGAGCGACACGCATCCATCAGCGGTACCCACTAGAGCGCCTACCCCGAACTCCACCGAGACCCCGACACCTCGGAACCCGCTGGCCAGCGCGATTATACGAGGGCGGTGGGCGGATCAACGATTGGTCCGCACTTTGACCGGCGGTGATCTGGGACGCTGGTTCTATATCGACGCGGTCTGATCAGGCGAGAGAGGATGGCATGCTCAAACGCAATGCAGTGGTTGTCGGCGCTGGCCTGGTAGGGGTGACGCTCCTCGCAGGCTGCAGTAGCTCTGACGCTTCCGGCACATCTCCAGTTGCGGCCACCTCGACCTCAACCTCAGGCCCATCGTCACCGGAGGCTGCGCAAGAGCGAGCAGTCCCAGAGCAGGTGATAGCTTGCCAGCCGGGCATGGTCGACACCTTCCTGACTGTCGACGACGTACCCACATGGCCAGGGCCTCCTCCGTCAGACTTTATGGAGCCGAAATACCCATCGGGCCTATGCGGAATACTCACCGGCTCGGAAGCGGAAGTCGCATACGAGGCAGCGGTCAAGCACCCGGCCGCTCTGCTAGAAGAAGGACGAGTGGAGAACGGCGAGGGCCTGAGCGACACCAACGACGCACTGTGGGCGGTAGAAGGCGTCGTAACGTGGCTTGTCGTCGAACCGCAGTGGTGACCCGGGGTATCGATGCCACAAACGGGTGAGCGTCGCACACGCGAATAGGGACGGCGCGGATCTCCTCAGCTGGCGAATTTCTGCTGTTCCGGCCGCACGTAGTCCTCCCAATCCCGGCCGACCCTACGAACTCGACCACCCAGAACCCGACACCTGATCAGTTTTGGTCTGTCGCCAGAACTATCACCCTGCAAGTCTCCGACGCCTCCGACCGCCCTGACGGTATGACCATCGCGCTTGGCCCGCGCCCCACCAACGTGCCTGACCCCTTCGCCGGACTCCTGCGACCCCACCTGACCACGCGCCCGAACCTGCGCACCGGCGTCGTCCGACCCCGCCCGAGCTGCTCGGAGGAACCAAATGCGCCGGGAATGGGATCGGCGAGGCACCCTCGCCATGGAGCTGCATCAAAATTAGCGGGCCGCGGCGACTCCGCAGTAAACGACCCTCACCTGCGGCGGCGCTATATCGATGCGAGGATCGGCGCCCACCTCGTCTGCTAGGACCACCCGATTTCCAGTGTTCGCGACGGCTACTTGTCCCGCGTCACGGCAGAAGTAGCGCCCTACCAAGCGAACTCGCCGGGCACACGGTAGTTGCCCCACGAATGAGCGCTGCCGAATAGGGTGACACCAACCACATTGCGCTGATGGGCGCCGAGAAGGAGACACTTGATGCCTCGTGCCCGCTTCACCGTCGCCTTCGTCGCGGTTGTGGCCGCAGCAGCCGCCTCTTTGGTCGGCACACCCATCGCCTCGGCAACCGACCCCGCAACTCGGCCGCCCCAGTCGGTCTCCTATACCGCCGAAGTGGGTGGGATCTACCAGATCACGCACCCAGAGCAACCGTGGCCCGGCGTCGACGACTGGTCCTGCCAGCCCTCCCCTGAACACCCACGTCCGGTGATCCTCCTCCACGGAACGGGCGCCAACGGGGTCAACAACTGGGGCACGATCGCGCCGTCGCTACTCAACGAGGGCTACTGCGTGTTCGCGCCCACCTACGGCGCCAGCCCGCTGTTCCCCGGAATTGGCGCGAGCCAACGCATGACCGACCACGTCAACGAAATGACCACTTACCTTGACCGCGTTCTCGATGCGACAGGGGCCGAGCAGGCCGATGTGGTGGGCCACTCCCAGGGCGTGACCGTGGGAATGCACCTGGCCAAAGTAACCCGCCCGGGCCGGGTCGACGCTGTGGTCTCGATCGGTGGCTTCGCCGGTGGGACCGCGGAAGCAGGTCTCCCGGGTCTGGCCTCGCTGGCGGCAGTGGTGGACCTTGAGGGCTTGGCTGCAGAGAACTCACGCAACCTCCCCGACGGCCCACTACCGATGCCCTTCCCGTCACTGATCGACATCAACGAACACTCCCCCGCAGGTCAGAGGCTATTTGCCGGGGGCTCGCCCTTCCACGGTGGCACCAGATACACCCTGATCGCCTCGGTCTTTGACGGGCTGGTGCCGCCTGCCATGAGCTTTCCCACAGGAAACTACCCGAACGTAACGACACACGTCCTTCAGGACACGTGTCAACAGAACGGCGCCGATCACGCCGCGCTGTACGCCGATCCCCAGACCGTGGACCTGATGCTCAACGCGCTGGACCCGGCAACCGTCGTCGCGCCCCGCTGCTGGCCGACCACGCCGATCATCGGAGCCGTTGGAGCAGTGCCGACACGAGGATCAGTGTCTAACAACTGAGACACGGCTTTCGTCGTTCATCAACGTCATACTCGCCAGGCAGCGAAGACCGACGTCACCAACGAGGCACCCTCCCGCGGCACCGATCTTTCCGGGCTCCTCAGATGATCCTCCTCCGCGACACCGCCAACTCGCCACTCGAACAGTGCCCCCGCACTTTGTGAGTCTCCTGCCCGGCGAATGGACGTGCGCCGAAGCAACTAATAAGAATCACCGCTCCTGCAAACTCCAACTCGCATGAACTTGATACGCAGACTGTCCAACGCAGTTTGGGTTCCCCGACGCCTACCGACCCACCCACTCGCATGGGACCATGAGCTCATGCGCACTCCTTTTGGCATCGAACGGGATCGAGACGCTGACGGACGCGCACGCAACTCGCGTCCCCGCGACGAGCTCGGCCGCCCGCTACCGCCAGGAAGCGTCGGGGTCGAGCGCATACCCGATGATCTCGATCTGACGCCCGCCGAATCCTTGGCCTGGGCCCAGGATCTGCTGGATCAAGGCCTCGCCTTCAACGCTCACGAGGTACTCGAAGGCGCCTGGAAGAGCTGCCCAGACGACGAACGCATGATGTGGCAGGGCCTGGCCCAACTCGCCGTCGGCATCACACACATCCAACGCGGCAACACCAAGGGAGCGTTGACGTTGCTCCAACGCGCGGCAGAGCGCCTCGGACACGCTGACGACCCGGCACCGTACGGAATCGACGGGACCGGACTCATCGCGTATGCCGACGAGCTCGCTGCCGAGCTTCGAAAAGGTACCGTACCCTCGCCTGACCGGCTCGCACCGCGACTTGTCAACCAGCCCGCCGAGAACTGACTTCAGCGATGCGGACACCGTGACCGGCACCCGGCTCGGTCGGCGGGTTCACCGGCCTGCACCGGCACCTCCCGGGTACCGCGCAATCCGGTTGATCCACCGTCGGAACTGTGGTTCCGCTACTGCGAAGATCGCCACGAACGGCGACAGCACCGCTGCGATCACCGCTCGTGTGGGATCGCCGGCAACCACTTCCGCGCCCACCACAACCGCCCCGAACAACAGATAGGTGACGGCGGCAAAGACCGCCGGCTCCTGACGGAGCTCGGTTCCCCGCCAGATGGCGCCGAGCACAGCGAGCGCCAGGCACAGATACAGCACCGTCGAAACCCGGCCCCCCGGTGCGCTCGCCAACAACCGGCCCACGTACACACCGCTCCAGCCGGCCAGGACGAGAGTGACGGCGAGGTTGAACCTCACCCACCGTGCTGTCCGCTCGGACCTCATCTGCCCGTCGCACCCCCCGGAGCGTCACATCGGCGAGAGCACGAACACCGGGATCTCGCGTTCGGTCTTGGCCTGGTAGTCCGCGTAGTCGGGAAAGGCCTCCACCGCCCGCTCCCACCAGCGTGCCTTCTCCTCCCCTGTCACCTCGCGGGCACGCATGTCCTGCTTCACGGGACCGTCCCGGAGCTCGACGTGGGGATCTGCCACGATGTTGAAGTACCAGGACGGGTGCCTGGGCGCCCCACCCACGGACGCGACGATCGCGTACTCGCCGTTGTGCTCCACGCGCATCAGCGGTGTTTTTCGCACCTTGCCGCTCTTGGCTCCCCTGGTGGTCAGAAGAACCACCGGTCGCCCCTGGAGGCTGGTGCCCTCGGTGCCACCGGAGGACTCGATCAGTTCGGCCTGATCAGCGGCCCATGTGCTCGGACTCGGCTCGTACTCCCCGTGAACTGGCATGGCGCCAGTATGGCACCGCACCAGCCGGTGTCACCGGAATTGCCGCTCCCGGCCGGACGCACGCGGGTCCCGCCGAACCCGGTGCGGGCGGCTCCGAGTAGGTTGAGCGATGCATCTAGGTTGAGCGGCACAGCGGAGCCGACCGGCATCCGGCGGCCGAGACGACCACGGAACGAGTGCGGTGAGTGAGCTAGTCCACACCGGTGCGGCCATCGCACCGATCCTGCTGGTGTTCGGCCTGCTCGCTCTGCGCGTCCCCTCGCTCCTCGCCGGCGCGGCGGGCCTGGTGGGCGCGATCGTCGCCGCGGCGACGGCGTTCCGTCCCGACGACGACGAGATCCTCGCCGCGATGCACCAGATGGGACCGACGGTGCTCGAGGTCGCTCTGATCCTCCTCGGTGGTGTGACACTCGCGGTCGCGATGTCGTCCGCGGGCAGCAGGGACCACATCGCCGACTGGCTGACGCGGGCCGGGCCCACCGAGGACCGGATCCCGGTGATCCTCCTCCTGGTCTTCGGCCTGACCCCCTTCATGGAATCGGTCACGGGGTTCGGCCTGGGGGTGGTGATCACGGCCCCGCTTCTGGTCCGGATCGGCCTGTCGCCGGTCAAGGCGGTGGTGTCGGGACTGCTCGGACTGACCCTGGTGCCGTGGGGATCACTCGGCCCGGGCACCCTGGTGGCCGCGGAGCTCGGCGGCCAGGACTTCGCTGACCTCGGAGTCTGGTCGGCACTGCTGACCCTGCCCGTGCTCCTGGTGAGCACGGTGACACTCGTCCTCGTGCTCAGGCCGCGGATCACCGTTCGACTGACCCTCCTGTGCTCCGCCGTCGTGGTGATCCAGTGGTCGGCACTCGTGGCGGCCAACATGCTTCTCGGCGCTCCCCCGGCGGGCATCGTGGCCTCGCTCGCCGTGATCGCGTTCCTCATCGGCGTCTCGCGGGTCCGCGGCGGACCTCTGCCGAGGGGCTCGCGGGACCTTTTGCGGGCGGTGGCGCCCTTCATCGTCCTCCTGTCGGGCATTCTCGGCGCCACGGTCGCACTCGGCTCGGGCCTGGTTCCGGAAGCGGCATCGTGGCTCGACAGTCCCGCCCTATGGGTGAACATCGCCGCCCTGGTCGCGCTCCGGGCGTCCGTTCCCGCGATGTCGAACGCCTTTCCCCTGGTCCGTGAGGCAGTCGGCGCGTGGGTCCCGGTCGCAGGGAACGCGATCGTCTTCATGGCGATCGGCATCGTGATGGCCACCGCCGGAATGGCGTCGCACCTGGCACAACTCGCGTCAGGTGCGGGCGATGTGGCTCTGGCACTGACGCCCGCGGTCGGGGCGGCGGGTGGATACCTCACCGGTTCCAACACCGGGGCGGCCGCCATGTTCTCCAGTGCCACAACAGGCGTAGCATCCGACGTCGGCGCCAACGCCCTCGTCGCGCTCGCCGGTCAGAACGTCGCCGGGTCGTACGCCATCATCGTCTCGCCACCGCGCGTGGCTCTCGCGGTCGGCGTCGTCCTGTCCGGGACGAAGCTCCCCGGCGGGGCCGGGAGGGCTCTGGGCACGGCCGTCGTCGCAGCCACCGTGGCGCTCGGCGCAGCGGTGTACCTCCTGGGTTGACGTCGGGCGGCCCGCCACCGCGTCCGGGACAGTCCGTCGTTCAGCCGTTCCCTGCACCGCCCGCCCGGACGTAGGATCTCGCCATGCGCAGCCGCCATGTCAGCGTCGTCATCAAGCGCTCGCCCGGGGACGTCTATGCCGTCGCGGGCGATCCCGGCCGCCTCCCCGAGTGGGCTACGGGCCTGGCGGTCGGAGCCGCGACGGTCGATGGCGACCATCTGGTGGTCGACTCCCCGGCGGGCCGTGTCCGCGTCCGCTTCGCCGCCCGCAACGAGCTGGGGGTCCTCGACCACGAGGTCACGCTTCCGGACGGGACCACCGTCTATAACCCGCTTCGCGTCCTGCCCCACCCGGACGGGGCCGAGGTGGTCTTCACGCTGCGGCAACTCACCTCCGACGACGACGTCGACGAGGATGCGGCCACCGTGAAGCAGGACCTGGACCGACTGAAGCACCTGCTGGAGCGACCACTGCCGCCCCACGCCCGGGCCGACGCGCCGTCCGTGGCCGACGCCCCACCCGGGGCCGAGCCCGTCATCCGACTCGCGACGGCCGGGGACGCGGCCACGGTCGGCAGGATGCTCCACGAGTTCAACACCGAGTTCGACTCGCCCACCCCGAGCGCGGACCGAGCCGCACAGCGGTTCGAGGCATTGCTGCGGCGGGACGATGTCCTCGTCGTCGTCGCCGACCTCCCCCGCGCGGGCAGCGGCACCGACGGCGGGAACGACGCCGGCGACCGGGACCAGGACCACGCCGGCTTCGCGTTCCTCACCCTCCGCCCCACCCCGTACTGGGACGGGCCCATCGCCCAGCTCGAAGAGCTCTACGTCCGCCCCGACCTGCGCGCGGGCGGGATCGGCACCACGATCATCACCCGGGCGATCGCCGAGGTTCGCACGAGGGGCGCCCGCGAGATGCACATCAACGTCGACTCCGACGACGTCGACGCGCGGCGCTTCTACGACCGTCATGGGTTCTCCGACTCCGACCCTGACAGCGGCTCCACCATGCGGTGCTATCTACGACAGCTGTAGACGCCCCGGTTCCGGCACGCGGGCAGTCGCTCACACACTGCGCCACCCGGATCGGCCGCACCCACCCGGACGCCTCTACGGACGCACGGTGAGTGACTGCGCGATGGTGCCGAGCGGGCCGGACTCGTCGTGGATCACACTCGCGGTCAGCCCCAGACCACCGGGGCCGAAGGTGACCCGGGTGTCGTAGCCCAGCCACTCCCCCTGCGGCGGGCGGACCAGGTGCGCCGACAGGTCGATGTTCGGATAGTGCACCTCGGCCGGATCCGCGCGGATCGCCATGCCGTTGGCGATGTCGAACAGGGCGGCCATCCGCGCGGTCGTGCTGACCTCCTCGTCGGCGAGCAAGGGGACATCCGTGCGCACCCAGTAACGCGAACGCCCGGGTCCACCCGAGATCCGTCGGACGACCGCCGAGGCGAGGTAACCTCCGCCCCAGACCGTGGTGGGGTCCCACGGTGCCATCTCGGCCGGCCCGGGCATCGGGTCGAATCCGTCACCCGCGACCGCGACCGTGTCGCGGGGCTGCTGCAGCCAGGCCCGCAGCCGGATCCCGGTGCGATCACCATGAGCGTAGGTGGCCTCGACCAGTTCGATGGTCCGCCCCGGCCGGATCACCTCGACGCCCACCTCGACCGCCTCCATCGGCACCAATCCCAGTAGTTCGTAGGACAGACGGGAGATGATCATGGGATCGTCGCGTCGGGCCGCCAGATCCACCTCGACGGCGTGAACGAGCAGACCGAGGGCGGGGCCGATGTGTTGCATCGCCTCGTCCCACGCGCCGCTCACGTGCTCGGTCGGTCGAAACCGGGCGGTTCCGAGTCGTTCGAAGTAGGCCATCTCCGCCCTTCCAGTCGGTGAATGGTGATTAACTCAAAGTCTATATACGCGACACGAGGAGCAGGCATGAAAGTCGAGACGTTCGACGAGTTCTCCACCCCGATCGACGACAGGTATCTCGAGGACTACACCGAGGGGGCCCGCTACAGCTTCGGCGAGGAGTCGGTGAACGCCGAGGAGATCATGGAGTTCGCACGCCGGTACGACCCCCAGAGCATCCACACCGACCCGGAGGCCGCCGCCGAGGGGCCCTTCGGCGGGCTGATCGCCAGCGGTTGGCAGACCGCGGCACTCATGATGCGACTGTTCGCGGACAACTACCTCACCAGCGTGGCCAGCCTGGCCTCCCCCGGTGTCGACGAACTCCGCTGGGTGAGGCCGCTCCGCCCCGACGACCGGCTCACCCTGCAGTGCGAGACCACCGGAGTGCGTCGATCCCGCACCAAGCCCGACCGGGGGATACTCACGACCGACGTCACACTGGTCAACCAGGACGGCGACCCGGTCCTGACCGCCACCGCCATGAACATGGTGGCCCGGCGTCCCTGAAACACCCACTGCGAGCAGACCGCGAGCCGCTCCGGTCGGCTGCCACGGCGGCCGGGATCACAGTCGCGGAGTGAGATGGAAGATCGGCAGCCGTCGGGCCGTGCGTCCGGCGTAGAGCGCATAGTTCGGCCACACACTCACCGCCGCCGCCCACGCCGAATCGCGGTCGTCCCCCGAGAGCTCCGCGACATCGACCGGTAGGCGCGCGCCGTAGACGTCGATCCCGACCGTGCCCGGAGCGGCGGCGCGGAGATTGTGCACCCAGGCCGGGGTCTTCTCCCCTCCCCAGTTGGAGCCGATGATGATCAGCCCGTTGTTCCACGAAGCGCACAGCAGCGGCGTACTGCGCATGGCACGGCTCCTGCGCCCGGGCACGTGGAGGGTCAGGGTGGGGAGCCCGGCCACCCGCAGAAGCGGGAGTCGGCCGCGGGAGCCCCTGGACATCCAGGAGTCGACTCGCACCACGAGCGAGGAGTTCTCGCGCGTCGCGTCCAGACGTCCGAACCAGATCGCGACCGGGGTGAGAATGTTCGACATGCGCAGACCCTACGGCGCAGGTCGCGTCGGGCGTCCGGCGGCGGAGGGTGCGGCCTCCGCCAGCACCTGCATCGATTCCACCCACCCGCTACGCAATTCCGCCTCCATCGCGGCGAGGTGGAACGCCCACATGCGGCGATAGACCGCATCGAACCCCAACGCGGCCGCATCCCTGCCCCTGAGCGCGAAGGAGTCGGACCACAACCGGACGGTCTCGGCGTGATGGGCGGTGGCATCGACCCGGCCGCGCAACCGGAGTCCGGAGGTCCGGGCGATCTGTTCACCGATGTCCGCCCACGCCGGCGCCGGCCCCGCGTCGCAGACGTACGCTGCGCGCCAGGCGGCGAGTTCGACCAGCGCCGGCTCCGGGCGGGCCGGACAGGCCACCACGTGCACAGCCAGCCGCCCCCCGGGCTCCAGCAGCCGGTCCGCCACCCGGAGCACCTCAACGATCCCCGCGAGCCCGGAATCGACGCCGGGGTCCACCGCCACCACGGCGTCAACGGATCCCCCGGCCTCGGACGGGCTCCCGAGGTACAAGGAGACGCTGTCCTCCAGTCCGGCCGCGGCAAGCCTCGATCCGAGTGCGGCGAGCCTCTCGGTGGAGCCCGTCATGGTCCGGACGTGGGCCCCGCGCTCGGCCGCCCGCATCGGCAGCTCGCCCCAGCCGGGCGTCGCCACCAGTACCCGCGCCCCCTCGGCCACCCCCGCGAGCGTGAGCAGGGTGTCGGCCGACCGTCTCTGTGCGTCACCGAGATCGCTACGCCCGGGCGGCGACGCCGGAGCCTCCAAGTGCACGAGGTCGGTGCCGTCCTCGAGCCGCGTCCTGGTGCGGGCACCGGAGGCGAAGAGCGCTCCGGACGTCGACATGGTCTCGTCGGTGTAGAGAGACGTCAGAGAGCCGGGGACCGAATCCTCGAGCGAGATCGGCGACTTCCGCTCACGACGGCGCCCTCCCGACACCCCGCGACCCTCGCGGGCGCCGCGACCGTCGCGGCCGTAGGCCCGCTCCCCAGGGTCAGCGCAGTCCGGGTGCGCCGCGATCCACGGCGCGAGCCTCACGACGGCGGCACAGAGATCAGAGGTGGCCCACTCCCCCGCCATGTAGGACTCACCGAGCCCCACGACCCCCGAGGACGCCAGCCGCGCCCAGAAGAGGTCCGGCTCGCGGAGGACCACACGCACCTCGGCGTCGTATTCCCCCGCGGCGGAGGCATCCGGGTAGTCGATTCGCATCCCGAGGTCACGGGCCGCCCGGCGCAGCGCCTGGGCGACGAGTCCGGCGCCACCACCCCCGCCCCTGGCGGGCGGAGCCAGGGCGGGCCAACGCTCCAGGTCGACGGTCTGCGGCTCCACTCTGACCACCGGTACCTCCTCGCTGGGATCGCCTGAACCAGGACGGTACCGTCGCCAGCGCTCACCGTCCGCCAGGCGCGGCGGGGGCACCCGGCATGGAAGGTGCCGCCTACCCGTGCGCGCTGTAAGGCGGGCCACTATCCTTGGAAGCCGTGCCCGCACACGAGGTGTTCGGGCCTGTTCACCGATGAGGCCACCGCGCCCCGCCCCAGACACCGCCTCTCAGGAGCCGCCATGACCGAGCCCGCAATCGACCAGGACCCCGCAGCCGCTCCGGGGTCCCGCCGGCACCGCGTCGTCATCATCGGCTCCGGCTTCGGCGGACTGTTCGCCGCCCAGCAGCTGGAGAAGGCCGATGTCGATGTGACGCTGATCGCCAAGACCGGCCACCACCTCTTCCAGCCGCTGCTCTATCAGGTGGCCACCGGCATCCTGTCCGTCGGCGAGATCGCCCCGCCCACCCGGCTGATCCTGCGCGATCAGAAGAACGCGACCGTGGTGTTGGGAGATGTGAACAAGATCGACGTGGCCGACAAGCGGGTTCACGCCACCGCGGGCCACATCTCGTTCGATCTCGAGTACGACAGTCTGATCGTCGCCGCCGGCGCCAACCAGTCGTACTTCGGGAACGATCACTTCGAGCGCTGGGCACCCGGGATGAAGACGGTCGACGACGCGCTCGAGCTACGCAGCCGCATCCTGGGCTGCTTCGAGCAGGCCGAGGTGATCGACGACGAGGAGGAGCGCAAGCGGCTGCTCACGTTCATCATCGTCGGCGCGGGCCCCACGGGCGTCGAGATGGCCGGCCAGGTGGCCGAACTGGCGCAGCACACGCTCAAGGACAGTTTCCGGCGCATCGACCCGGCCTCCGCCCGGGTGATCCTGCTGGACGCCGCTCCGGCCGTGCTGCCCCCGTTCGGCAACAAGCTCGGCAACGCGGCACGCGCCCGACTGGAGAAGATGGGCGTCGAGGTCCAGCTCAACGCCATGGTCACGAACGTCGACTACAACGGCATCGAGGTCAAGGATCCGGACGGATCCGTCCGGCGGATCGCGGCATCCTGCAAAATCTGGTCCGCCGGCGTGAAGGCCAGCCCGCTGGGCAAGCAGCTCGCCGACCAGACCGACGCCGAGATCGACCGGGCGGGCCGCGTGCTGGTGGGCAAGGACCTCTCGCTGCCCGGACATCCCGAGATCTTCGTGGTGGGCGACATGATGAGCCTGGACAACCTCCCGGGCGTCGCCCAGGTGGCCATCCAGGGCGGCAAGTACGCCGCCAAGCAGATCATCAACGAGGTGCAGAAGGGCCGGACCCCGGCCGAGAGGCCGCCCTTCAAGTACTTCGACAAGGGATCCATGGCCACGGTCTCCCGCTACAGCGCCGTGGTGAAGATGGGCCGGATCGAGATCTCTGGCTTCATCGCCTGGGTGATGTGGCTGATCGTCCACCTCGCGTACCTCATCGGCTTCAAGAACCGCGTCACCACCATGTTCTCGTGGGGCATGCACATGGGCGGCGATCACCGATCGCAGCTCACCTCGACCAAGCAGTGGGTCTACGCCCGGCAGGCCATCGAGAGGGTCGCCGCGGACGAGGCCGAGGCGCTCCGTACGGCGGAGCGGGCCGAACCCGAATCCGAGCAGGCGCGATAGCCACTCGTCGGCCCGCCGGTCTGCGACCCGGGCAGAGAAGCTACGGCGCTCGCCTACTGGAGGTTCGCGAGCCGGACCTGTCCCACCGCGAGCAACCGATCCCGGTCATCGGTCATCTCCACCCGCCACAGCTGCTGGGAGCGTCCGCGGTGGACAGGGGTCCCCGTGGCGGTGATCGTGCCCTCGGTGACGGAACGGAGGAAGTCGGTGGAGTTGTTGACACCGACGACCCTGCCCTCACCGCCGAGCCAGACCGCCCCGGCCACACTCGCCACCTCCTCGGCGATCGCGCAGTAGACACCGCCGTGGACCAGGCCGTAGGGCTGGAAGAGGTGTGGCCCGACCTTCACGGTGGCGACGACCTCGTCCGGCCCGACCTCGCCGTATTCCAATCCGATACCGCCTCCGAAACCCCGTCCCGCGTGCTCGCGGACCATCGTGATGACATCGGTGCTCGACTCGGTCATCCGTACCTCTTCCTCCCGGCCCGGGAGATCCGGGCGATTACCTCCCGGACGTTACCCCTACAACGACCGCTCGGCGGTCTTGCGACGATCAGTCGTTGAGCCGGCCCGGTGGGCGGTCTCGTGTCAGCGGACCGAGCGCCAACCTCTGTCACGCACCGGGATCGGGCCCGATCCCGGTGTACGGGGCAGTCGGCTGCGCTTGCGGACCGCCAGGCCCGCGTCGTGCAGCGCCTGGAGGACGAGCTGACCGCGGCGGTACCCGATCTCCGGACTGGTGTCGGCGAAAGTCGGGACGATGGTGGCGGCACCGAGGACGCTCTCACCCGCCATCGACCACAGCGTCTCCTCGCTGCAGTTGGAGACCTCCGCCAGCCCTGCGAACACGTCCGACAGGGTGCCCCGGGCCCGACAGGCGAGCCACTGGGCGAGCGCCTTCTCGCAGGGCAGCACGATGGTGCCGGGAGAACCCGCGCACGAATCGTCCGGCAGCACCCGTAGCCGGGTGTCACGGACGCCGGCCCAGTCGAGTCCGCCCTCGATGTCCGTCCGCACGGCCATGTTCTCCGCACCCGTATCCCAGACGCGACCGATGGTGACGAAGCTGGCCACCGCCCGGCCGAGAACCCCGTGCGTGAACGCCTCGGCCACGAGATAGGTGGCGAAGCGCTTGTCGCCGGAGTCCGCGAAGTAGTTGCGGAACATCATCTCCACCCGCCCGCCGTCGACGGCGTTCTCGAGCGGGACCCACCGGCGACGCGACTGCGTCCCGAGATCGGCGATCGAGTAGAACTTCGGATATCCGGCCCGGAAACCACCGAGGATCTCGGTGGTGTCCTCGAACACCGTGCGTGTGCCGACCATCTGCCCGGGCAGCATGGACCTGGTCATATCTGATATTCCCCCTTGTGTGAATCCCCACTTGTGTGCAGCCGACATCCATCTGGATGGCGCACCACAGCGGTCCGATCCCCCCGTACCACCGTGGCGCCAGTCACTCGGCCCGGTATTAAGTGTTACAACACACCCCCGCGAAGCTCCAAGGAAATCAGCCCCCGAACTGCAAAGTTTGCACTGAGTGCATCCGTGACCTGTCAGTTAGTTCACAGATTCCTCTCAGTGCCGGAAAGGGGGACGATTCCGTCATCACCGCAGGTCCGCCACCGCGGACGGCGTCGACTACGCTGGGTGTCATGAGTATTGAGCGCGAGGACGCGCAGACCGCCGCCGATACGACCGGAACCGCCGATATCGGGGTCACTGGGCTCGCCGTGATGGGCTCGAACATCGCCCGGAACTTCGCCCGGCACGGGTACACGGTGGCCGTGCACAACCGGTCTGCCGCCAAGACCGATCTCCTCCTCGACGAGCACGGCTCGGACGGGGATTTCGTCCGGACCGAGACCATCGAGGAGTTCGCGGCGGCGCTTCGCTCCCCGCGACGTGCACTGGTCATGGTCCAGGCGGGTGCCCCCACCGACGCGGTGATCGAGTCCCTGGCCGAGGTATTCGACGAGGGCGACATCATCATCGACGGCGGCAACTCGCTCTACACGGACACGATCCGACGCGAGAAGGCCATGGCCGAGCGCGGTATCCGCTTCATCGGTGCCGGGATCTCCGGCGGCGAGGAGGGCGCCCTCGAGGGTCCGTCGATCATGCCCGGAGGCCCGGCGTCGAGCTACGAGGTCGTGGGTCCGATGCTCGAGTCGATCTCGGCGAAGGTCGACGGGACCCCCTGCTGCACGCACATCGGCGAGGACGGCTCGGGCCACTTCGTGAAAATGGTCCACAACGGCATCGAGTACTCCGACATGCAGCTGATCGGAGAGGCCTACCACCTGCTGCGCGGCGTGGCCGGAATCGAGCCGGGCCCCATGGCCGAGGTGTTCCGGGAGTGGAACACCGGCGAACTGGACTCGTACCTCATCGAGATCACCGCGGAGGTGCTCGCCCAGGTCGATGCGACGACCGGCGGACCGCTCGTCGACGTGATCGTGGACCGTGCCGGGCAGAAGGGAACGGGTCGCTGGACGGTCAAGTCCGCGTTGGATCTCGGCGTTCCGGTCACCGGTATCGCCGAGGCCGTGTTCGCCCGGGCACTGTCGAGCTCGATCCCCCAGCGCGAAGCCGGCCGGGCACTTCCCGCAGGGGCGGTCTCCACCCCCTCGGAGACCGGGGCGGACTTCGTCGAGGACGTCCGCAAGGCCCTGTACGCCTCGAAGATCATCGCCTACGCG
Organism: Candidatus Dietzia intestinigallinarum; assembly: GCA_019119875.1. Lineage (GTDB taxonomy): Bacteria > Actinomycetota > Actinomycetes > Mycobacteriales > Mycobacteriaceae > Dietzia > Dietzia intestinigallinarum. Next base: position 26,277 of record DWWG01000217.1, on the reverse strand, counting down.
CAGGGTTTCGACCAGATCACCGCAGCCAGCGTCGAGCACGGGTGGGACGTGGCCCGGGGTGACCTCGCCACCATCTGGCGCGGCGGATGCATCATCCGCGCCACCTTCCTCGACCGCATCCGCGAGGCCTACGCGCAGCACCCGGATCTGCCGTCGCTCCTCGCGGCCCCGTACTTCGCCGAGGCCCTCGGGGACTGCGTGGACAGCTGGCGCCGAGTGGTCACCACGGCGGTCACCGCCGGCATCCCTGCCCCCGGCTTCTCGGCCGCGCTCGCCTACTACGACGGACTGCGCACGGAGCGGCTGCCCGCGGCGCTCATCCAGGGCCAGCGCGACTTCTTCGGCGCACACACCTACCGACGCACGGACGGCGAAGGCAGCTACCACACCCTGTGGAGCGGAGATCGATCCGAGGTCCGGGTCTGAACGGAAAGGAAGAACTCGACGGGGTCGGCGCGACCCGCCCCGACCTGGACCGTCTCCTCGCCGAGCTGGAGGTCGCGGTCCCGGTACGGCACGCCGTCTCGAGGATCGTCAGGGGCCCGGCCAGCGCCATCCAGGCCGCGGCACTGGGTGATGCCGTCCACGGACGGGATCTGCTCGCCGTCGCCCCGACCGGCTCCGGCAAGACACTGGTCTTCGCCGTGGGACTCGTCCACCTGATCAGCGGCTCGCCGAGCACGCCGGGGCACCCCCGTGCGATCGTCGTCTCGCCCACCAGGGAGCTGGCCCTCCAGACAGACGAGGTGATCGGCGTGGTCGGCGCCGGTGCGGGACTGCGCACAGCAGGCTTCGTGGGCGGTCAGCCCCTCGGCCGGGACAAGCGCTCGCTCGTCGCTCCGGTCGACATCGCGGTGGGCACCCCGGGCCGGCTCATGGACCTCATGGCCAGCGGAGTCCTCAGCAGCACGGACATCCGGATCGTGGTACTGGACGAAGTCGACCAGCTCCTGGACCCCTCGTTCCGCGACCAGACGGCGGCCCTGTTGGACAGGTGCGCAGACGCCACCCTGGTCGCGGCCACCGCCACCGCGGACGCCGACGTCGAGACCGAACTTCGTCGTCGTCGTCCGGACCTTCGAATCCATCGCGTCTCCACCGACCCCCACGGGGCAGGCAGCGGCGGACCCGAAAGCCGTCCAGGCACCCCGGCGCCGACCGGCGCCCACACGGCCGACGACGCCAACAATCCGCGGCGCCTCATCGTCCTCACCACGACCGACCCCGAGGCGTGTGCCACCTCCCTGGCGGCCCGGTGCCGACGCGCACTGTTCTTCGTGGCCAGGCGTGACGCGGTCGAGCCCCTGCGTGCCTCGATCGCCTCGACCGGCGTCCCCGCCTCCGGGGTGTCCGGCTCGGCCTCCCCGTCCAGGCGCGCGACCGCGTTCGGTGAACTCACCACGGGAGCGGTCCGGGTTCTCGTCACGACCGACCTGGCAGGGCGAGGTCTCGATCTCGAGAACATCGGGCACATCATCCACGTCGGCCCTCCGCACTCGACCCCGGACCTCGTGCACCGCTCCGGACGAACGGGCCGCGCCGGCTCCGCCGCCGGAACAGTCGCCGCGGTTGTGCGGCCCGCCGACGCCGCCCGCATGGTGGAGCAGGCCCGGAACGCCGGCATGGCGGTCGAGAAGATCAACGCCGACGCAGCCACCTCGGGATCCCGTCTCGACGAGCTCTTCGGCCCCGAGATCGCGGTGCCCCGTCAACGCCGTCAACCCGCCCCGCGGGACACGACGCGACGTCCGGCGCGCTCGCGGGTGCACCGGCCGAAGAAGAAGAGGCGGACGTGACCGCGCGGTCGGAGGACGGGGATGACCGGCCCCTCTCCCCCGTCGTGCTCCCGGAGCGACTGTGGCGGGAGCGGGAACGTCGTCATCATGACGCCGTCGACTCCCTGACGCGCGACCATCTCGACCGGCGCCGGCGCGGCACCCCGCACCCCGTCGTCGACTTCCTGTTCACCTACTACCGGACCAGCGTCGGTACGATCCGCCGGTGGCATCCCGGGCCCGGTGTCCTCCTCGAGAACGCACACCACGATCCGCGGGGACAGTGGCGCCACTATCGGCGCGCCACACTCCACGGACGCACGGGGCTGATCGTCCACCCGGATTCCGTCCTGGAGCGCGGTGGCAGCCGCCTGCTCCGCACGCGCGACATCGTCGCCGCCACCGCCTCCCGACCCGGTGCGACGGGATGCTTCGGCCTCCACGAATGGGCGATGCTCTATCGCACCGGGGCCGAGGGCACCAGGCACGGATCCGTGCCCCTACGGGTGTCCCGGAAGGAGATCGACGACGTGGTGCGCCGATCACGCCTTCGATGCACGCATTTCGACGCCTTCCGGTTCTTCACCGAGCAGGCCAGACCGAGGAACGAGCGCACCCTCACCCGTCACGAGCAGCTCCACAACGAGCAACCGGCCTGCTTGCACGCGGGGATGGACATCTACGCGTACACGGCCGCACTGGAGGCCGGCGCCCCCGGGGAACTATTGCTCGACTCGCTCCGGGCCGCCTTCGCCGCACGCGAGATCGACATGCGCTCCTCGCCCTACGACCTGTCGCAGTGGGGGCTCGACCCGATCCCCGTGGAGACGCCGCGCGGCCGGGCGGAGTTCGTCGCGTTCCAACGTGAGTGGATCGCCCGCACACAGGCGCTGCGGTCGCGCTACCTGCGCGCGGTCAGCCGGCTCGAGGCGCTGTCCGACACCGTGCCCGCCGGGTGCGAGGCCACGGCCGGTCAGACCGGCTGAGCGCCGAAGACCCGGCTCGCGACCTCGGTGACCACGTCACCGAACTCCGCGTAGGCCTCGTCGGCCGCGGTGGCCGTCCGCAGGAAAAGCCCCATCGTGCGCCCCGGGGAGGGATCGGCGAACATCGCGACGCCGATCCCCGGATCGCGGGTCTCCGGACGGACCGCGGATTCGGGCACGATGGTCACCCCGAGTCCTCCCGCGACGCATTGCACCGCCGTGGTGAGCGAGGCGGCCCGCGACTCCTCACGGCCCAGCACCGGGACCGCGACCCGACGGCACAGGTCCACCGTCTGGTCTCGCAGACAATGGCCCTCGTCCAACAGCAGGAGCGGCTGGTCGACGAGCACGTCCGGCGAGATGCCCTCCGCTCCGGCCAGCTCGTGATCAGCCGGAACGAGAAGGGCGAACCGCTCGGTGTAGAGCGGTATGGCCACGATTCCCGCGGCGTCCGTCGGGACCGCCATGATCGCCAGGTCGATGGCTCCGCTACGCAGCCCTTCGACGAGCCTGGCCGTCTGGTCCTCCACGATCCGGGGACGCAGTTTCGGGAATCGCTCGGCGAGCGCCGGCAGCAACCCGGGCAGGAGATACGGTGCCGCCGTGGGGATCACCCCGATACGCAGTGGACCGAACAACGGTCCCCCACCGCCCGCCGCGACATCGGCGACGGCGTCCATCGCACCGACCGCCGCCCGCGCGTACGGAAGCAGCTGCTGGCCGGCCGGGGTCACCAGCACCGACCTGGTGCTGCGTTCCACCAGATGCAGTCCCAGCCCGTCCTCGAGAGTCGCCAGCGCCTGGGACAGCGAGGGCTGGCTCATTCCCAGCTCCTCGGCGGCGCCGCGGAAATGGAGCCTCTCCGCGACCGCGAGAAATACCCTGAGCTGCATAACACTCGGGACGAACCGTTGATCAGGCATGTCAATTAGTGTAGGTATATCGATAGTCAGAAGTCGACAATTATTCGGCCGGACCTATTAGTGATCTTCATCTCATTAGGCTTTACCTGTTGAAGGTTGTGGGGCATAGTTCGAGATGTCCGTTCCACAGCGGCCTAATCCCAGGAGGATCACATGGCACTTCTCACCATCGGAGACCAGTTTCCCGACTTCGAGCTCACCGCTCTGAAGGGCGGTGACCTGCGCGAGGTCAACGCCCAGCAGCCCGAGGACTACTTCGAGACCGTCACCAACCAGTCGTACGCCGGCAAGTGGCGCGTGATCTTCTTCTACCCGAAGGACTTCACCTTCGTCTGCCCCACGGAGATCGCCGCGTTCGGCAAGCTCGACGAGGACTTCCAGGACCGCGACACGCAGGTTCTCGGCGGCTCCATCGACAACGAGTTCGCCCACTTCAACTGGCGTGCCACCAACGATGAGCTCAAGGATGTCCCCTTCCCGCTCCTGTCGGACATCAAGCACGAGCTCATCCAGGCGCTCGGCGTCGAGAACGCCGACGGTGTGGCCGATCGCGCCACCTTCATCGTCGACCCGGACAACGTCATCCAGTTCGTCTCGGTGACCCCCGACGCCGTCGGCCGTAACGTCGACGAGGTCCTGCGCGTGCTGGACGCCCTCCAGTCGTCCGAGGTCTGCGCCTGCAACTGGCAGAAGAACGACCCGACCAAGAACATCGACAAGATGGAGATGCTGCAGGAGGGCATCAAGTGAGCATCGAGAACCTGAAGTCCGGCCTTCCGGAGTTCGCGAAGGATCTCAAGCTGAACCTCAGCTCGCTCGCCCGCTCCACCGAGCTCTCGGAGCAGCAGTTGTGGGGCACCTTCCTCGCGACCGCCGCCGCGACCCGCTCGGCCACCGTGTTGTCGGAGATCGCCGACGAGGCCCGCGAGCACCTGTCGGATGAGGCATTCAACGCCGCACTCGGCGCCGCCTCGATCATGGCGATGAACAACGTGGCGTACCGAGCCAAGGAATTCCTGGGTAACGACTACACCCAGGTCCGCATGGGCCTGCGCATGAACATCATCGCCAACCCCGGCGTGGAGAAGGCCGACTTCGAGCTGTGGTCGATGGCCGTCTCCACCGTCAACGGGTGCGGAAACTGCACCGCCGCTCACGACGATGTCATCCGCAAGGAGGGCGTCACCAAGGAGCAGGCGTGGGAGGCCGTCAAGGTCGCCGCCACCATCAGCGGTGTCGCCCAGGCCGTCGAGATCGACGCCAACGTCTGAGCCCGTCACCGCAGTATTTCGCCGGAACCCCGCTGACGTGAGTCAGCGGGGTTCTCGCGTCTCCTCACGTACGGGTTGACGCCCCACAGCGGGTTGCGCCGCCCGATTCGCCTCTCCCGGTACTAGGTTCGACGATGAGGCTGCGGAACCGTTCCGCGGCGGCTCGAACGGAACGGAGACGACATGACCACCGGAGGAACCCCGCCCGGGGATGGTTCACACAACCCGTACGGCGACGGCTCGGGGCAGCCCGACTGGAACCAGCAGCCAGGCGGGTACGGCCAGGAGCCCTACCCGGGCCAGGGTTACGGCCAGGACCCGTATCCCGGCCAGGGCTACGATCAGTCGGGCTACGGGCACCAGTACAGTGCGGCCGGGTACGGTGCGGGCTACACGCAACAGGGAGCGGCGGGCGGCGTCGTGGCCACCGGGCCGATCTCCGCGACGGACGCCGTGAGCACGGCGTGGCAGCTCTTCAAGAACAACCCCCTCCCCTGGGTCCTGTTCACGCTGGCTCTCGGTGTCGTCAACGTCATCGTGAGCTTGATCTCCAACTCCGACTCGCCCGGTGTCGCAACCCTCGGCACGCTACTGTCGCTGATCGTCGGCTTCGTGTTCCAGGCGTTCATCGTCCGCGGTGCCCTCCTCGAGGTCGACGGCCATAAGCCGGAGATCGGAGACTTCTTCAAACTGCACAACTTCGGTTGGTTCGTGGTCGCGGGGATCATCGTCGGCATCGCCGTGGCGATCGGCACCATCCTGCTCATCATCCCGGGGCTGGTCATCGGGTTCTTCACGTACTGGACGTTCAACTTCGTCGTTGACCGCAACATGACCGCGACGGACGCCATCAAGTCGAGTTTCAACGCGATCAAAACCGACGGCGGAAACCTGTTTCTGCTGGCGGTACTGAACGTCCTGATCATCATCGCCGGCTTCGTCGCACTGGTCGTCGGCCTGCTCGTCGCGATGCCCATCGCGACGCTGGCCTCGATGGTCGCCTACCGCGCCATCACAGGCCCGAGCGACTTCTCTCGGGCGGCAACCAGCGGAGTCTGATCACACCAACGTGCTCGACGCCGCCGCGTGGTGGCGCAAGGGCCCCGGCGACTCCGGTCGCCGGGGCCCTTGTTCGCGGGATACGCGGCCTGCATCTCACCGGACCCACACGAGTCGTTGCGACCCGACTCGACCGCGACCTCTCTCAGGGGGCCGCTGCTACCGCTCGTCGATCGCCCCGCCCGGTTCCGAACTGTCCGCGTGCTCCTCACCGCCGTCGCCGGTGGTCGCGGCGGCAGGGCTGTCCGGGTCGTGCACCGACGGGTCGTCCACGGGCGGATCCTCGGCCTCCTCCCCCTCGGCCGGGGCCTCATGGGTCATGGCCCGGTGCACCGCCCACACCGTGACGACAAAGGCCGCCAGCGCCAGCGGCCACCCCATCCCGATCCGGGCGGCTCCGAGCCAGTTCACCTCGTCGTTGAGGTACAGGACGTACTGGAGCACCGCGCGGATGGCGAAGAGCCCTGCCCAGACCCAGGTGGCCACGGCGTACCAGCGTCTCGCCTTCTGGTTTGTCCGCCAGGACAGCCCCCGGCCGTCCAGGAAACCCCAGATCACGCCGACCAGTGGCCAGCGGATCAGCGCGGAGATCATGAAGACGCCACCGTAGACGGCCTGGGTGATGATCCCGTACAGGAAATAGCCCTTCGCACTCCCGGTGCGCCAGGCGATGAACACGCAGATCGCGACGCCGATGAACCCGGAGATCGCCGGTTGCGGATTGTCGCGGCGCACGAGCGACCATGCCAGCATCGCCACCGCGACGCCCAGCGCCGACCAGATCGCCGCCGTGAGCCCCCAGAGCGCATTTATGGGGACAAACGCGAGGATGGGAATCGAGGAGAAGACCAGCCCGCGTATACCGCCCATCTGGTCGATCAGCGAGGCGTCCGGATCCGCGAAGGCCGATCGTCGGCCGGGTGCGCGGCCCGTGGCCCGGTCAGGCTCGCTCATCAGTTTCCTCCAGGGTGCGGCGCGGTTGACCTGCGAGCAGCTCATACCGCGGGTTGAACATGATCTTGCGGCCGGCTCGCTCGCCGACGCGACCGGTGACACGGATATACCTGCCGGTGTCGATCCCGGAGATCGTGCGCCGCCCCAGCCAGCAGACCTCGATCCCACCGGTCCCGTCGAACACCTCGGCGGTGACCCCGAGGTGATCCTCTCCGCCGCCTGTGGAGACGGCGCGGATTCTGCCGGTGAGTGTGGCCCGGTCCCCTCGGTTCACGTCGATCACTCGGGATGAACCGGATCCGTGGACCCGCCCCGCGAGCTCGGCCGCGTCGAGGACGTCGACGGGCTCGGTCAGTCGTGCCGAGATGCGGCGCAGGACCCGGGCCAGCGAGGACATCAGCTTCTCGTCAACACCGGTCGGGTCACAGGTCGTCGGAACCGCGTAGCCGGTCCATGGCGCTTCCGTCGCGACGGGGCGGAGTCGTAGGCGTGCTGGCCGGCGCCGGGGCGCCACCCGCGGGTGCCTGCCCGGACGGCTGCCCGGCCTGCTGCCCGGACGGCTGCCCGGCCTGCTGCCCGGCCCCACCGGCCGCCATCTGTTGCTGGAACGCCTGGGCCTGCTGTTGGGCGGCCTGCGCCTGCTGCTGGGCGGCCAGTTGCGTGCGAGCCTGGTTCAGAGCGGCCTGGATCTCGTCAGGGATGGTCAGCGCGAGCTGCTCCCTGGCCGGCATCGGACCGTCGCCCCTGTTGATCATCAGGTGCCGGAAGACCTCCCGGCCCTCTTCCGCCGCCTGCTCGGCGAGTTCGGGGGTCGCCATGATGCGCACCTCGGCGGTCCAGCGGTTGCCGTCCACACCCACGGCACGGAACACCGCACCGGGCATCTCGGCCACCAGCTCACGACCCCATGGTCCGTCGACGACGGAGACGTCGGCGCCCTGCTTCTCGAGCTGCTCACGCATGTCGGTGACCATCGCGCGCCACTGTCCGCCGGACTTGGGCGCCGCGAACGCGCGCGGGATCACCCGCGAGACCTGGGTGACGACGTGGAACTCCGGCTGACCGTTGGGGTCGAGCGCGACGTTGAGGTCTCTTCCCTTCGGGACCCCGATCACCAGTGATCCGAGGTCGATGTGTCCGTAGCCGAGTCCTGTGTAGTACTGGCGGACGTCGCCGATCGCCGAACGGTCGTGAGGCCCTTCGGTGGCTGCGGGGCCGTCAGCAGGCGGGGCGGAGGAGGCGGTCGCGTCCGCTGCGGCGGCACTGCGGCCACCGGTCACCGGCTTCTTACGTCCGAACATGGTGGAAATCCTCTCCCCGTGCAGCTCGGCCCCGAACAGGACCCTCTCTGTCGACGCTACCCAACGTCCGTGCCACAGGTTCAGGCCAGTCGTGCGTGGCCACCGGTGGATCCGTGGCCGCCGTCTCCGCGGTCGGTCACATCGAGGGCGTCGACCTCCACGACGTCCAGCAGTTCGACCTGCTGGATGATCAACTGGGCGATCCTGTCTCCCCGGGTGATAAGTACCGGTTCCGTGGGGTCCAGGTTGATGAGATTCACCTTGATCTCGCCCCGGTATCCGGCGTCGATGGTTCCCGGCGCGTTGACGATCGACAGGCCCGCGCGGGCGGCGAGTCCGGAACGCGGGTGAACGAGTCCCACGTAGCCGGCCGGCAGGGCGATCGCCACGCCGGTTCCCACGAGGTCCCGGTGGCCGGGGGCCAGTTCGCAGTCGTGCGCGGCGTACAGATCCACTCCCGCATCGGTCGGGTGTGCGCGTACCGGGAGCGGGAGATCCGGGTCCAGCCGCCGGAGGCGCAGTACGGGGTGCCGCCCGTTCGAGTGATCGGTGTCGTTCATGGCGAGATGCCCTCCTACGGGGTCCGACCCGAATAGTAGTTAGTCTTGTTCCCGTGACCGAAGAAGATCTCCGCCCGCCCAGCGATCGTGCTCCTCGTCCGGTTCACTCGGAGACCCTCCGGGTCCCCGTGTGGTGGTGGATCGCCCTCGCGGTGATCACCGTCGTCGCAGTGGTGGCGGCCGCGACGCTCGGGGCACGGTGGTGGATGTGGCTGCTCATCGTGGTGGTCCCGGCGTTGCTCGCGTGGCTGTTCGTGACCGTGAGCCGCGAGAAGATCGAGGTCGAATCGGACGGGCAGGGCGGAGGCACGCTCTACGCGGGCCGGGCCCGCTTGCCGTTCGACGCCATCTCGAGAACCGCCGTGGTTCCCGCGACCGCCAAGCAGGCCGCCATGGGCCGCCAGTTGGATCCGGAGGCCTTCGTGGTACATCGCGGGTACATCCCCACGATGGTGATCGTCGTGCTCGACGACCCTATGGACCCGACGCCGTACTGGCTGATCAGCACGCGTGATCCCGAGGGGCTCGCGGCCGCGCTGCCGGACAACCACTACTGCTGACGCCCGACCCCGGTCTCGGGAGGACGGGCGCCAGACCGTGGAGCCGGCCGGCCCCGCGGTGATCAGCCGGCGCAGTCCACGCAGATCTGAAGCCCGTCCCGCTCCTCTGCCAGGCGGCTGCGGTGGTGGACCAGGAAGCACTCGCCGCAGGTGAACTCGTTGTCCTGCTCCGGCACCACACGCACCGTCAGTTCCTCACCGGACAGGTCGGCGCCCGGGAGTTCATAGGATTCGGCGGTGTCGGCCTCATCCACGTCGACCTCGCCGGTGGCACCCTCGGCACGTCGGGCCTTGAGCTCCTCCAGCGAATCGCCGGCGAGCTCGTCCGCCTCTGTCCGGCGGGGTGCGTCGTAGTCGGTTGCCATGAGTCTCTTTTCTGCGGGGTCCGAGTCGAGGGTTCGCGCATCGGTCGTGGTCCGACCGGCGCACGCATAGTAACGGAATCCCATCGGATTTTCATCCGCCGAACCGGCCCGTGTCCCGGTGCCCCTGACGTCGGCCGAACGTTTACAGTGTTGCCGGAGGGCCGATCAGGGCCCTTGCGTCGCTCACCTGCAGGAAGGCCACTGATGGTCGCCCACCTCAGCACCCGGACCACCCCGAGCCCGACCCCCGCCCGGGGGATGACTCTCCTCCGCACTCCGTACACCGTTTTCGTGGTCGCCGCGGTGGTGCTCGGTGGCCTCGTGTGGGCAGTGGCCCTGCGCGGCGATGACGCCGCGACCCAGGCTGTGGCCTGTCCGATCCCCGCCGTGGCCGAGGAGGCCGGTCTGGAGGCGCAGCCGGTCGGTGCGCTCGACCGGGTGGAGCCCGCGGTCCTCGATTCCACACGCATCCGGGTGCTCAACGCCAACGGGCAGAGCGGTCAGGCGGGTGCCGTGGCCGCTGAGTTGGCCGAGATGGGATTCCAGTCGGCGGGTGCCGATGCGACGGGCAATGACCCGATCTACGGTCAGGCGCTCGAGTGCCACGGCCAGATCCGGTACGGCGAGGCGGGTGAGGCCGGCGCCCGCTCCCTCTCCCTGGCGGCCCCCTGTATGCAGCTGGTGTCTGACGGGCGGGGCGATGACTCGGTGGATCTCGTCCTGGGGACCACGTTCGCCCGCCTGTCGGATTCGGTGGCGTCGGTCGGGGCGCTCGACGAACTGAAGGTGGGGCGTCAGCCGATCTCCTCCGAGCTCGACGCCGCCCGGGCCGTCAGCTGCTAGAACGCACCACAGGCGCGCAGGACCTCCAGAAACTGCGCGGACACCCCGGGTGCCGCCGCGACGGTCGGGACGGCGTCGTCGTCCGAGGTGGTCACCTCGGCTCCGGCCTCTGCGGCGATGAGGGCCCCGGCCGCGTGGTCCCAGGGCTTCAGGCACTGCTCGTAGTAGGCGTCCAGACGGCCGGTGGCGAGCATGCACAGGTCGAGCGCCGCGGAGCCGCATCGCCGGATGTCGCGCACCTGCGGCAGCAACGCGGCCACCACGCGACCCTGCTGGGCCCGCACGGCGGAGTCGTAGGCGAAGCCGGTACCCACCAGTGCGAGCGACAGGTCGTCGCAGTCGGAGACACGAAGCGCGGTGGTCCGGCCGTCGGGTGCGCGGAGCGTGGCTCCCCGTCCGCGCGCGGCCGTCCAGGTCTCGCGGGAGACGATGTTGTGAACGGCGCCGACGACGACGACGCCGTCGAGTTCAGCGGCGACGGACACCGCGGTGAACGGGATGCCATACAGGAGGTTCACGGTTCCGTCGACCGGGTCGACCACCCACCGCACCCGACTGTCCACGCAGGTGCCGGCATCCTCACCGCCCTCCTCCCCCAGGACGCCGTCGCCCGGCCGTCGGGCGGTGATCTCCCGACGCAGGTAGTCCTCCACCGATGTGTCGATGACGGTGACCGGGTCGGTGACCGTGCTCTTGGACTGTGCCCGCAGGCCGGCGTCGGCCACCTCGGCGAGCATCCCGCGGGCGACCTCTCCCGCGCCGGTCGCCAACCGGTCCGCGAACTCCCGTAGCCCGTCGATGGTCTCGGGGCGGCGCTCCTCCGATCTCGCCGATGTCGTGCCCTCGGTCATGCGATCCTCATCCTCGTCTCCGTTGCCGTCGTCGTCGGGTTGGCCGGTGTAGTCGTCGGGTTGGCCGGTGTAGTCGGTGGCCCTGGACCGCCTCGCGCTGGCGGCCCCCCTGCTCTACCCGCGGCCGGGCCCCGCCCTGTTCTACCCGCGGCCGGGGCTCGCCCGGTTCTGCTCGCGACCGGGACCCGCCCTGGCCTGCCCACGGCTACCCTGTCGGGCAGACGACCACCGCCCATCGTGCCCCTTCCACGGGGCCGTATCCATCCCCGCCGTGAATCGCGGCCGCATCCCGGGAGCCCCACCTTGGCCGACACCAGCTCTGACACCACCGGATCCACCCCCGTCTGCCTGGGGGTGGACGTGGGGGGCACCAACATCAAGGTCGGACTGGTGGACCTGCGAGAGGGCGAGCTGATCGGCGATCGCCTCGTCACCCCGACCCCGCAGCCCGCCACCCCCGACGCGGTCGCCGAGACGATCCGGCAGATGGTCGGCGAGTTCGAGTGGGACGGCCCCGTCGGGGTCGCCGTTCCCACCGTCATCCACGAAGGTGTGGCCCGGATCGCCCACAACATCGACTCCTCGTGGATCGGCTGCGACGTGGTGGAGTTGTTCGATCGTCACCTGCCCGGCCGCACGGTGGTCATGCTCAACGATGCCGACGCGGCCGGCCTGACCGAGGTGCACTACGGCGCGGCCGGGGATGTCGATGGCCTGGTGGTCCTGCTCACGTTCGGCACCGGCATCGGTTCGGCTCTCCTCATGGACGGCCGACTGATCCCCAACACCGAGTTCGGTCACATGATGGTCGAGGACATCGCGGGGCGTGGCTTCGACGAGACCGAACACCTGGCCTCGGCGTCCGTGCGTTCCCGTGAGGAGATGAGCTTCGCCGAATGGACTCCACATGTCTCCAACGTGCTGCGGGCGATCGAGGACCTGCTGTGGCCGCGCGCCTTCGTACTGGGAGGTGGCGTGAGTGAAGCCGCTGACGAGTGGTTCCCCCTCCTGAAGAACCGGACTCCCGTTCGCGCGGCGGTGCGCCTCAACGATGCCGGGATCATCGGCGCAGCCCTCCACGCCGCGATGCACGCGGACGTCGACGGCCTGGGAAAGTCGCTGTCCGTCAAGGGAACCTGACCCGCACAACCCCGCCGGATGCGACCCTTGGACCGGTTCCTCGTTACAATGGCGCAGGCCGGACTCATGTACCGGCCGGGGACGGGCCCGGTACCGCACGGCGGACGGCTCGAGTGTCTGCAGAGCACGCGGCACCGATCCCCGATTCCTATCCAGCAACCGGTTGTGAAGGGGCGTTTGTGGCAGCCACGAAGACCACCAGTTCGGATCCCGCAGAGAGCGGCGATCCGTCAGGCACCGAGGTCACGGGCGCAGCCCCCGCCAAGAAGACCGCCGCCAAGAAGACCACTGCGAAGAAGACGGCGGCCAAGAAGACCGCCGCCAAGAAGACCGCGGCAAAGAAGACGGCCGCTAAAAAGACTGCGGCCAAGAAGACCGCCGCTAAAAAGACCGCGGCAAAGAAGACCGCCGCCAAGAAGACCGCTGCCAAGAAGGCTGCCGGCGCGGCCACCCCCGGGGTCGACGAGGACCAGATCGACGAGTCGACGGAGGCCGCCGAGGTCGAGCCCGACACCTCCGAGCTGGAGGATGTCGAGGTCGACGTCGAGGATGTCGAGGACGAGGAAGCCGACGAGGAGACCAAGGAGGAGCCCTCCGCCAAGGACAAGGCCTCCGGGGATTTCGTCTGGGACGAGGACGAGTCGGAAGCTCTGCGGCAGGCCCGAAAGGATGCCGAGCTCACCGCCTCCGCGGACTCCGTGCGCGCCTACCTCAAGCAGATCGGCAAGGTCGCGCTCCTCAACGCCGAGGAGGAGGTCGAGCTCGCCAAGCGCATCGAGGCCGGCCTCTACTCCACCTGGTACATGGCGCAGGTGGCCGAGCGGGGCGAGAAGCTCACCACCGCGCAGCGTCGGGACTACAAGTGGATCGAACGTGACGGCGTCCGCGCCAAGAATCACCTCCTTGAGGCGAACCTCCGCCTCGTGGTGTCGCTGGCCAAGCGCTACACCGGTCGTGGCATGGCTTTCCTTGATCTCATCCAGGAGGGCAACCTCGGTCTGATCCGTGCGGTCGAGAAGTTCGACTACACGAAGGGCTACAAGTTCTCGACCTACGCCACGTGGTGGATCCGTCAGGCCATCACCCGCGCGATGGCCGACCAGGCCCGCACCATCCGTATCCCGGTGCACATGGTCGAGGTCATCAACAAGCTCGGCCGCATCCAGCGTGAGCTGCTCCAGGACCTGGGCCGCGAGCCCACCCCGGAGGAGCTCGCCAAGGAGATGGACATCACCCCGGAGAAGGTGCTGGAGATCCAGCAGTACGCCCGGGAGCCCATCTCCCTCGACCAGACCATCGGCGACGAGGGCGACTCGCAGCTGGGTGACTTCATCGAGGACTCGGAGGCCGTGGTCGCCGTCGATGCGGTGAGTTTCACCCTCCTGCAGGACCAGCTGCGTTCGGTTCTCGACACGCTCTCCGAGCGCGAGGCCGGCGTGGTGCGTCTGCGCTTCGGGCTCACCGACGGACTGCCCCGCACCCTCGACGAGATCGGCCAGGTCTACGGCGTGACGCGCGAGCGCATCCGCCAGATCGAGTCCAAGACTATGTCGAAGCTGCGCCACCCATCGCGTTCGCAGGTGCTGCGGGACTACCTGGACTGACCCGGGGCACCACCCGACCGCGCCCCACCCGTTCGCTCCCCCACCCGTCCACACCCCACCCATCCGCGCCACCTATCGGATTCTCCGCCACCTATCGGGTCCGCTAGGTGTGGGTGCGGCCAGATGTGTGGCGCGGGATCCGGGCGTCCAGATGGGTGGCGCGCGACCCGCGGCGGCCCAATGAGTGGCGCGGGCTCCGGGCGGCCAGATGGGTCGCGCGCGAACCGGGCGGCCAATCGGATCCGTTTGGTGGCGCGGGATCCGGGCGTCCAGATGAGTGGCGCGCGATCCGGTCGGTCGGGCGGGTCCGTGTGGGCAGCCGGCGAGCCGACGGCCGACCTTGACACGAGTCCTCGCGATATTCGACTTTCGTTCACCTCGGACGTACACACTGTGGGGGTGTGACCACATCCCGCCACCGCCACCCCAACAGCCCGACCCGTCGTGATGTCCTCCGCGGCGCCGCCCTCGCCGGGGGCGCGGTGTTCACCGGCATCACCTCACCGGCGTCTGCCGACACACCTGCTCCGACTTCAGAGATCGACTACCCGACATGCCTGCCCGGGCCGTTCGCCCACGGCATCGCCAGCGGCGACCCGCTCGCCGACCGGGTCATCATCTGGACGCGTGTCATGCCCGAGCGGGTTCCGTCCCCGGTCGGAGCGGTGCGTTGGGCGGTGGCCGTGGACCCCGACATGCGGACGGTGGTCGCCTCGGGTGTGCAAGTTCCCCGCCACGAACACGATCACACCGTCAAGGTCGACGTCACCGGACTGTCGCCGGCGACGACGTACTACTACCGCTTCGCCCTCGGCACGGAGCACTCCATCACCGGACGGACCCGCACGGCTCCCGCGCCGGGGAGTCCGACGACGCATGTGCGGATCGCCGCCATGTCGTGCAGCTCGTACTGGTCGTCCATGTGGTCGGGTTTCGACAACCTCGCGGACCGGAACGACATCGATCTGGTCATCCACCTGGGCGACTACATCTACGATTTTCCGGACGCCGACGAGCTCGTACGATCCCGTGTCGGCTTCCACGACATGACCCACCCGGACAATCGTGACTGGCTCACCCTCGACGAGGTCCGCCGCCGTTACGCACTCTGGCGGTCGGATCCGCAGTTCGTGCGTGCACACCAGCAGCATCCGTGGCTCATCGTCTGGGACAATCATGACCTCGACCCCGAATACGGTGTCGAGGTACAGGCCCCCGGGATCGACGAGTCGATGAGCACCACGACCCTGGCCGACACCTCCCGGGCCTTCTACGAGTGGACCCCGACGCGGCCGGTCCGTGCCGACGGCAGTGGCGAGTTCGTGCTGGTGGATGACGGCTCCTACCCGGTTCCGGAGGACTCGCTGCTCGTCTATCGACGGTTGCGCTACGGAGACCTCGTGGAGGTGTTCGGGATCGACGCCCAAACGGGCCTGGAGCGCTACGGGCTCGGGGTCGACTCCTCACATCTGCACGGCGCGGAGCCGAGCCTGCTCGGCCGGCAGCAGTTCGAGTGGCTCACGTCGGGCCTGTCCGCCTCGACCGCCCGGTGGCGGCTCATCGCCAACCAGGCCTGGTTCTCGCCCGCGGACATCCCGACAGTGGTCGAGGGCTTCCCCATGCCGCGGATCGGGATCGGCCGGTGGGCGGCATTCTCCGACGAACGAACCGCGATCG
Source organism: Candidatus Dietzia intestinigallinarum (assembly GCA_019119875.1). Classification (GTDB taxonomy): domain Bacteria; phylum Actinomycetota; class Actinomycetes; order Mycobacteriales; family Mycobacteriaceae; genus Dietzia; species Dietzia intestinigallinarum. The sequence continues at coordinate 10,408 of DWWG01000217.1, read as the reverse complement.
TGCGTCACCTGCGGGGGGACGACGGCGGTCCACGGGTCCGAAACACCATCATGGTCACCGGCGACGCCCACGGGAGCTTCGCGTCCGACATCATCGAGACCAGTCATCTCGCCGACGGATACGCGTCCGGCGCCCCCGGCTTCAGCTCCGGGCACGGTGCCGAGCGCGGGAATCATCACGCCGGCGCCGTGCGCACCGATACCGGAACCGGGGCTCTCATGGCCGGTTCGCCGGTCGGTCCTGCGGCGGGTTCGGCGAACATGGATCCCGCGGATCCTCGCGGCCTGTCGGTCGGGGTCGAGTTCTCGCCGTCATCGATGGGTCGCGGTGGGGCGGACGAGATGATCATCGCGGCGATGCCGACGGGCTCGGTGACCGGAGACGCGAGGTACGAGTCGATCCGGATATCCCGGGCGGCCGAGATGGCCATCCTCTCCCTCAACCGCAACGCCCAGTTCGTCGAATGGGTCGACCACGGCTACGGGATCGTCGATCTGACCCACCAGCGGGCGGTGTTCGAGTACTGGTGGCAGGACAAGCACGTCCCCGGTGCCCCGGATGTGCTGGGCCACCAGATGGTCGCGTGGGCGGACGACGACACCACCGTCAGTCCGCCGCGGCGACGTGATCAGATCGACGCCGTCGGTCTCCACGGTCTGCCGGTGGAGCCGACGTCGGGCGCGCAGCAGCTGCCGGCCCCTCCGTTGCCCCGTTCCTGAATTACCCGGTGACCTACCACGATCGCAGCGTGGAGATTCGCTCTCTGATCTGATCGGCGGAGGCCATCGGCACCGGCGGCCCGCCGCAGGCGTTGCGCAACCGCGAATGGATCGCGCCGTGGGACATTCCCAGTCGACCCGAATACACGGACACCAGAGTGTTGAGCTGGCGACGCAGCTCCTTGAGCTCGGCGGCGGAGGCCACTCGTTCCGCGGCGGCGCCGGCACGGGCCCCCGCCCCGGCGACATTGCCCGGGATCGTCGCCCCGGACATCGCGGGATCGGTGCCCACGACGGACACCGCCCCGGGTCCGGATGCCTGCGCCGAGCGCTGCTTGACCTGTTCCTTCTCCCGCTGCCGCAGTAGCGCCTTCACATCATCAGCGCCCAACAGGCCGGGTAGCCCGATGTAGTCGGCCTCCTCCTCGCTGCCGGCGAACGTGGCGGTGCCGTAGGAGGAGCCCTCGTACACGATCTGGTCGAGCTCGGCGTCGGCTCCCAGGGAGATGTAGCCGCGGTCCTCGTCGTCCTCGGTGTTCTCGTCCTGTTGCTGGTTGGCCTGCTCGAGCAGCTGGTCCTCCAGCCCCTCCTGCCTGTGCGGCTTGCCCAGCACGTGATCGCGCTGCGCCTCCATCTCGGAGGCGAGCTTGAGCAACACGGGCACCGACGGGAGGAACACCGACGCCGTCTCGCCCGGACGGCGCGACCGGACGAACCGTCCGATGGCCTGGGCGAAGTACAGCGGGGTCGACGCACTGGTGGCGTAGACGCCCACGCAGAGTCGGGGGACGTCGACGCCCTCGGACACCATGCGGACCGCGACCATCCACTCGTCGGTCGACTCCGAGAAGGTCCCGATCCGGCTCGACGCCGTGGGGTCGTCGGACAGGACGACGGTCGGGGCGGTTCCGGTGATCTCGGTCAGCAATGCCGCGTATTCCCGTGCACGCTCCTGGTCGGTGGCGATCACAAGGCCGCCAGCGTCGGGGACACCGCCGGCCCGGATCTGACGCAGGCGGGTGTGTGCCGCCTGCAGCACCGCAGGCATCCAGTCGCCGTGCGGATCGAGCGCGACGCGCCAGGCCCGGGACATCTGGTCGGCGCTGAGCGGCTCTCCGAGACGGGCGGAGAACTCCTCGCCGGCATTGGAGCGCCAGCGGGCCTCACCGGAGTACGCGAGGAACACCACGGGACGGACGACCCCGTCGGCGAGCGCGTCGGCGTAACCGTAGGCGTGGTCGGCCTTCGAACGCTGGTGGCCCTGTCCGTCCGGTTCGTAGGTGACGAACGGGATCGGACTGTCGTCGGAGCGGAACGGCGTCCCCGTCAGGGACAGGCGCCGTTCGGCGTCCTCGAACGCCTCTCGGATGCCGTCGCCCCAGCTCTTCGCGTCGCCTCCGTGGTGGATCTCGTCGAGGATCACCAGGGTACGGCGTGAGTTGGTGCGTTCACGATGCTTGAACGGGTGTGCCGCGACCTGGGCATAGGTCACCACCACTCCGTGGTACTCCGGTGGGAGGGCCCCGGAGGAGTTGGAGTACTCAGGGTCCAGCGCGATGCCCACACGTGCCGCGGAGTCCGCCCACTGGTACTTCAGGTGCTCGGTGGGCGCCACGACCGTGATCGTGTCGACCGTCCGATCCGCCAACAGTTCATTGGCCACGCGCAGTCCGAACGTGGTCTTGCCGGCACCCGGCGTGGCCACGGCGAGGAAATCCTTGGGCCGGGCCATGAGGTACTTGCGCAATGCGGTCCGCTGCCAGGCGCGCAGTGACGCACCCCCGGCCGGCGGGGTGGTGGTTTCTGCGGTCTGTTCCTCGTGGCCCGGGACCGCTCCGGGGTCACTCACCAGGCTTCAGCGACTCATAGACGCGCTTGCACTCCGGGCACACCGGTGAGCCTGGCTTGGCCGATCGGGTGACCGGGAAGACCTCACCGCACAGGGCGATCACATACGTGCCCATGACCGCGCTCTCGGCGATCTTCTTCTTGTCCACGTAGTGGAAGAACTTGGGGGCGTCGTCGTCCGTCTCCTCGGTCGTGGTGACCTCGGGACGCTCGAGTGTCTTGGTCCGGGTGGTGCTCACCCCCTCATGATGCCGCACCCGGGCGTCAGTGCGCCAACGCTCCAGCACTCGTGCCGGAGTACCTTGGAATCCATGGCACCGGACTTCAGACGAAAGCGGTCCGGGGATCGGGACGACACCTCGAGTCCGGTCCTCATCACGGGGGCGCGTGAGTCCTACCGTGACGAGCTCGCGGCTCGCAAGAAGCGGTATTTCATCCTGATGAGCGTGCGCATCCCCGCCCTGCTGTTGGCGGCGGGATCGCTCGCGCTCTGGAACAATCCGTGGATCGCGTTGGCGATCGTCGCCGTCTCCATACCGGTGCCGTGGATCGCCGTGGTCGGGGCCAACGACCGGCCACCGCTCCCCAAGGGCCAGCCCCGGACCTATACTGCGGGCCGTCTCGGTTCTCCCGCTCCCGTCGCCCTGCCGCCCGGGCTGACCGGAGGTCCCAACACCAGGGAGAGGGCCGCCCACGACGAACCGGGCGAGGACCGTCCGGGGGACGACTCGTCGTCGGGAGACGGCACCGACCCCCGACCCCGTACAGACACAGACGAGAGCGACACGACACCGTGACCACGTCCGCCCCCTCCCTCGCGGGTCTCGCTCCCGCTCTGGCCGAGGCGTTCCGCCGGCACGACTACACCGTCCCGGGGCTGGAGCTGGCCCTGGGAACGGAGGCGGTCTCGGCACTCGCCCGGTCGGACGCGGCCGTCACCCGCCGTCATGCCCGGGGGGCGGGGCCCGCCGGCGCGCTGGTCCGGCTGTTCGTGCTGGGCGATGCGCTCCCCCGCCGGGAGGTGGAGGGGTTGCTGCCGGGGGTCTCCGTGGACGTCGGCGTCGAGGCCGGACTGTTCGAACTCCGGGATGAGGGGAAGGTGCGGGCCCTGGTCGATCTGCGCCCCGTCGACACCGGTCACGGCACCCGGTGGGTGTTCGCGGACGTCGACGGGTCGATGGTCCACACCGAGACGCGGCCGGACCATGTCCTGGGGGTGGGCGCGGCAACGCTGTCGCTGCTGCGGATCACGCCCTCCTCCCCCGCCCGGACCGTGCTTGATCTGGGCACGGGTTCCGGGGTCCAGTTGGTGCACGCCCTCGATTCGGGGGCGGCGGGGACCGGCACCGACATCACGCCGCGTTGTCTCGAACTGGCGGAGGCGACGCTGGCGATCAATGCGCTTGAGGCCGAGCTGGTGGAAGGCCCCTGGTTCGAGCCGGTCGCGGGGCGTCGTTTCGACCGGATCGTGGCCAATCCGCCGTTCGTGGTGGGTCCGCCGGAGACGGGGCACTCCTACAGGGAGTCGGGACTGTCCCTGGACGGGGCCAGCCGGATGGTCGTGTCGGGAGCGGCTGACCACCTGGCCGACGGGGGCACCGCGGTCCTGCTCGCCTCGTGGGTCGAGCGTGAGGACGTCGACTGGCGTACCCGTGTGGCCTCGTGGGTGCCGGCCGAGGGTGTCGAGGCCTGGGTCCTCAGGAGGGACACGTCCGATCCGGGCCTGTACGTGTGGACGTGGCTGACCGACGAGGGGATGGATCCCCGCGAGGAGTCCACGTGGCGGGCCGCCGATGCCTGGTTGGACCATTTCGACCGTGAGGGGGTGACCGGGGTCGGGTTCGGCTATGTCTATCTGCGACGCATCGAGGGCGCCTCGGCGGTTCTCTGTGAAGATCTGACCCACCCGTTCGATGCCGGTCTCGGCGACGAGGCCGAGGCCTACTTCGCCCGGACGGCGTGGCTGCGGGCGGCCGCGGAGCTGCACGGCGGTGAGGATCTCGCGATGGACGCCACCGTGTTCACCGTCTCCCCGGACGTCCGCCTGCACATCTCGGAATCCCTCGCCCCCACGGGAGCAGAGGGGCTCCCGGCGGGCCCGGCCACGGTCGTGGTGGAGAGGGTCACCGGGGCGAGGTGGCGCCATGAGATCGATCAGCTCACGGCCACAGTTCTGCGTGGGGCACGCACCGGCGTGTTGCCGCTCGCGGACCTGGTGGGCCTCGCCGCCGCGGCGGCGGGCGCGGATCCGGAGGGGCTCGCGGCCCCGGTCCGGCGGGTGGTGGCCGACCTGTTCCTGCACGGCTTCCTGGTGCCGGTCGGGGTGCCGGACGTGCTGCCGCCCGGAGCCGCCGCCGCGACAGTGGGGGTGGACGCGTGAGGGCTGTGGTCTCGCGCGTCACCGAGGCGTCGGTGACGGTCGGTGACGAGGTGGTGGGAGCCCTCCCCGGGCCGGGACTGTTGGTGTTGTTGGGGGTGTCGAACGACGACGACGAGGCGGACGTCGACACGATGGTCCGCAAGATCTCGGATCTCCGGATCCTGCGCGATGAGCGGAGTGCCTCGGAGACCGGCGCGCCGGTTCTGGTGGTCAGCCAGTTCACGCTGCTGGGGAACACCGCGAAGGGGCGGCGTCCCTCGTGGTCTGCGGCCGCACCGGGTGAGGTCGCCGAACCCGTGGTGGAGGCGGTCGTGCGCGGTCTGCGTGACCGCGGTCTCGAGGTGTTCACCGGGGTGTTCGGCGCGATGATGCAGGTCCATTCGGTCAACGACGGTCCGTTCACCGTGCTGGTGGAGACGCCGGGCCCGCGCTGACGGGGAATTCCGACACACCTCGTGACCGTAATCTCGTGCCCGGGAACATTCCGGGCACTGCCTCCGTTGTACAGGTACGTGCCCGGAATTCGGATACGAGCCTGATCCGTCCACCAGCGACCGACCGCCGGCCCGTCACCGGGCCAGGCAGGAGGAGGAGACATGACGTCAGCCACCACCCGATCGGACCGTCGGACGGAGGCGGATTCGGACGGCCAGAGCCCCAGCGCCGACCTGGTCCGCGTCTATCTCAACGGGATCGGCAAGACCGCGCTGCTCAGTGCCGAGGACGAGGTGGAGCTGTCGAAACGCATCGAGGCCGGTTTGTACGCCAAGCACCTGTTGGCCACCAAGAAGCGTATGGGGCCGGTGCGTAAGGCGGACCTGGCGACGATCGTCGCGGAGGGAGAGGCCGCCCGTGCGCACCTGCTCGAGGCGAACCTCCGTCTCGTGGTGTCGCTGGCCAAGCGCTACACCGGTCGCGGGATGCCGCTTCTGGACCTCATCCAGGAGGGCAACCTCGGGTTGATCCGTGCCATGGAGAAGTTCGACTACGCCAAGGGGTTCAAGTTCTCCACGTACGCCACCTGGTGGATCCGCCAGGCCATCACCCGCGGCATGGCGGACCAGTCGCGCACCATCCGGCTCCCGGTGCACCTGGTCGAGCAGGTCAACAAGCTCGCGCGGATCAAGCGGGAGCTGCACCAGCAGCTCGGTCGCGAGGCCACGCTGGAGGAGCTGGCCGACGAGTCCGGTATCCCCGCGCAGAAGATCGAGGAGCTGCTCGACCACTCGCGTGACCCGGTGAGCCTGGACATGCCGGTGGGGGCGGACGAGGAGGCGCCGCTGGGCGACTTCATCGAGGACGCCGAGGCGACCAGCGCCGAGAACACGGTGGTGACCAACGTGATGCACTCTGACGTGCGCGCCGTCCTGGCCACGCTCGAGGAGCGTGAGCAGCAGGTCATCACTCTCCGCTTCGGCCTCAACGACGGCCAGCCGCGGACCCTCGACCAGATCGGTAAGCGGTTCGGACTGTCCCGTGAGCGCGTCCGTCAGATCGAGCGTGAGGTCATGGCCAAGCTCCGTGAGGGCCGCCGAGCCGACAAGCTGCGCTCCTACGCGGTCTGACGCCGTCCCGGCCTGACACAGACACGTCCCCCGCCCGGAATCCGAGGGCGGGGGACGTGTCTGTCCGGGCCGGGGGATCGACGCGGCCCGGACCTGTGGAATGACGCGACGGTTCGGCTTCCGGTGTCAGCGCAGGCGGCGTGGTCCCTCGTCGCTGGTGAACCGCGGCGGCGGGCCGAGTGTCACGCTCGCATAGAGCACCGACAGCCCGTCCGGCGCGGCGAGCCCGGGGTCCAGGGCCAGCCGGCGCATCTCGGGTACGTCCTCCGCCAGGCACGACACCCGTCCCATCAGTTCGATGAGCGCCGTTCGATCGGCCGGGGTGTCGCCCGCGTAGCCGTCCAGGATCGGCGCGGCCCGTGGCCTGTCCAGGAGAGCCGCCGCTTCCGTCGGTGAGATGGGCAGCGTGCTGAACGCCCGGTCCGCGAGCAGGTCCGACAGCAGCCCTGACAGCCCGAAGGAGATCAACGAGCCGAAGATCGGGTGGTCCGCGACCCGGATCGTGACCGCCACACCCTTGGTGGCCATCTTCTGCACGTGCAACGAGGGCGATCCGGTGGAGAGCTGCAGGTATTCGAACGCGTGCCGCACGGCCGGGGCGTCGGCCAGGTCCAGCCGCACCCCAGACTGATCGCTACGGGTGCGCCACTTCTCGCTCATCGCCTTGACCGCGACCGGGTACCCGAGCTCGTCCGCGGCCATCACCGCCTGTTCGACGTCGGTGGCGACCCGGTAGTCGACGATGTCGATGCCATAGCACTCCAGCAGGGCGCGGACCTGTCCCTGGGTGAGGTCGAACGAATCGACGCCTGCGTTGAGCTGGCACAGGGAGTCGACGAGCTCGCGCGCCCGTGCGCGGTCGATGTCCTCGAACTCGGCGGGCTCCTCGGCCGGTCGGTCGAGCCATTCTGCGTATCTGCGAGCCCGCACGAGTGCCGAGACGGCGCGTTCCGGGTACGGATACGAGGGGATGGACCCGCGCTTGGCGACCCCGGACTCGTCGGTCACGGTGAGTCCCTCCGGCAGTCCCTCCCCCGCGAGGAAGGTGCTCACGACCGGCTTCTCGCTCTCGGCGGCGGCGGCTCGGATCGCCTCGGCGTACGCGTCGGGCTCGGTGGCCACCGGGGGGACGAACACCGTCAGGATGGAGTCCACCTCATCGCGGGCGAGCACGTCCGTGATCGCCGACCGGAAGTCCTCCGGTGCGGCCCCGGCTCCCAGATCGACCGAGTGAGCCACGGTTAGCCCCTGCAGCCGGGCCGAATCGCCGCCGAGTCGGGCCACCGCCGAGGAGTTGCCGACGATCCCCAGACGCCCGCCGGCGGGCAGCGGCTGATACGCCAGCAGGGTGGCGGTGTCGAACATGTCGGTGATGGACTCCACCTGGATCAGGCCCGAGTCACGGAAGAGTCCCCGGATCGCCGAGGCTGTCAGTCCCTCGACACCGGACTCGAGGTCGTCCGCGGCACGGCGCACCACGACCACCGGTTTGTTGCGGGCGACACGGCGCGCGATCCTGGAGAACTTGCGCGCGTTACCGAAGCTCTCGAGATAGAGCAGGACCACCTCGGTCGCCGAGTCGGTGTCCCAGTACTGCATCAGGTCGTTGCCGGAGACGTCGGCACGGTTACCGGCCGAGACGAACGTCGACAGCCCGAGCCGACGCCGCGCCGCGGCGGCCAGGATCGTGATGCCCAGGGCACCGGACTGGCAGAAGAACCCCACCCGACCGGGGCCGGGGACGAGTTCCGCCAGGGTCGCGTTGAGCTGGACATCGGCGGAGGTGTTGATCACGCCCAGTGCGTTGGGCCCCACCACGCGCATACCGTGGGCGCGGGCCTCACTGACCAGGCGACGTTCGGACACCACGCCGGCACTGCCGACATCGGAGAATCCAGCCGAGATCACGACGAGTGTCGACACGCCCTTGGACAGGCAGTCGTCGAGTACCTCGGACATGGACGCGGCCGGGACGGCGACCACCGCGAGATCCACGGGATCCGGTATGTCACGCACGCTCGGGTACGAGCGCACCGACTGCACCGAGGTGGCATCGGAGTTCACCGGGTACACCGGTCCCGAGAAGCCGTTGGCGATGAGGTTACGCAACACCGTGTGGCCGATCTTGCCCACCTGGTCGGACGCACCGATCACGGCGACGGAGCCGGGGTTGAGCACCCGGGCGACGCTTCGTGCCTCCGCCGCCGCCTCACGCGAGTTGCGGACGTTGGTGAGCGCCTCGGTGGGGTCGATGGCGAATTCCAGGTGCAGGCTGGAGCCGTCGAACGACCGGGAGATCTCGTATCCGGCCCGTCGGAACACCTGGATCATCGACCGGTTCTCCGAGAGGACCTCGGCCTCGAAGTGATCTATCCCGCACTCCGCGGCCGCACCGGCGAGGTGCTCCAGGAAGATCGAACCGAGGCCCCGCCCCTGGTGCTGGTCGGAGATGGTGAACGCCACCTCCGCGAACGTGGAGTCGGGCAACCGTTCGTAGATCGCCATACCGATGATCTCGGTGCCGAGTTCGGCCACGAACGCCATGCGGTCGCGGTAGTCCACATTGGTCATCCGGTGCAGTTCGCGATCGGACAGGACGTCGCGTGAGCCGAAGTAGCGCAGGTACCGGGTGCGTTCGGACAGACTGGTGTGGAAGCGGGAGATCTTCTCGGCGTCACCCGGCACGATCGGCCGGATGCGGACGGCACGACCGTCCGAACCGAGCACATCCGCCGCCCATTCCTGCGGGTACCCCTCCGGGTACGCACTGACCGACGTGTCGGTCGAGGCGTGCTCCGGCGGGTTCACGGCCGGGGAGCTCCCGGTCTGCGGGGACGACGGGCCGGACGGTTCGCCCTCCGAGGGAGCGCCGGACGGTTCGCCCTCCGAGGGCATCGCGGCGGAGTCGCCGGACGCAGTGGCCTGCAAATCGGCGTCGCCACCGTGTGGGTTCTGGTTCACTGCATCGCCGGTCGGGGTGTCACCGGTATGCGCCATGGGAGTCCTCCAGGGACTGGTGTCGTCGGTCGGGCAACGGTCGTCGGTCGGTGGTGCTGATGCGCCGGCGTCCGGCTGGTCAATCCCGCGGGTCGTCGGGGTCGAGGCCGAGGAGCGGGAACACCGACCGCCGCGTGTCGAGGATGGACTGGTCCAGTCGCGCCAGCGACCGGTCGAGATCACCTCCCCTGTCGACCCCGGTCGGCTCCCACGGGGAGAACTCCGGGGATTCGCCGTCGCTCATCGTCAGGGGCACCCGGTCCGGCACGGTCAGGCGCCCGGCGACGGTACGCCACGATTCGGGGATCGCGGTCTGCGGGTCCACGGGGACCCCGAGAACGGCAGCGATGAGGTGGGTCCACGACCGGGGGACCACCCGGACCAGCTCGTAGCCACCACCGCCGATCGCGATGAGCCTGCCCTCGCACAGCTCGTCCGCCAGCGCGATCACGTCCAGATACGACCGCCGGTGCCCGTCGACACTGAGCGACAGGTCCGCCATCGGATCCTCGCGATGCGAATCGCAGCCGGCCTGCAGCACGATGATCTGGGGTCCGAAGGCCCGGAGGACGCCCGGGACGACCGCGTGGAAGCCGCGCAACCACAGATCGTCGGTGACCGCGGGCAGATAGGAGAGGTTGACGGCGGTCCCCTCGGCGCGTCCGACCCCTGTCTCCGACGCCCAGCCGGTGGACGGCCACAGCGTCGCCGGGTGCTGGTGCAGGGACACCGTCAGCACTCGCGGATCCTCGTAGAACGCCGTCTGCACCCCGTCCCCGTGGTGCACGTCGATGTCTACGTAGGCGATGCGGTCGTACCCGTTGTCGAGCAACCAGCTGATCGCCACCGCCGCATCGTTGTACACGCAGAACCCGGCGGCGGCGGCCGGCATCGCATGA
>DWWG01000216.1 GCA_019119875.1 Candidatus Dietzia intestinigallinarum | reverse complement strand
CCGCCCACGGCGGTGGCGACGCGACCACGCACGGTCAGCGCGGTGGGCGGCGGTGCACCGGTCGTGCGCCCGTGGGGCGGCTGCGGATCGGAGGAGACCGGGCCGGTGTGCGCGCGGGAGGACATGCGACGAGTCTAGGCAGCCCCGCCGGCCCGGAACCGCATCGCACCGCCTCGAGTCAGAACCTCACCGCACCGCCGAGGGCCTCCACCACGTCGGAACCCAGATCCGACATCAGGTGGTCGGGCGTGGCGTACATGCCGTCGGCAGTGGCGATCACCGCGATCGCGTACCGGCCGCTGGCGGTGTTGACCACCGCGATGTCGTGCGACTCGGTGTCCGTCTCGCCGGTCTTGTTGGCCGCCGACCCGGCACGCAGCTTGTCGGGTAGCTTCCAGTTGCGTTCCTGCTCCAGCATCAACGCCAGCACCTGCCGCGCGACCGTCGGGGAGGTGAGCCGCCGGCCGGGCGTGGCGCGGCCGTCAGCGGCCCGCACCAGCTCGTTCAGGTAGCCGACGCCGCCCCGCGCGCTGACCCGGCTCCAGTCGCCGGTCCACTCGTAGCGGAACGCGCCCCCGGTGTGGAACTCCTCGGCCAGGCCCACCCGCTCGGCGATGGAGTTGAGGGCTGTGACCGGGTCGTCCGCCGCCGGTGCGGTGGGCCCCGCGACGGACAGGTCGTACAGCAGATTGGCGGCCTCGTTGTCCGAGACCGTGATGGCGTCCTCGAGCAGGTCCCCCAGCCGGCCGTAGGGCGTCTCGGCCTCCGGATCGCCGCCCCACGCCTCGAGCGCGCCCACCGCGTACGCCACCTTGATCACGGAGGCGGCGTACCGGGGCTCGTCGTCCCCGGCGCACACGGTCCGCTCGTCCGCGACGTCGATCGCCAGGACACACACCGCCAGCTCGTAGCCCTCGTCGCGGGCCTGTTCGACGGTCGCGGTGAGCAGTGGCCGCACCGTCGCCCAGCCGGCGGGCAGGCGGCGCTGCGTGTGGGTGGTGTCCCAGACCAGCCCGTCCGGCACCGCGCGCTCGTCGACCGGGACGACCCCGGCCCGGCGTGGCACCGACGACTGGGCGTCGCCCGTGCGGCTGCTGCCGGAACCCGGCGCGGTGACCACCACTCCCGCCAGGGCGGCGAGGCAGACCAGAAGGTAGGCGCCGACCGCCGCGCCGATCGCGAGGCGGGTGCGACGCCGGGCACGCGCCGGGGCGTCACGCAGCCGGGCGGCTGGGGTGTCAGACCGGTACCGCGGCACGACGTCCTCCTGGAGCCGGGCCGGATCTGGTGCGCCGGCGTTGATCGGTCGGCGTCGACATTAGCCCCCCGCCCCGACACCCGGGAATCGGCCGGCGGGACCGCGCTTCGAGGCGGGCCGGATGGATGTCGGTGCGGCGTGCCACGATGGTGCCCATGGCTGGCTGGGTGGTGGTGGACGTCGAGACGTCGGGCATGACGCCCGCCGTCGACCGGGTCCTGTCGGTGGCGGCGGTGGTGTTGGGTGACGACGGCGAGGTGACAGAGGAGTTCACGACCCTGCTCAATCCGGGAGTCGATCCGGGGCCCGTCCATGTGCACGGCCTCACCCCGGCACTGCTCGCCGGCAAACCCCGCTTCGCCGACGTCGCCGCGGACCTGGGCCGGATACTGCAGGGGCGGACCGTCGTGGCCCACAACGCCGCGTTCGATGCCTCCTTCCTGGCCGCCGAGGCCCGGCGTGCGGGACTGCAGCCGCCGCTCAAGCAGTACGTGTGCACCCTGGATCTGGCCGGGCGCCTGCACCTGTCCACCAAGGACCTGAAGCTGGCCACCCTCGCCTCCCACTTCGGGGTGGAGCAGCGGGCCGCACACGATGCGCACGACGACGCGCTGGTGCTCGCCGGCGTGTTCTCCGGCCTGCTGGGCGTGGCCGAGCAGAAGAACGTGAGCCCCACCGTGCGGGAGCTCGAGGCCATGGTCGCCCACCCGGAGACGGGTTTCCTGGTGTCCTCCGTATGGGCCCGGGCGTTGGAGGCGCCGCGGCTCTGGCGGCCGGCCGGGCGGCTGAAACGCGGGGGCAGGCTGGTGCAGGGCATGGAGGTGGTCTTCACGCAGGACGTCGACCGCGATCCGGACGAGATCGCAGGCCTCGTCGTCGACGCCGGTCTCTACCTTGCCGACCGCCTCACGTCCCGGACCTCACTGGCGGTGTGCGACGCCCCGGTCGCGGTCCGCGGACGCGCCGCGTTCGCGCAGAAGAGGGGGCTCGAGCTGGTGTCGTCGGCGCGGTTGGTGGAGATGCTCGCCGACGTGGCGCCCGGGCGGCCCGTCGCGGCGGCCCGGGCGGTCGACGACGCCCAGGAGTCACTGTTCTGAGCCGGGCGGCCGGTTCCGCATCGTGGACCGGGGATCGGGGCGCCCGGCGCGCCGAGTGCAATCATGGGAGCACTTCACGCGCTGTCAACCGAGAGGATTCCCGTGCCCGCTCCGCAGAACGCCGCCGCCCGCGAGGTCTACGACAAGGAGCGCGCGCACGTACTGGCCCCCTGGTCCGCCTGGGGCGCCCGGGATCCCATGGTCATCACCGCGGCCGAGGGCTGCCACCTCACCGACGGCGACGGCAACCGCCTCCTGGACTTCACCTCACAGCTGGTCAACACCAACATCGGGCACCAGCACCCGGTGGTGGTCAAGGCCATCCAGGACCAGGCCGCGGAGCTGTGCACCATCAACCCGGCGTACGCCAACGCAGCCCGCGCCGAGGCCGCCCGACTGGTGGCCGAGGTCGCGCCCGCCGGCATGAACCGCGTGTTCTTCACCAACGCCGGGACCGAGGCCGTCGAGCACGCCATCCGTATGGCCCGCAGGCACACCGGCCGCCACAAGACCCTCTCGGCGTTCCGCAGCTATCACGGCGCCACCACCACCTCGATGAACCTCACGGGCGACACCCGCCGGTGGGCCAACGACATGGGCAACACCGGGGCCGTGCACTTCCACGCGCCGTTCCTGTACCGGTCGCAGTTCTACGCCGAGAACTCCAAGCAGGAGTGCGACCGCGCGCTCGAACACCTCGACAACCTGATCGGACTTGAGGGGCCCGACCATTTCGCGGCCCTGATCATCGAGTCGGTGCCCGGCACCGTCGGCATCATGGTGCCTCCCGACGACTACCTGCGCGGCGTGCGCGAGATCTGCGACAAGTACGGCATCGTCATGATCTGCGACGAGGTCATGTCCGGTTTCGGCCGTACCGGGCAGTGGCTCGCGCTGGACAACTTCCGTTCCGGCGACGACGACTGGGCGCCCGACCTCATCACCTTCGCCAAGGGCTCCAACTCGGGCTACGTTCCGCTCGGTGGCGTGATCCTGCACGATCGGATCGCCGCATCCTTCGAGAAGGCCCCCTACACCGGCGGCCTGACCTACTCCGGCCACCCGCTGGCGGCGGCCGCCGTGGTGGCCACCATCAACGTCATGCGCGACGAGAAGATCGTCGAGAACGCGCGCACCATCGGCGAGGAGGTCATCGGCCCGCGACTGCGCGAGCTCGCCGAGAAGCACCCGTCGATCGGCGAGGTCCGCGGCCTGGGCGTGTTCTGGGCCGTCGAAATGGTGGCCGACCGCGAGACCCGCGAGCCGCTCGCCCCGTACGGTGGTTCTTCAGAGGCCATGGCCGCGACCTTCGGTGCGGCCAAGAAGGACGGTCTCCTGCTGTTCATGAACTACAACCGCTTCCACGTTGCCCCGCCGTGCATCATCACCGCCGACGAGGCCAATGAGGGACTGGATATCTTCGACCGTGCGCTCGACGTGGCGGATTCGTATGTGAGGAGTTGATCCTTCGATGGCGCTGGTGCTGAGGCTGATCGTCAACACGTTGGCCCTGTGGGTGGCCACGCTCGTCGTCCCGGGCATCTCCCTGCGTGAGAGCGTCGACATCTACGCGCCGGGCGCCGGCGCCATCGAGGAACAGATCAGCGTGCCCACCCTGACGGCGCTGCTCATCGTGGCGGTGGTCTTCACGCTGGTCAACGCGGTGGTCAAGCCGGTGGTGCAGCTGCTGTCCCTGCCGCTGACCATCCTCACGCTCGGACTGTTCCTGCTGGTGATCAACGCACTGATGCTCATGCTGACGAGCTGGATCACCAGCGCGGTGCATCTGTTCGGTGCCGAGTACGTGGTCAGCGGGTTCTGGGCGGCGTTCTTCGGCGCCATCGTGATCGGCCTGGTCAACTGGGTGGTGGGCATGGTCCTGCCGACCGGCAGCCGCCGCGACTGACGCCCCGCGCTGCTCCACCGGCCCCGCAGCCCCTCCGCGCGAGGTCAGCTCTCGCGCGCGAACCGCCTGGGCAGCTCCATCCCGCGCTGCTCCATGAGCCCGCGCAGCCGGTCCGGGTAGTCGGTGATGATTCCGTCCACGCCCAGGTCCATGAGGTACTCCATGGTGGGGACGTTGTTGACCGTCCAGGGAATCACCGTCAGTCCGTGGGCGTGCGCGTCCTCGACCATCTCGGCGGTGACGTAGGGCGTGCAGGCGTCCTCACCGACCGTGCAGCTCTGGTCCGGGTGTGTGGCGACCGGCGAGTAGGCCACCACGCCGTCGATGGAGGCGGCGGCCGCGACGCCGTCGTCGTCGAAATCACGGATATCGATTCCGCCGAGCCAGGGCGAGGGCTCCGGGTCGCCGATGCCGAGGAAGTCGTGGTTGGTCAGGGCGACCAGCGGCAGGGACGGCGCGAGCTCGTGCATCGCCTTCAGCGCACCCCAGTCGAAGGACTGAACGGTGATCTGCCCGGCGAGGCCGGATGCGGCGATCTGCTCGTGCACTGCCGCGACGAACTCCTCGCGCGGGGCGGTCTCGTCGGGGGCTCCGGCCTCGACTTTGGTCTCGATGTTCATCCGCACGCCGTCGGGGCCGTCCGCGCCGTGGGCCTTGACCAGGTCGAACAGCTCGGAGAGCAGCATCATCGGCTCACCGGGGTGGGTCTGCTGCTCGGGGTACCCGGTCCGCTGGAGTGAGCCGCAGTCCAGGGTGCGGACCTGCTCGAGCGTGAGTTCGTGGATGAAGTGGTCCATGTACGGAAATAGTGGGTCCCCGGCCTCCACGGGCGCGGTGTCCTGGCAGACGTCCGTGCGGGGTTTGCGGTCGTGCGTCACCACCACCTGGCCGTCGGCCGTGACCTGGGTGTCGAGCTCGAGTGTCGTGACGCCCAGTTCGAGCGCGTTGGAGAAGGCCTGCGGGGAGCTCTCGACGTGCAGTCCCAGGCCGCCCCGGTGGGCTTGGAGGTCGAACTCGGAGGTGTCCGCGCCGAGTGAGCCTCCCACGTCGAGGGAGCCGAGGGAGCCGGTGTCGAGCGCGCTGGATCCGGGTGCGAGCGAGCCGGTCCCGGGCGTGGCGGGCGCCGCGGCGGCGCCGAGGGTGGTGGCGGTGATCAGGCTGCCGAGCGCGGTGACGCCGGCGGCGAGGAGGGAGCGGGTGCTGCGCATGGGGGACCTCGTCGGTGTGGGAGTGGTCGGCGATCCGGTGTCCCGGTGCCACGTACCGACGTGAGGTTAGGGGCCGACGACGACGCCACGTTCGCGCCGAACTGAACGTGAGGTGGCCGCCGAGCGAGCATTTGAGCAACTGCGGATAGGCAGTGCGTCATTGTGGAAATGCATTGCGCCCCTGCGGGAACCACGACCAGGTGTGGGTCGGGATCCGGCAGGGGCGCAGGGCGCTCGGGGGCGCCGGGCGCTCAGGGCTCGGGCCGCTCTGGGGCTCGGGCCGCTCTGGGGCTCGGTCTCGGCCCGCATGGCGCTCGGGGTGCCCCCTGGGCGTTGCGGTTCTAGGAGCCGAGTGCCGCGGAGGAGACCGCGCGCGGCATCCAGCCGTTGGCGGCGTGGTCGCGGATGAACTGCATCTGGGGGTAGAAGGCGTTGCCCGGGCAGGCGGTGCCGCCCCAGTCGCGGTGGCCGGAGACGGCGTGCATCTGGCGGGTCGCTCCGCCCTGCGGGTTGCGGTAGAGAATCCCGCCACGGGGGTCGATCCCGGTGGCCGAGCACAGGGCTCGGACGCAGTCGATGGTGGCGCCCACGGCTGCTGGGGTGGGGGGCGCCGAGGTGAAGTCGCCCAGCAGGCTGATGCCGATGTTGCCGTTGTTGTAGCCGCCCACGTGGCCGCCGGTGACGATCGGCGGGGCGACGCCACCGACCGGCGGGGCCTGGAAGATCGGGTTGCCGGCCGGGGTCCCGCCGCGACCCTGGTAGATGCGGCCCGCGGGGTCGATGAGCAGGTGGTAGCCCACGTCTCCCCAGCCCAGGGTGTTGGCGTGGTAGTTGTAGATCGCCCGCACGCTGGCCGCTCCGTCCGATCCGACCGGGGAGGCGGTGTGGTGGATCGTGATGGCCTGCGGGGCGTGGAAGGTCGGCGACCACCGGTATCCGGCCACCTCCCCGGCACCCCAGATGGCTCGGGGGATGACGGGCAGTCCGAGCATGCCGACGCTGCCGAGGCTGTAGTTGCGGGTGGTGCCGCGGCCGTCGTCGAATACGGTGGCCTGCGAGCCTTCGGGGGCGTCGACCTCGTATCCGACCGCGCCCTCTGGTGCGGCCACGAGCTCGGAGGCGGGGGTGCTGCCGGAGTCCGGGGCCGAGTCCAGGAGCTCGAGCGGCTTCCAGTCGCCCACGGATCCGTCGGGGAAGGCGAACCGGATGCGGCCTGCGATGTCCTCGGGGCTGGGGAACGTCACACCCACGTAGCCGAGTGGGCCGTTGGGCTCGACCATGCCGCTGCCGGTGGAGATCGACTGCATCAGGTCCTGGGCGACACCGCCGAGCGAGCCGGTGTCGAAGGGGTTGGCTCCGGCGACGGGGCCGCGGACGGTAGTGGCGACGGCTGCGCCCACCCCGACCGATGCAGCGGTGAGAAAGCCACGGCGTGACACGGTCATAACTGGATCTCCAGACAAGGTTGCAACGAACAGACGCCTGGCATATCGGCGCGAATGGTCGCCACATTACGCCCTCGACGTGACCAAATCGAGACCTTCGTTACCGGAGTGATACATGTGATGGGTGTGACTCCAGTGGCGACTTTCGGGCATCGTGAGTGCGGTTCGCTTCCCACTTCTGTGGTGGACTTCGCCCGGCTTGCGTCCCGCCCTCTCAGTTCCTGACGCCCCGGCATCCGCACATCACCCGTACCGACACCCCCGGCAGCCGCTCGCCCGACATCCGCGCTCGCGCCTGCACGGTCCGGATGCAGGCGCTCCTCTCTGTGCACTCCCGCTCCCGCCGAGGGGCTGGCGGGAGTTCCTGCAGAGGGGCGGGTGTGCAGGCGCGGGAGCGGATGCGGGGGTGAGCGGCGGGGGGGCTGGATCTGCTGACCGGCCGGGAGGCAGGCGCTTCTCTTTGTGCGCTCCCGCTCCCGCCGAGGGGCTGGCGGGAGTTCCTGCAGAGAGGCGGGTGTGCAGGCGCGGGAGCGGATGCCGGGGTGAACGGCGGGTGGGCTGTCAGCCAGCCAGGCCGACAGCCCGCCAGGCCGTCAGGGGGCCCAGGTGCGTGCGCCCTCGACGGAACCGATGGGCTCAGCCCCCTCGGCCTCGTCGGCGTAGGCGCGGTTCACGGCGGAGACCACGGCCCGCAGCGACGCGGTGGTGATGGAGCCGGCCCGTCCGACACCCCAGAACACCCGGTTACCGAACTGCACCTCGACGTACGCGGCCGCGGTGGCGTCGTCGCCGGCGGTCATCGCGTGCTCCGTGTAGTCGAGGATGCGTACCTCGTCGTCGAACATCTCGTTGAGCGCGGCGACGAACGCGGCCAGGGGGCCGTTCCCCGTGCCGGTGAGCTCACGGGTCTCGCCCTTCCACTTCACGACGGCCTCGATCGAGTCCTCGCCGTCGTCGGTCTCGGCGGGGACCAGGACCTGCGACATCCGCTCCATGGGCGAGACGCGGTCCAGGTATTCGAGCGAGAAGATGTCCCACATCGCCTTGGGCGTGACCTCGCCGCCCTCGGAGTCGGTGACGTTCTGCACGATCTGCGAGAACTCCATCTGCAGCCGGCGCGGCAGCTGCAGCCCGTAGTCGCTCTTCATGATGTAGGCGACGCCGCCCTTGCCGGACTGCGAGTTCACGCGGATGACAGCCTCGTAGGTGCGGCCCTCGTCCTTGGGGTCCAGTGGCAGGTACGGGACCTCCCAGACGACGTCGTCGATGCTCTCGTTACGGGAGTCGGCCACGGCCTGCAGGGCGTCGAAGCCCTTGTTGATGGCGTCCTGGTGCGAGCCCGAGAACGCGGTGAACACCAGGTCGCCGCCGTACGGGTGCCGCTCGTGGACGGTCATCTGGTTGGCGTACTCGACGGTCCGACGGATCTCGTCCATGTCGGAGAAGTTGATCTGCGGGTCGACGCCGCGGGTGAGCATGTTCATGCCCAGCGTCACCAGACACACGTTGCCGGTGCGCTCGCCGTTGCCGAACAGGCAGCCCTCGATCCTGTCGGCGCCGGCCTGGTAGCCGAGTTCGGCGGCGGCCACGCCGGTGCCGCGGTCGTTGTGCGGGTGCAGCGACAGGATGGTGGCGTCGCGGTGCGCCAGGTTCCGGTGCATCCACTCGATCTGGTCGGCGTAGACGTTCGGCGTGGCCATCTCGACGGTGGCCGGCAGGTTGATGATGATCGGGTTCTCGGGGGTCGCGCCCACGACCTCGGTCACCGCGTCACAGATCTCCTTGGAGAAGCTCAGCTCGGTACCGGTGAACGACTCGGGCGAGTACTGCCAACGCCAGTTCGTGTCCGGGTAGTCGCGGGCGATGCGCGTGACCAGCTCGGCGGCGTCGGTCGCGATCGCGCGGATGGCGTCGCGGTCCTTACGGAACACCACGCGACGCTGCAGGATCGAGGTGGAGTTGTAGAAGTGCACGATCACGTTCGACGCGCCCTCGCAGGCCTCGAACGTGCGGCGGATGAGGTCCTCGCGGCACTGGACCAGTACCTGGATGGTCACGTCGTCGGGGATCGCGTCGTCCTCGATGATCTCGCGGACGAAGTCGTAGTCCGTCTGTGAGGCGGACGGGAACCCGACCTCGATCTCCTTGTAGCCCATCCGCACCAGCAGCTCGAACATGCGGCGCTTGCGGGCGGGGCTCATGGGGTCGATCAGGGCCTGGTTGCCGTCGCGCAGATCCACGGCGCACCACTGGGGGGCGTGGGTGATGACCTTGTCCGGCCAGGTGCGGTCGGGCAGCGAGACATCCTCGACCTCCTCGGCGAACTGCCGGTACCGGTGCGCCGGCATGGAGGAGCCGCGCTGGGTGTTCCAGGCGGGTTGTCCGGGGCGTGCGGGCTTGGAGGGAGGAGTGATGGTCGACGACGACGACACGAATGCATCAGCGGGATTCATTTCAGGGGGCTCAACTTCCCTAGAGGTGCGATCAGTGGAACCGGACCGGCGCGACGAGATCCCGCGACGGGGAGCCGGTCCGCCTCAGCGGGCCCCGCCGCGGCACCCAAGAAGGAGCACGCGCTGCATGGGGGTAACCATACACCGATCGGGTGCGGCTCACCGGATCGGGCTCACGGGATCGGGATGACGAAGGTCGTGGCCCGGGTGTGTCCGCCCTCGGTCTCCGTGTCGGCCGCCTCGTCGGCGGGGGAGTCGGTCGTCCCGTCGCCCCGGCCCTCGGCCGCCCCGGTGCCCTGCACCTCGGCCCACCCGTCGCCCGGGCCCCCGTTTCCTCCTGCGCCCGCTGCCGACGGCGACGAGATGGGGGCGCCGACGCCGAGGTCGTTCTCACTCTGCTCCTCGGAGCGGTGCACCGAGCCCCACACCTTGCTGCACCCGGCTTCCTCGGCGATCTCTACGGCCTTGTCCACGAGCCGGTGGGCGAGCCTTCGCCCGCGGAAGTCCTCGCGGACGCGGATGCCGTAGACGAACAGGTCGGGGCTCGCGCTCAGGTGGCTGGTCTCCACGGCCACGAGCATGCCCACCGGCGTCTGGTCGTCCAGGGCCAGCAGAAGCAGATTTGAGCCGCGGTCGAGGAAGTCCTGGGTCCACTCGGCGGTGGGTGGGCTGGCGAACAATCTCCCGGCGGACAGCACGAGGTCCACGTCGGCGCGAGAAGCGCGACGGATCACGAGCTCCGGCGAGGTCATCTATTCAGTGTGGCAAACCCGGGGCGGTTCGGCATGGGGATGTGGCCGCGCTCATCACCCCCGGCCGGGCGGGCGACCCTGCGCCGGAACGATCGGGAGGCCCGGGCAGGCGGGGTGCGGGCGTCATCCCCGTTGCGCGCCGACCGATTCGGGACGGCGGCCGCAGCTGCAGCCGCGGGGTCATCGGTTGGCGATCATCCAGTTGATCCAGCCGTTCTGGGCGGGGATCGACTCGTACCAGGCCGGGTTGGTGCCGTTGAGTTGGCGACGGATGTGGTCGGATCCGGAGTGGATGCCCACGAGCCGGTCGCCGTGGAAGACGGGGCCGCCGGAGTCGCCGAATCCGTAGCCGCCCTCGATGGTGTGGGTGCGGCCGATCCACGAACCGCCTCGGGGTTCCATGTGGTCGAGTCGGGTCAGTCCGGTGCGTAGTTCGGGTGAGCGAGGCGCGGCGGGCCCGGGGGCGGTGGCGCCGAAGCCGTGGAAGCGCAGGATCGCGCCGGGTGCGGGGTCGGCGCCGGCACGCAGCACGGACGGCGACGGCGCGTGGTGGCGCAGCTTGAGCAGCATGAAGTCGCCGGTGGGGGCGTGGTAGGCGGCGGCCGGGGTGTGTCGACCGATGCTGCCGGTGCCCAGTGATCCGAACGCGCCGACGATCGACGGTGAGGCGAGTGACGCGGTCGCGGCGAAGCCGCCCGGGACGGTGGCGTGGTTGCCGAAGCCGAGGGTGAAGAAGTTCGGGTTGGCGGGGCCGCAGTGGGCTGCGGTGGCCACCCAGAACGGGTCGATCACCACGCCTGAGCAGGGGGTTCCGGGGAGGCCGGCGAAGGAGGTGATCTGCACCGCCCACGGGGCGGGCCCGGAGGGGGTGCCGCTCACCACGGCGCCGGCGGTGGGCGCGGCGACCGTGAGGGAGGTGGCGAGGGTGCCGACGACGACGGAGGCCGCAGCGGTCAGCCTGCCCAGGCGTGCGGGACGTTTGTTGCCTGTGTGGCAGAAGGTGCCGCTGTGGCGTATGAGGCGCATAAGTTGGAGTGTATGCGGCCACCGCAGGTAAGCGACCATCCTCAGTCGAAACACACGAAGTGTTCAGTTGCAGCTCAGTTTGGCTTCGCTGGATCACCGAACTCAAGACCCGCCGGGAGGCGCCACCTGGCCCCACAGGCCCCATCGGAAACGCCGGCCCCACCATCCCCGTCACGCCGCCGACCTGCCCGGCGTTGAGTCGCTCCGGCAGCGCTCGTGGCCAAGTTTCCTGGGCGAACGCTGCACAGAACGACTCAAACCCGGTCGGCGAGCGAGCGTCGGCAGCGCTTACATCGGCAGCGCTTACAGAGGTGAGTTGGTGTGGACGTCGTCGTCGTCATACCCGGCGCCCCCGGGCGGCGCTGCACCTGGCGTTGCCCCCGCACCCGACGGCGGCGCTGCACCCGCCCGCCCCCGCGGTCCCGGGCTGACCTCCTTGTGCGCGAGCGCGACCGTCGCCACGGCCATCACCACCAGCGTCGCCCCGAGCGTCAGCAGGTGCAGACCGTCCACGGCGAACCGCTCGCCCAGCACCACCACGCCCAGCGCCAGCGAGACCACCGGCGTCGTGACCGTCGACGCCGGCACCGCCTGGTGCACCGCGCCCGCCTCGAACGACATCTGCTGCAACGTCAACGCCGCCACCGCCGCGACCCCGAGCGCGTACACCTCGCCGGTCGCGGCCACCTCCCACGCCCCGCCCGTGTGCCAGCGCTGCGCCACCCCCTTGGTGAACAACGCGACGTACGCGAACGCCGTGCCACCCGCCACGCCGAACAACACCGCGCGGCCCCCACCGGAGTGGCGCCGACGCGCGAAGAAGAGCAGAAGTGCCACCACGACGACGCCGCCCCCACAGGCCAGCGCCCACTGCCAGACCGGCGGATGCGCATCCCCTCCGGTCGGTCGGCCGAACGCGACCATCACCATCACCGAGGCCGTCAGGACATGCCCCCAGAACAGTTCCGTCTTGGACACGCGGCGATGATTCATCCACGCACCCAACGGCAACGCGAACGTGAGCGAGAGCACGGCGATCGTCTGGACGAGAATCAGCGAACCGTGAATCAGCGCCAGGCCCTGGAACAGGAATCCGGCCAGGCTGACCAGCATCCCCGCCCACCAATACCGGCTGGCGAGCACGCCGAAACGGCTCTCGATCCGACCCCCGACGCGGTCCATCGTCCGGTGTCTCATCACCGTCCCGAGGGCCTGACTGAGGGCGGAAGCGAGGGCCAGAACAATTGCCGCCCAGGTTTCCGTCATCGAGGACGAGTAAACACCTCCCGTAAAGTGGAGCCGCGAATGGCCGAGAAACACCGGATAAAGCCGATCAGCACCGGAAGGGTGTGACCGCGTGGCACTGGTAGTGCAGAAGTACGGCGGCTCCTCCGTGGAGTCCGCAGAACGGATCCGACGGGTGGCCGAACGGATCGTGGAGACCAAGAAGGCCGGGAACGACGTGGTGGTGGTCGCCTCGGCGATGGGGGACACCACCGACGAGCTGCTGGACCTGGCCGACCAGGTCTGCCCGTCGCCGCCGCAGCGCGAGATGGACATGCTGCTCACCTCGGGTGAGCGCATCTCCAACGCACTGCTCGCCATGGCGATCAGCTCGTTCGGGATGGAGGCGTACTCGTTCACCGGTTCGCAGGCCGGGATCATCACCACCACCCGGCACGGCAACAGCCGGATCATCGACATCACCCCGGGGCGCGTCCAGGAGGCGCTCGACGAGGGCAAGATCACGCTCGTCGCCGGCTTCCAGGGAGTGTCGCGCGAGACCCGTGATGTCACCACCCTGGGTCGCGGCGGCTCCGACACCACCGCGGTCGCCCTGGCCGCAGCACTCGGCGCCGACGTGTGCGAGATCTACTCGGACGTCGACGGCATCTACACCGCCGACCCCCGGATCGTGTCCAACGCCCGCAAGCTCGACACCATCTCCTACGAGGAGATGCAGGAGATGGCGGCCGTCGGATCCAAGATCCTCAACCTGCGCAGCGTCGAGTTCGCGCGCCGCAACCAGGTGCCGCTGCGAGTCCGCTCATCGTATTCGAACGACCCCGGCACGCTCGTCGCCGGAAATGTGGAGGACATCCCCGTGGAAGACGCACTGCTGACCGGAGTCGCACACGACGCCTCGGAGGCCAAGATCACGGTCGTCGGCATCCCCGACCAGCCCGGCTACGCCGCCAGGATCTTCCGCCTGGTCGCCGACGCGGAGATCAACATCGACATGGTGCTGCAGAACGTGTCGCGCTCCTCCGGCAAGACCGACATCACCTTCACCTGCCCGCTCGAGGTGGGCGCCAGGGCCACCCAGGTCCTCACCAAGGCCAAGGAGGAGCTGGGCATCGACCAGGTGCTCTACGACGACAACGTGGGCAAGGTCTCCCTCGTCGGCGCCGGGATGAAGTCCCACCCGGGCGTCACCGCCACCTTCTGTGAGGCCATCTCCGAGGCGGGCATCAACATCGAACTCATCTCCACCTCCGAGATCCGCATCTCGGCGCTGGTGCGCGAGGAGGAGCTGAACGACTGCGTGCGCGCGCTGCACGATGCGTTCGAGCTCGGCGGCGAGGAGGAGGCGCAGGTCTACGCCGGCACCGGCCGCTGACCTGGGCGTTCCCGCGCTGACCGCGCCCACCACCGGGCGTTGAGTCGTTCCGTGCAGCGTTTTCGCAGGTGCCCGCCGGGAAATGCCTGCCGCAGCGACTCAACACTCGCCCGCCCCCCGGTAGACCCCCCGGGGGCGGGCACCCGGCGGGTCAGCCGGGCCGAGTCAGCCGACGGGCACCCGGCGGGCCATCCGGGCCGAGTCTCGGCGGCCCGCGCCAGCTCATGCCGTCGGTTGCCAGCCGCGCGAGAGGAGCGCCTCCCGGATCTGGCTCCGCACCAGTTCCTGCCGGTGGCGCAGATCGTGAACCCCCAGAGGCAGCACGATCCACCCATCCGCGACCAGTGCGCGCCACCGTGCCAGGTCGCGGGAGTGTTGCTCGGGAGTGAGATGCCCACGCCCGTCGTACTCCACGGCGATTTTGCGTTTCCGGTCGGCGAAGTCGATCCGCGCACCGAGCCGGGGCACTTTTACCTGGGACTCGAAGGTGTCGAAACCGCTGTCCACCAGGAAGAGTCGCAGCTCGGTCTCCTTGGGGGACTCGGACTTGATGTCCGCGGCGCCGGCGAATCGCTTCGCTGCCACGCTCCCGCGCCGCTCGGGATATCGTTCGGCGAGCGCCCGCACAGCGGAGGGCCCGTGGTAGCGGAAGTGCTTCGAGCCGTCGAGCGCGATCATCGCGGGCAGTCGGTCGAGCGTACGGGCGAGGTCGAACAGCGCCCACCCCGGAGAGGCGACCCGGATCAGCTGCCCGCCGGGCCCCAGGAACTCCTCGATCTCCGGGTCGGGGATGTCGTATTGGTGGGCGCGGACACCGGGTCGACGTAGTCGTCGTCGTCCTATCGCGACCTCCAGGACGTCGTCGTGGTCGTCGGCCCACAGGTGCCCGTGGAATCGGGCGGCGGTCCAGCCGGTCACGACGACCTCGGGTCGCGCGAACGCCAGCGCGGCGCAGCGGGTCACGAAGTCGTCGGGGATGTGGTCGGGGATCCAGACGCCGCTGGTGGCCCGTCGGTAGCCGGAGGTGGCTCGGGCGCGGCCTCGCGTGGTGGCGAGATCGGCGAAGGTGCGAAGGTGCGGGTCGGGTGGGGTGGAGTAGTTCACGACGACGACGATGTCCCACCCGCATCCCCGTCTCGGCTGGTGAAGACCGTTTTCGCGGTGTTCCTGTGGATGCGGGTTGGCCATGTGGAATGCGCGTGGTCGGTTGTGGCGGTGGCTGTGTCGTCGCCCGGTCGGCGGGTCGAGCGTTGAGTCGCTGCGGCAGGCGTTTCTCGGTGGGCACCTGCGTGAATGCTGCACGGATCGACTCGACGCCCGGTGGCTGTGGCGTCGCCCGGTCGGCGGGTAGGCGGGTCGAGCGTTGAGTCGCTGCGGCAGGTGTTTCTCGGTGGGCACCTGCGGGAATGCTGCACGGATCGACTCGACGCCCGGTGGTGGGGTGCGGGGCGCTGGGTGCTCGGGCGGCGCGGGCGTGGGGTGCTGGGTGCTCGGGTGGCGGGTCGAGCGTTGAGTCGC
>DWWG01000215.1 GCA_019119875.1 Candidatus Dietzia intestinigallinarum | reverse complement strand
CTTCATGGGCGACAAGAACGCCTGGACCGTCACCCCCATCGGCGGCGCCTTCTCGTACTACACCGACTGGCAGAAGCCGGACCCCAACGTCCAGACCCGCTACGCCAGCGACACCCACCCGATGAAGTTCGAGACCTACCTCGCCCACGAGCTCCCGAATCTCTTCGAGGAAGCGTACGGCGGCAGCACCGGCGGTGAGCGCAAGCGCGCCCTGGCCGCGATCTCCATGACCGCCACCTCGGTGCTCACCATCGCGCAGAAGCACCCGGGCCGTTTCCAGGCCATCGGCTCCTACTCGGGCTGCGCCGAGACCTCCACGCCGGTCGGCCACGAGTTCATCAACATCGTCACCGGCATGCGTGGCGGCGCCGACCTGGAGAACATGTGGGGCCCGTTCCCGGGCGTCCCCGAGCACGGGTCCAACAGCTGGTTCGACAACGACCCGGTGTGGGGTGCCTGGCGCTTCCAGGAGCAGATGGCCAACAACACGCTCCCGGCCATGTTCATCTCCACCGGCAACGGACTGCCCGGACCGCACGAGACCCTTGCCAACGAGCGCCTGAACAACAGCGTCCCGGCCCTGGCCAACCAGGCCATCGTCGGCGGCGTGATCGAGGCCGCCACCCAGTACTGCACCGCCAACCTCGCCCGCCGCTTCGGCGAGCTCGGAATCCCGGCCCACTTCGACTTCGCGCCCAACGGCACGCACTCGTGGGGCTACTGGGAGGACGACCTCAAGCAGTCCTGGCCCATGATCGCCGGCGCGATCGGCGCCTGACAGGCACCTGACGGACACACCCCACCGGGGATGTGACCACCGCACGGGCCCCGCACCACCTGCCACGGGTGAGGCGGGGCCCGCACGCATCCGGCGCACGCAGGCCACCACCGTCCTCCCGAGCGGACGCCGGCCACCCCAATCCGGCATCCTGTACGCATGACCAAGACCGTTGACCCGGACCGGGTCGAACTGCAGCACCCGGACGGCAGCACCAGCCCCCTGCTCATCGTCCGGGCCGCCCGGCGGGACGAGAGCCGACCGGCCGTGCTGGTGCTGCCGGGCATCGCCGTCGGCGCCCGCTACTACCTCCCGTTCGCCCGCGCACTCGCCGACGCCGGCGTCGACGTCGCGATCACCGAACTGCGCGGCCAGGGCGAGAGCACCCACCGCATCGGCCGCCGCGGCGGCCCCGCCGGCTACCACGAGAGCGCCGCCGAGGACATCCCCCTCGCGCTGGACGCCATGCAGCGCGAGCTCGGCCCCCGCCCCGTCGTGCTGCTCGGACACAGCATGGGCGCACAGTTGGGCGTCTACCACCTCGCGCGTCACGACCCCCGCGTGGTGGGCCTGATCGCCGTGGCCTCCCAGTCGCCGTACCACCGCGGATACCCCGCGGAATTCGGGCGCAAACTGCGCTTCGGGTCGATCATCATGCCGCTGGTCGGTCGGCTGGCCGGCCACGTGCCCGGGCGGTTCTTCGGCGCGACCGGCCGCGTACCCGCCGACCGGGTGCGTGACTGGGCCGAACTCGCCGGCACCGGCGTCATGCAGCCCGCGCGCGCGGACCTCGACTACCTCGACGGCCTCGCCCGCGTCACCGTCCCCGCACTGGCGGTGTCCATCGCCGACGACCCACTGGCCCCCGCCAGCGCCGCCCGGAATCTGCTGGCCCTGCTACCGGCAGCGCGCACGACCGTCGAGGTGGAGCCGCAGCCGCTCGGGCACAACACGTGGGCGCGCCGCCCCGACCAGATCGTCGCCCGCGTCCTGGCCTGGATCGACCGCGAGGCCGCCACCCCGCAAGGGGAGTGAAAGCAGGTCCGTGGGGCGACGACTCGTTTCACGACGACGACGGCGAGACCAGCCGACGCCGGAAGAACTCGTACGTCAACACCGCCTTGCGGGCCTCCTGCGAGTTGTCTGCGGCGCCGGCGTGTCCGCCCTCCACGTTCTCGTAGTACTCCACCGTGTGCCCGGCCGCCTCGAGCGCCGCGGTCATCTTGCGGGCGTGCCCCGGGTGGACGCGGTCGTCGCGGGTCGAGGTCATCATGAGCACCGGCGGGTAGCGGACCTGTGATGCGGGCCGGATGTGCTGGTACGGCGAGTAGGCGCCCAGGAAGTCGTCCCAGTCGTCCGAGTCGGGGTCACCGTACTCGGCCATCCACGACGCCCCCGCCAGCAGCAGGTGGTACCGCTTCATGTCCAGCAGCGGCACCGCGATCGCCAACGCCCCGAACAGCTCCGGGTACCGGGTGAGCATCACGCCCATCAACAGCCCGCCGTTCGAGCCGCCCGTCGCACCGAGCTGGTCGCGGGTCGTGACACCGGTGTCCACCAGGGCGCGGGCCACCGCGGCGAAATCCTCGTACGCGCGCGGCCGCTTCTCACGCACCGCGGCCTGATGCCAGGACGGCCCGTACTCGCCCCCGCCGCGGATACCGGCCACCACGTAGACACCACCCTCCTCGAGCCACAGTGCGCCCCGCAGGGCCGCGTACGACGGGCGCATCGGGACGTTGAAGCCGCCGTAGCCGTACAGGATCGTGGGCCGCGGGCCGTCCGGGCCGGGACCACGCATGACGGTGTACGGCACCTTGGTCCCGTCGTCGCTGACCGTGGTATGCCGCGTGACCCGCACGCCGGAGGTGTCGAAGCGGTCCGGCGTGGAGCCCAGCGTCTCGGAGGAGCCGTCGGCCCGCAGCAGG
>DWWG01000029.1 GCA_019119875.1 Candidatus Dietzia intestinigallinarum | reverse complement strand
CTGGGCCAGTGAGTAGGCCTCATCGCCGGTGGTGTCGGTGTCGCCGGTGGTGTCGCCTGTGTTGTTGGTGGCGGCGATTGTGGCGTCCAGGGTTTCGGCCAGCACGGCGGCTTCGTCGGCGTGGAGCATGGCGTACAGGCTGGACATGCCGTCGCGGCCCCGGGAGATGCGTACTCCACGATCGCGGCCGGCGTCGGTCATGCGTTCGCGTACCGCGTCGCGGTCGCGGGCACTGATGAGCTGGTCGGCCCGCTGGCGCACGGCTTTGATGCCGGGGCGTTCTCCGGCGGCGATGGCCGACAGGTAGTCATCGACCACGTCCTGCTGCAGGTCGGCCAGCACCGACTCGTCCACGTGGCTCATCTGCTCGGCCAGGGCGCGGGCGGTGGGCTCGTCCATGTCCCCGTCGAGCATTGCCGCCAGGATGGCCGGGTAGCGGAAATGCAGGTCCGCGGCGAACGAGAGCATCGACTCGACCTTGAACGACGAGACGGGGAACATCCGCACCAGGTGACTGGCCGCCATCACCCCCGCGTCCACCGCCGCGCGTCCGGGCCGGTCCGGATCGGCCACACAGTCCGGGTGCGCCAGACACTCGACCATCACCTGATGCGCAGCCCGCAGGCGTTGCCCGTCCGCACGATTGCCCGCACGCCACCCCGCATCCGCGGCCTGGGCGGCACGCGCGATCGCCTCGGCAGTGCCTGACCCGGTACCGAAACCGGCGGTGCCAGCGTCGTCGTCGTTCCCGTTCATCAGGCCCTCCCTCCATTTCCTCGGCGCTGGCGGTGTCGTCGGATCTAGCGGCCGGAGGCCGCGCCCACGGCGTCGAACTCAGGTTCCAGAATACGCACGCTCATTCGATCGCGCAAGGGCCAATTTTGAGCGTCGGTGCCGGCGCCAACAAATGCCGGAGCCGAACCCGTATCAGTATCCGAGTCGGCAGTGTCGGCGTCGTCGTCGTCATCATCGCTGTTCATCGGTGCCACCCTCAAGGTTTCCGGCTCTCGCGGTGG
Organism: Candidatus Dietzia intestinigallinarum; assembly: GCA_019119875.1. Taxonomy (GTDB): domain Bacteria; phylum Actinomycetota; class Actinomycetes; order Mycobacteriales; family Mycobacteriaceae; genus Dietzia; species Dietzia intestinigallinarum. The sequence continues at coordinate 43,347 of DWWG01000029.1, read as the reverse complement.
CGGTCCCGGCTCCGGCTTCCGGAGTCCGCAACCGCGGTCACGGCATCGAACCTCTGTTTCGTGGATCGTGCGGCTCCCCGATTCCTCAAGGGCGATGTCGACGTCCGCGGGCAGAGGCTGAGGGCGGTGTCGGTGCCCCATGAGAGAATCGGCCCCGTGACCGCCAAGCCCCGCATTTCCAATGTCCTCGCTTCGCGCTACGCGAGCGCCGATCTGGCCACCCTGTGGTCCGCCGAGTACAAGATCGTCCTCGAACGTCAGCTGTGGATCGCGGTTCTCCGCGCACAGCGTGACCTGGGTATCGAGGTTCCCGACGGCGTGATCGAGGCCTACGAGGCGGTGGTCGACCAGGTCGACACGGACTCGATCGCCGCCCGCGAGCGCGTCACCCGCCACGACGTGAAGGCCCGCATCGAGGAGTTCAACGCCCTCGCCGGCCACGAGCACATCCACAAGGGCATGACCAGCCGCGACCTCACGGAGAACGTCGAGCAGCTCCAGGTGGTGCGATCGCTCGAGCTGATGCGCGACCGCGCCGTGGCCGCCGTTCGTCGCCTGGCCGAGCACGCCGCCGCCCAACGCGACACGGTCATGGCCGGCCGCAGCCACAACGTCGCGGCCCAGGCCACCACGCTCGGCAAGCGATTCGCCACCGCCGCAGACGAGCTGTTGGTCGCGGTGGAGCGCGTGGAGTCGCTGCTGCAGCGCTACCCGCTGCGCGGCATCAAGGGGCCTATGGGAACCGCGCAGGACATGCTGGATCTGCTGGACGGTGACGCCTCCCGGATGGCCGAGCTGGAGCAGCGCGTCGCGACCCACCTCGGGTTCTCGCGGACGTTCGATTCCGTCGGGCAGGTGTACCCGCGGTCGCTGGACCACGAGGTCGTCTCGGCGCTCGTGCAGCTGGGTGCCGGGCCGTCCTCTCTCGCGCAGACCATCCGCCTGATGGCGGGCCACGAGTTGGTCACCGAGGGCTTCCAGCCGGGCCAGGTCGGGTCGTCGGCCATGCCGCACAAGATGAACACCCGCTCGTGTGAACGCGTGAACGGCCTGCAGGTGGTGTTGCGGGGCTACGGCTCGATGGCGGCCGAGCTGGCGGGAGCGCAGTGGAACGAGGGAGACGTCTTCTGCTCGGTGGTCCGCCGGGTGGCGCTGCCGGACGCCTTCTTCGCCTTGGACGGCATGTTCGAGACGTTCCTGACCGTGCTGGACGAATTCGGCGCCTACCCGGCCGTGATCGACAAGGAACTGCAGCGGTACCTGCCGTTCCTGGCCACGACCAAGGTGCTCATGGCCGCGGTGCGGGCCGGGGTGGGCCGTGAGATCGCCCACGAGGCCATCAAGGAGAACGCGGTGGCCGTGGCGCTGGCGATGCGGGAAGAGGGTCGCGAGCCCGACCTGTTGGATCGCCTCGCCGCCGATGACCGGCTCCCGCTCGACCGGGCGGCGCTGGACGAGGCGCTGGCCGACCGCGCGGCGTTCGTGGGGGCGGCAGCGGATCAGGTGGATGCGGTGGTCGCCCGCGCGGAGGCGCTGATCGCGCGTTACCCGGACGCCGCGGGGTACGCGCCGGGGGCGATCCTGTAGCCGGGTGACGGTCGCACCGCCCGGACTGCCGTGGCTCTGCCTGCCTGCCGCTGCCGCTGCCGCTCTGTGCCTGCCGCTGCAGCGAGGTTGTGCGGCCTGCCGGTCGCCGATTTGCCGCATAGGGTCCGGGCGGAGGACCGCGAGAGTTCATAAGTCGAGGGCGAATCCCGCCCAGGCCGCCCGCATCCGCGCTGACCGGAATGATGCCGGAGATGAGCCTCCTCACCGGTGCGCGTGACGGCTAATGTGACGCATATGCGCGAGACCCTTCTGCCTGTTCCCGGAACCGGTGGCCTCCAGGTCACCCTCCACCACGCCGACGATCCACGGGCCGTGCTCGTGCTCGTCCACGGATTCGGCGAACACTCCGGACGGTACGGCCGGATGATCGCTTTCCTGCGGAGCCGCGGGATCACCGTGGCGACGTACGATCTGCGTGGTCACGGCACCGCACCGGGGCCGAGATACAGGGTCGCGATGGAAACCCACATCGAGGACAACCTGGCGGTCCGCGACGCGGTGGCGCAGTGGTCCAGGTCGGAGGAGGGGGCGGGAGCCGACGCCCTCCCCAGGCTGCTGATGGGGCACTCCATGGGCGGGCAGGTGGCCGGTGAATCCGCTCTCAGGAGGCCCTGGGACCTCAAGGGGCTCATCCTGTCCTCGCCGGGGCTGGCCGTGGGCGAGGGCAAGCCCGCCGCGCTCAAGGCCGTCGCACCCGTGGTGGGGCGCCTGCTGCCGTTCCTTCCGGTCGAGACACTGGATGCGAACGACATCTCGCGGGTGCCCGAGTACGTGGACGACTACCGGTCGGACCCGCTCGTGCACCAGGCCGGGGTGCCGGCGCTGACCGCGGGGACGATGCTGGCCGGTGGCGCCAGGCTGATCGAGCGCTCGCGGACGCTGCGGGTGCCCACGCTCATCGTCAACGGTTCCGCCGATCCCATCACCGCGCCGACCGGAGCCCGGCGCTTCACCCAACTCGCCGGCTCGGACCACGATCCTCGACCGGAGATCACCTACCGGGAGTTCGAGGGCGGCAAGCACGAACTGTTCAACGACCTCTGTGCCGACGAGGCCTACGAGGTGCTGGGGGAGTGGCTCGACGCACGACTGGGCTGACCGTCCGCGGTCGCCCGGGACGCACTGGACGCCGACGGCGCAGCCTCCCCCCGCCGCGACGGCACAGCCTCACCCCACGCAGTAGGCGCGGGCGCGGGGACTACTCTGGCCGTCATGCGACCTGAGCTCACCTCCTATCGCCATCTCGCCGCCGGGAAGGTGCGCGAACTGTATGAGATCGACGCCGAGACGCTGCTCATGGTGGCCACCGACCGGATTTCCGCGTACGACCACGTGCTGGACACGCCCATCCCGGACAAGGGTCGTGTCCTCACCGCGATGAGCGCCTACTTCTTCGACGCGCTGGACGTGCCCAATCATCTGGCCGGGCCCCCGGACGACGAGCGGATCCCCGCCGAGGTGCTCGGACGGGCGATGGTGGTGAGGCGGCTGGACATGGTGCAGGCCGAGTGCGTGGCCCGCGGATACCTGACCGGTTCCGGCATGGTCGAGTACCGCGAGTCGGGCACCGTGTGCGGCATCGAGCTGCCGGAGGGGCTGGTCGAGGCCAGCCGGCTGCCCGAGCCGATCTTCACGCCCGCCACCAAGGCCGCGGTGGGCGACCACGACGAGAACATCTCGTTCGCCCGGCTGAGCCAGATCGTGGGCGCGGAGCTGGCGGAACGCCTGCGCACGGCCACCCTCGACATCTACTCGCGCGCCGCTGCGATGGCCGCCGATCGCGGTGTACTGCTGGCCGACACCAAGTTCGAGTTCGGTCTGGCCGACGGTGAGCTGATCCTGGCCGACGAGGTCCTGACCCCGGACTCCTCGCGCTACTGGCCGGCAGACTCCTACGAGGTCGGCCGGGTCCAGCCGAGCTTCGACAAGCAGTACGTGCGTGACTGGCTCACCGGCCCCGACTCGGGATGGGACAAGGCCTCGGACACGCCCCCGCCGCCGCTGCCCGCGGAGGTGGTCGAGGCGACGCGCGCCCGGTACATCGAGGCCTACGAGCGCATCTCGGGCCTGTCCTTCGCCGACTGGATCGGAGGCGAGAACGCATGAGCAGCCCCAGGACCACGGCGACCGGCGCCGCCGCCACCACGTCAACCACCACGACCGCGGCCGCCACGAGCTCGACGGACCGCGTGGCGCCCACCCCGCCCGTCGCCGAGCGTCGGCCCCACCGACGTGAGCACCACGGCCGCGTCTTCGTGGACAACTACGAGTGGCTGCGCGACAAGGACTCCCCGGACACGCGCGCCTACCTCGAGGCCGAGAACGCCTACACCGACGCCATGACGGCCGACCTCAAGCCGCTGGAGGACGCGATCTACGACGAGATCCGCTCCCGCGTCAAGGAGACCGACATGTCGGTGCCGGTGCGTGCCGGCAACTGGTGGTACTTCTCGCGCACGATCGAGGGCAGGTCGTATGCGCAGCACTGCCGTGTGCCCGTGGCCGAGGAGTTCGCCGCCGACATCTCCGACCCCGCGGGCTGGGTCCCACCGGAGGTCTCTCCAGGTGTAGAGCTGCCGGGTGAGCAGCTGCTGATGGACGGAAACGTCGAGGCCGAGGGCCACGAGTATTTCGCGCTCGGCGCGTTCTCGGTCAGCCACGACGGCCGCATGCTGGCCTGGTCCACCGACACCGAGGGCGACGAGCGCTACACCCTGCGCTTCCGCGCGCTGGACCCCGAGGTCACCGCGCCGGACGAGGAGATCTCCGGCATCGCCGCGGGGGTGACCTGGTCGCGCGACGGCGAGTATGTCTTCTACGTGACGGTGGACGAGGCCTGGCGCCCGGACACCGTGTGGCGCCACCGCCTGGGGACGAGCCGCGACGACGACGTCGCGGTGTTCCACGAGCCCGACGAGTCCTACTGGATCGGGGTGGGCGAGACCCGTAGTGAGAAATACCTGCAGATCGCGCTCGGTTCCAAGATCACCACCGAGGTGTGGTGCCTCGACTCGGCCGATCCCGCCGGACAGTTCTGGTGCGTCCGCCCCCGCGAGGAGGGCGTGGAGTACGACGTCGAGCACGCGGTGATCGGTGGGCAGGACCGGTTCCTGATCACGCACAACGCCGGGGCTCCCAACTCGACGATCGTGGAGGCGCCGGCCGGGCCGGTCGAGGGCGACCTCAGTGAGCTGCGCACACTCGTTGAACACCGCGAGGACGTGCGTCTCGAGGGCGTGGACGCCTTCGAACGGGTGCTGGTGCTGAGCTACCGCGAGGGGGCGTTGCCCCGGTTCGCGCTCATGCCGCTGGACCCGGATTCCACCGCCGGCACCGGGGCGTACGGCCGGTTCGAGCCGGTGGAGTTCGAGGAGGAGCTGTACACCTCCGGACCGGGGGCGAACGCCGAGTGGCGCACCCCGGTGCTGCGTTTCGGCTACGGATCGTTCGTCACCCCCGGCCGCGTCTACTCTCTCGACCTCGATTCGGGCGAGCGGACCCTGCTGCGCGAGCAGGAGGTGCTGGGCGGCTACGACCGGGCCGGCTACGTGCAGCGCCGCGACTGGGCCACGGCGGCCGACGGCACCCGGGTCCCGATCTCGCTGGTGATGTCCGTCGAGACCGCGGCCCGCGTTGACGCCGGGAAACAGGTGCCGACACTGTTGTACGGCTACGGCTCGTACGAGTCGAGCATGGACCCGTCCTTCTCCGTCGCGCGGCTGTCGTTGCTGGATCGCGGCATGGTCTACGCCGTGGCGCACGTCCGGGGCGGCGGCGAGATGGGCCGGCTCTGGTACGAGAACGGCAAGAAGCTGCTCAAGCGCAACACCTTCACCGATTTCGTCGACTGCGCCCGGCACCTGATCGACTCGGGTCTCACCGCCCCCGATCGCCTCGTCGCCGAGGGCGGCAGCGCCGGCGGCCTGCTCGTGGGGGCCGTGGCCAACCTGGCGCCCGAGCTGTTCGCTGGAATCCAGGCCGTGGTGCCGTTCGTGGATCCGCTCACCTCGATCCTCATGCCGGAGCTGCCGCTCACGGTGATCGAGTGGGACGAGTGGGGCGACCCGCTGCACTCCGAGGAGGTCTACGACTACATGGCCTCGTACGCGCCGTACGAGAACATCGAGGCCAGGGACTATCCGGCGATCCTCGCGGTGACCTCGCTGAACGACACCCGCGTGCTCTACGTCGAGCCCGCCAAGTGGGTGGCCAGGCTGCGTGAGGTGTCGACCTCGGCCAACTCGACAGAGCGGCCCGTCCTGCTGCGCTGCGAGATGAGCGCCGGTCACGGCGGCGTCTCCGGCCGCTACGAGCGCTGGCGTCAGATCGCGTTCGAGTGCGCCTGGACCGTCCGCACCGCGACCGCCGGCTAGCTCCGCCCGGTCCCCTCGCCGTCGTCCATGGTTCGTGCCATCGCGGAGGCGGGGATGGCGGCCCCGGCGAGGAACAGGATGATGCCGAGCCCGCCCATCATGTAGGCCAGACGGTGGCCATCCCCGAGCTCCAGGCTCGAGCCGAAGATCAGGACGAGCGAGATCACGAACAGTCCGCCCGTGACCAGGTTCAGCGCCCGGGACCGGGCCCGGAGCAGGGTGGCCGTCTCGAACTCGTCGAGGTAGCGGGCGGGTGCGGTGTCCTTGGAGTCGATTGTCACCCGGAGCATGGTCCAGACGGTGCAGATCACCACGGTCATGGGAAGCCAGGCCAGGATTATCGGGAACCAGAAGTAGCCGACCACCGCGATCGCGGCCATGATGCCCAGGCTCGCCCAGGTGAGACGGACGAGGAGACGACGACGAGCCGCCGTCCGCCACCCCGGCAGTCGCGCCCCGTTCTGCTCGACCAGCTTCTCGTATCGCTGCTCGGCGGCGGTCAGGGTGTCGGAGGTCGCGTCGGGGGTCGGGCCTTCGGGAGTGTGCGTGTTCATCACGAGTCCTCTCGGTCGCGGCGATACATCTCGGTGGACATCGGGCGGAACTCCTCGCGGGAGAACACGGCCTCGACAGGGAGGTCGAACACCTCGCAGATGCGGAAGGCGAGGTCGAGGCTCGGGTAGTGATCTCCCCGCTCCAGTGCGCCCACGGTCTGTGGGTTCACCGAGATCCGCTCGGCGAGTGCTGCGCGGCTCAGGCTGTGTTCCGCGCGCAGCACGGCGATCCTGTTGAAAATGGGGAGCCTCTCTCCCCGTCGCACTGGACTCATGCAACCAAGTGTTGGGAAAACCCAACGATTTGTCAATGATGCATTCCGCGTAGGCTGGGTCACATGAGCACCGCGAACGTCCGAGACATCGAATTCACCACCATCGACGGGGAGAAGGCCTCCATGGCCGACTACGCGGGTCACGCCGTCCTCGTGGTCAACGTCGCCAGCGAGTGCGGCCTCACCCCGCAGTACGAGGGACTGCAGGAGCTCGCCGACGACTTCCGGGACCGGGGCTTCTTCGTGCTCGGCTTCCCCTGCAATCAGTTCATGGGTCAGGAGCCGGGAGACGAGGACACGATCAAGGAGTTCACCTCCGGCAAGTACGGGATCACCTTCCCGCTGGCCGCCAAGATCGACGTCAGCGGCGAGGGCCAGCACCCGCTGTACGCCCAGCTGACCACCGTCGCGGACGCCGACGGTGAGGCCGGCGACGTGCAGTGGAACTTCGAGAAGTTCCTCATCTCACCCGAGGGCGACGTGGTGGGCCGCTTCCGCCCCAAGGTCGAGCCCGGCGCGCCGGAGCTGGTGGCCGCCATCGAGGAACAGCTCCCGGTCTGAGCGGCGTCGATCGACGTGGTGCCGCGCTGAGCCGGGCGCGCCGGCCGGCCGGGGGTTCAACAGAGGTGGCGCAGGAGTCGACGTCATCGGCCCAGCCATCCGATGTACACCTCGTCGTCGTCGCCCCGTCACCCCCGCCTGTCACCATGCGGCCATGACACCGCGCCTCGTCGTCTCCCTCTCGGGCCTTCGTGACACCACGCTCGACGGCGCCGTCGACCTGGTCGGCGAGCTCGAACGTCGGTCCGTACCGGTCTCGCTGCTCGTCGCGCCACGGCGCGGCCGCGAGTACGAACTCGCCGCCGACAGGGGCACGCAGGACTGGCTGCGCCACAGACGCCGCCGGGGGGATGCGATCGTGCTCGGCGGCTACGACGACGCCGCCACCCGGGCCCGCCGCCCCGAGTTCGCCACCATCGGCTCCTCCGAGGCGGCCGTGCGGCTGGCCGCCGCCGACCGGCTCATGGCCGACATGGGCCTGCGCACCAGGATCTTCGCGCCCCCGCGCTGGAACGCCTCCCCGGGCTGTCTCGAGGCGCTGCCCGGCGCGGGCTTTCGCGTGTGCGCCGACCTGGCCGGGGTGCACGACCTGGTCCGGGGCCGCGTCGCGCGCGGACGGGTGCTGTCGATGGGGGAGGGGTTCCTCGCCGACTCGTGGTGGTGCCGCGCGCTGGTGACCGCCGCCGGTCGCATCGCGGCAGCCGGGGGGCTCGTCCGGCTCAACGTCTCGGCCAAGCACCTCGGCCGGGCGGCGCCGCGATCGGCGCTGCTCGACGCCGTGGACCTGGCGGTCGACAGGTACGACGCCCGCCCGGCCCGATATGAATGGTCGCCCGTCGCGCTGGTGGGCGTGGCCTGAGCGTTCGGTGCCCCGCCCGCAGCCGGGTAGGATCGGCGGGTGAGGCCCGGCCCGACCGGGACCGATTATCCGTGAACCAGCCCGAACGAGGAGTTCCCACCGTGGCCCGAGTCGTCGTCGAAGTCATGCCCAAGGCCGAAATCCTCGACCCGCAGGGTCAGGCCATCCACCGGGCCCTGGGGCGCCTGGGGCACGGCGGTGTCACCGACGTCCGCCAGGGCAAGCGGTTCGAGCTCGAGGTCTCGGACGACGTGTCGGACGCCGAGCTGGAGGAGATCGCCTCGTCCCTGCTCGCCAACACCGTGATCGAGGACTGGAAGGTCGTGCGCACGGAGGTTCTGGCGTGAGCGCCCGGATCGGGATCATCACCTTCCCCGGCACCCTCGACGATGTGGACGCCGCCCGCGCCGTGACCCGCTCCGGCGCCGAGGCCGTATCCCTCTGGCACGCCGACGCCGACCTCAAGGGCGTCGACGCCGTGGTGGTGCCCGGCGGCTTCTCCTACGGCGACTACCTGCGCTGCGGCGCGATCGCCTCCATGGCCCCCGTCATGGGCGAGGTCATCACGGCCGCCGAGGGCGGCATGCCGGTGCTCGGCATCTGCAACGGCTTCCAGATCCTGTGCGAGGCCGGCCTGCTGCCCGGCGCCCTGGGCCGCAACCGCGACATGCACTTCATCTGCCGGGACGAATGGCTGCGTGTCGAGAACACCGACACCGTCTGGACCTCGCGGTATGACACGGGTGCCGAGATCCTCATCCCCCTCAAGTCCGGAGAGGGTCGCTACATGGCCTCGGCCGAGACCATCGAGCAGCTCGAGGGTGACGGGCGCGTGGTGTTCCGCTACGCGGGTGAGGCGCCCAACGGCTCCACCAACAAGATCGCCGGCATCTCCTCCGCCAACGGGCGCGTGTTGGGGCTCATGCCGCACCCCGAGCACGCGATCGACCCGCTGACCGGGCCGTCCGACGACGGGCTGGGGCTGTTCCTGTCGGTGCTCGACGCGACGGTCACAGCCTGACCGGGTGATCTGTTCGGCCACCGGGGTCGGACATGTGGAAGCGCCCGCCGGCGACCGGGTCGGCGGGCGCTTCCACATTTACTGGACTGTCAGAAGCCGGAGCTGCCGAGGTCCGCGCCGAACGCGCCGATGATCCCGAGGGCCTGGTTGGCGAGGTAGAACGGAAGCGCGAGGAGGGTGTCGACAGCGGACGATCCGATGCCTGCGCCCAGGCTTCCCGCCATGTCCATGCTGAGCGGGACGGTGACTTCTGCGATCGAGCCTGTGAGGTCCACAGGGTTCTCCCTTCGGGTGGGCGATGACCCGGATGGCCCTCGCTGCGCCCCATCATTCTATGAAACCTATACGGAGTCTCATCTTTTCAGGAATGTGAACGAAAGCTCACGACCGGGGGTCGGGGAGAGGCCGGTCCGGGCACCGGCCGTGTGTCCGGGAAACCTCGGTGACCGGCGTCCGCGCCGGACCGGAAGCGGATCGCGCCGGATGCGGTAGAACCGTGGGATGAGCGAAACCACCAACCAGCCCGAATCCACAGGCACCGGAGCCCGGGACGCATCCGACCGGTCGTTCGACATCATCCTGTACGGCGCGACCGGGTTCACCGGGGGACTGGTGGCCGACTACCTGTTGCGGAACATGCCCGAGGGGGGCTCCTGGGCGGTGGCCGGCCGTAACCGCACCAAGCTCGACGCTGTGGCCGCGCGGCTCGCCTCGGAGATGCCGGAGGTCCCCGCGCCGGGCATCGTGGTGGCCGACACCCAGGACACGGCCTCGTTGGCCGAGATGGTCCGGTCGACGCGGGTGCTCATCACGACCGTCGGGCCGTACCTCGAGTACGGTGAGCCGCTGGTCGCCGCCTGCGCCGAGGCCGGCACCGACTATGTGGACCTGACCGGCGAGCCCGAGTTCGTCGACCGGATGTACCTCGAGTACCACGACGCGGCGCAGGCCTCCGGAGCCCGCCTCGTGCACGCCTGTGGCTTCGACTCCATCCCGCACGACCTGGGCGTGTTCTACACCATGAAGCAGGTCCCGGAGGGCGTGCCGGTGGTGATCTACGGGGCGGTGCACGCCGACGCGCAGTTCTCCGGTGGCACGTTCCATTCGGCGATCGGCCAGTTCGCCCGCCTGCGGGAGGCCGCAAGGGTCGCCAGGAAGCGGCGCCGGAAGGAGGGCGGGGTGCCCGGCCGCCGGATCAAGTCCGTGCAGGGCCGCCCCCACCGCGACGACGTGCTGGAGCGGTGGCTCGTACCGCTGCCGACGATCGATCCGCAGGTCATCCTGCGCTCGGCCGCCGCGCTCGACAGTTACGGGCCGGACTTCACCTACACCCACTACGCCTCGGTCGGCTCACCCGTCACGGCCACCGTCGGGATGGTCGGCGTGGGGGCGATCGCCCTGGGCTCCCAGGTCGGCCCCCTCCGCTCCCAGATCCTGAAGCGCATCGAGCGGGGTGCCGGGCCCAGCGAGTCGCGTCGCGCCCGGTCCTCGTTCGACGTCACGTTCGTGGCGCTGGCCGGCGGCAGGCGGGTCATCACCCGGGTCTCCGGCGGCGATCCCGGCTACACCGAGACGTCGATGATGCTCGCCGAATCCGGCCTGTGTCTGGCGTTCGACGATCTGCCGGCACTGTCGGGGCAGCTCACCACCGCGCAGGCGATGGGAGACGCCCTGCTGGAGCGGGTCGAGCGCGGTGGCCTGACGTTCGAGGTCCTGTCCGCGTAGCGGGCGGCGGGGTCCCGCCCGCGCGGCGACCCGACCAACCCCGCGACGGGAGCGGATTCGTCGGTGCGGCGATCCCGACTAGACTCGGCGCCGTGACCGATCTCGTCGACTCGACCGCGAACGCAGCCGCCACCCCTGATCTCGCCCAGCCGTGGGCCGAGCTCGGCCTCAAGGAGGACGAGTACGCACGGATACGCGAGATCCTGGGTCGGCGCCCCACCGATGCCGAGCTGGCCGTGTACTCCGTCATGTGGTCGGAGCACTGCTCGTACAAGTCGTCGAAGGTGCACCTCCGCTACTTCGGCGAGACCACCACGGAGGAGATGCGGTCGGCCATGCTCGCCGGCATCGGGGAGAACGCCGGCGTGGTGGACATCGGCGACGGCTGGGCGGTGACCTTCAAGGTCGAGTCCCACAACAGCCCGTCGTACATCGAGCCCTATCAGGGCGCCGCGACCGGCGTCGGCGGCATCGTGCGCGACATCATGGCGATGGGCGCCCGCCCGGTGGCCGTCATGGACCAGCTGCGCTTCGGCCCCGCGGATGCCGACGACACCCAGCGGGTGCTGCCCGGTGTGGTGGCCGGCATCGGCGGGTACGGCAACTGCCTCGGTCTGCCCAACCTCGGCGGCGAGACGGTCTTCGACCAGTCCTACGCCCACAACCCGCTGGTGAACGCGTTGTGCGCCGGGGTGATGCGGGTCGAGGACCTGCAACTGGCGTTCGCCTCCGGCACCGGCAACCGCATCATCCTGTTCGGCGCCCGCACGGGTCTCGACGGCATCGGTGGCGTCTCGGTCCTGGCCTCGGAGAGCTTCGAGGTGGACTCGAACGGCGACCCGGTCAAGCCCCGCAAGCTGCCGAGCGTGCAGGTGGGCGACCCGTTCGCGGAGAAGGTGCTCATCGAGTGCTGCCTCGAGCTCTACCGGGAGGAGCTGGTGGTGGGCATCCAGGACCTCGGTGGCGGCGGGTTGGCGTGTGTCACCTCCGAGCTCGCTGCCGCCGGCGACGGTGGCATGCACGTCGTGCTGGACAACGTCCCGCTGCGCGCCGAGGGCATGACCGCGGCGGAGATCCTCTCCAGCGAGTCGCAGGAGCGCATGTGCGCGGTCGTGGCGCCGGAGAACGTCGACGCGTTCATGGAGGTGTGCCGCCGCTGGGACGTGCTCGCCACCGACATCGGCGAGGTCACCGACAGTGACCGCCTGACGATCGAGTTCCGGGGCGAGACGGTCCTGGACGCCCCGCCCGAGACCATCGCCGACGACGGCCCGGTCTATCAGCGGCCCGTCGAGCGCCCGGCCGACCAGGACGCCCTGCAGGCCGACACCACCGCGAACCTCAAGCGCCCGTCCACGGGCGACGAGCTGCGCCAGACGCTGCTGGACATGGTCTCCAGCCCGGCACTGTGCTCGCGCGGCTTCATCACCGACCAGTACGACCGCTACGTGCGCGGCAACACGATCCTGGCGGAGAACGCCGACGGTGGCGTCCTGCGCATCGACGAGGAGTCCGGGCGCGGGATCGCGCTGGCGACCGACGCCTCGGGCCGCTACACCCGGCTCGACCCGTACACCGGGGCCCGGCTGGCGTTGGCGGAGGCCTACCGCAACGTGGCCGTCACCGGTGCCACCCCGGTCGCCGTGACCAACTGCCTCAACTTCGGTTCGCCGGAGGACCCGGCCGTGATGTGGCAGTTCCGCGAGGCCGTCCACGGACTGGCGGACGGCTGCGCAGAGCTCGGCATCCCCGTCACCGGCGGCAACGTCTCGTTCTACAACCAGACCGGCACCACCCCCATCCTGCCGACCCCCGTGGTGGGTGTGCTCGGCGTGATCGACGACGTGGCCCGCCGCACCCCGACCGCGTTCGGTGACACCCCGGGCGAGAGCATCTACCTGTTGGGCGAGACCCGCGACGAGCTGGACGGCTCGATCTGGGCGCAGGTCGCCCACGATCACCTCGGTGGCATGCCGCCGACCGTCGACCTGGCGTGGGAGGCCACCCTCGGCAGGATCCTCACCACCGCCTCCAGGGACGGTCTCATCACCGGCGCTCACGACCTGTCCGAGGGCGGTCTCGCCCAGGCGCTGGTCGAGTCGGCGCTGGCGGGCGAGTGCGGCCTGCGGGTCGTGCTGCCGGCCGATGCGGACCCGTTCGTGTGGCTGTTCTCCGAGTCGGCCGGTCGTGTGATCGTGTCCGTGCCCCGCGGCGAGGAGATCCGCTTCCAGCAGATGCTCACCGCGCAGAACATCCCGCACACCCGGATCGGCGTGACCGACACCGACTCGGACACGTTCGAGGTCCAGGACCAGTTCACCCTCTCCGTGGACGAGCTGCGCGCCGCCCACGAGGGGACGCTGCCGGCGCTGTTCGGCCACGTGCAGTCCTGACCGGGCCCCGTCGTACGGTGAACCGGGTCGTGGGGCGGAGCCGGGTCGATGCTGGACCTGCGTAGACGGGAGAAGGCTCTCGCGGTGGTTCTCGCCGCCACCGCGGGATTCGTCGACGCCGTCGGATTCCTCGAGGTGGGCGGTTACTTCGTGTCGTTCATGAGCGGTAACTCCACCCGGATGGTCGTGAGCCTGGCCGAGGGCGATCTCGGCGGCGCGGGCATCGCCGCGGTGGTGCTGGTCTCGTTCTTCCTCGGCGCCGCCGGCGGCGCCCTGGTCACCCGCCGGCGCAATCTCGACGACCGGCCGGCGGTGCTCGGTCTCGTGACGTTGCTCCTGCTCACCGCGCTGACGTTGCAGCTGGTCACCTCCGCCGCGGTCCTGGGGGTGCCGGTGGGCCTGGCGGTGGTCGCGGCCGCGATGGGCGCCATGAACTCGGTCTTCCACAATCGGGGCGAGGTCTCGCTCGGGGTCACCTACATGACGGGCGCGGTGGTCAAATCCGCCCACCGCCTGGTCGATGCACTGTTCGGCGGTTCGTGGGCCCCGTACCGTCAGCAGGTGGCTCTGTGGTCCTCGCTGGTGTGCGGTGGTGTGCTGGGTGCGGTCCTGCAGGTGTACGTCGGAGTGGCGGTGCTGGGCGTGGCGGCGGTGGTGGTGATCGTCGCGCTGGTCGCGACCGTCTGGCTCCGTAAGCGCGATTACCGCACCCCCTGATCGTCCGCGGCGCCGGACGGCCCGGGGCTGCGGCGGTTGGGGCGCCCACGTCCGGGTCGGGGGCTATCGTCGGGGTATGTCTCCGAGTGAGGTGGCGGATGCCGTCGACAGGGCCTGTGCGCCCCGGCCCGCCGCGCCACCCGTGTACGCGCGACCGCCGTCGAAGGTCCGCGACGACACGGTCCGCCCGCCGCTGCCCGGCCAGGTGGTGGACACCGTGTTCTTCATCCTCGCCACGGCCGCGGCCGTCTGGCTGGCGTGGCGTCTGCTGGATGACGCGTGGCACCACACGTCGTGGAGCCTGCCCCTGCTGGTGCCGTTCTGGCTTCTGGTGGCCTATCTGGTGTTGCCGCGGCTGCAGACGCTCCTGACGTCGGTGTACGTGCCGGGATACTTCATCGCGAGGACCCGGACCTCCGACGGGCTGCTGGGCGATCCGGTGAACCTCGCCGTCGACGGCACCGCCCGCCAGATCCACGTCGCCATGACGGCCTGCGGATGGGTGCTGGCCGACGACATCACGCTCCGTTCCTCGTGGGGGATCGTCGCCTCGTCGGTGTTCCGGCGTTCCTACCCCGCGGCGCCGGTGAGTTCCCTGCACCTGTTCGGGCGCAGGCAGTGCCTGGCCTACCAGCAGGAGGTCGAGGGCAACGCCGCCCGGCGTCATCACGTGCGGTTCTGGCGCTGCCCCGACGGCTGGCTGCTGCCCGGCGGCCACCGCGTGCAGTGGCTCGGCGCCGGCACCTATGACCGCGCGGTGGGTTTGTCGCTGTTCACGCTGCAGGTCACCCACAAGATCGACGCGGACATCGACGTGGAGCGGGACTACATCGTGGACTCGATCCTCTTCCACGTGCCCGAGGCGACGGTGCAGGTGCTGGAGAACTTCTCCACCGGGTATCACCACCGCAACGGCGGAGGCGACGTGATCCGCACCGACGGCGACCTGCCGGTGGTCGAATTGGGCGCGGTCCCGGTTCCCGGGGCGTCGGTGGCGGAGCTTCCGGTCGGTGTGGTGCGTGCGGCCCGCGGCTACGACGATCCGCAGGCGGAGGGCGGCGTGGCCTCGGGGGACGCGGACCGGCCCGCTGACGACACCCCGCCGGTCCCCGGTGACCTGCCCCGTCCGGTCGCGTTGACCGCCGGTGTCGCGTTGGTCGGTCTGTCCGTGCTGGTGTTGCTGGTCCTGGCGGTGCGGGATCTGGTCGACGGCGTGGATCTGGACGAGTTCGCGGGTCTGGAGCAGTCCGAGGTGGTGCCGGCGGTGATCGCGCTGGCGGTGTTCATCGGGGTGGTCTACGGCGCGATGGGTGTGCTGGCGGTGCTGACCTTCCTGGGGTACGCGCGGCCGCGGGTGTGGCTGCTGGCGATGGCGGTGGTCTCGACGGTCTCGACGGAGTGCGGGCGTGTCACCACCGACGCGGAGGTGGACACCTTCCTGGGCGGCTATCCGGTTCTGGCGGTCAACGTGCTCATCATGCTGTTGCTGACCAGCGCCGCCACCCGTACGTGGAGCCGCCGCACCGCGCTGGACCGGCGGCGGCGGAGGGCGGCGCGGCACGCCGGGGCGGGGGCCGAACCGTGAGCCGGGTCCCCGATGTCGCGGCGGTTCGCGCGGCCGTGGAGGCTGTCGCCCCGTGGCTTGACGACGACGACGCCGTCGGCTCCCACCCGGCCGGCGGGGGTGGGTCGGTCCCGAAGCCCGGCCGGTCGGCTCTGGCGGCCGCGGTGCGCGGAACCGTCGGGATCCTGGCCGCCGAGTTGCCCGGGGGAGCTGTCGAGGTCCGTGTGCCCCCGTTCGCCGCGGTGCAGTGTGTTCAGGGGCCGCGGCACACCCGCGGCAGCCCTCCCAACGTGGTGGAGACCGACGCACGCACCTGGCTGCAGCTGGCGACCGGGCGTCTCACCTGGGACGCGGCCCTCTCGCAGGGCCGGGTGCGGGCCTCGGGGACGCGCGCCTCGGCGGTCGCGGCCGGGCTGCCCGTGGTGCGGGCGACATGAGCGCGCCGGGACCGTTCCGCACGGCGAGGGGGATCGGATCGCACCCGGGACTTGGGGTCGGCGGGGTCGGTGTACGTAGACTTGTCCGGTATCACCGGGGTCCGTCCGGGCACACCGCCCTGAATCCGTGAGGGAGCACCAGCAGGTGGAGAGTACGTCGTCACGACCGGCACCGACCGGGCCGCTCCGCCGCACCGGTGGCGGCAAGGCCATCGTGGGGCTGGGGCTTCCGGACCCGTCGGTGCCGGGGCCCGCGGGTCTGCCGATCGACACCGAGCGCATCGGGCCGGTCGAGGAGTGCGGGGTCTTCGGGGTGTGGGCGCCGGGTGAGGACGTCGCCAAGCTCACCTATTACGGCCTGTACGCGCTGCAGCACCGCGGCCAGGAGGCCGCCGGGATCGCGGTGGCGGACGGTGAGCAGGTGCTCGTCTACAAGGATCTCGGGCTGGTCAGTCAGGTCTTCGACGAGAAGACGCTGGAGTCCATGCACGGCCACATCGCGGTGGGGCACTGCCGCTACTCCACGACCGGCGCGGCCACGTGGGACAACGCCCAGCCGATGTTCCGCCCCACGATCGACGGCGGTTCGGTGGTGCTCGGTCACAACGGCAACCTGGTCAACACCGTCGAGCTCAAGCGTCACGCCGAGCAGCTGGGAATCCGCGGCTACTCCGACGAGAGCACGCATTCCGACTCGGACATCGTGTGCACGCTGCTGGCGCACGAGGCGCAGGAGCACGGGCTGGAGGAGGCGGCCGCCCGGTTGTTGCCGCGGCTGCGCGGCGCCTACTGCTTCACCTTCTCCGACGAGAACACGCTGTACGCGGCCAGGGATCCGCACGGGGTGCGGCCGCTCGCGCTGGGCCGGCTGGACCGCGGCTGGGTGGTCTCCTCCGAGACCTCGGCTCTGGACATCGTGGGTGCGGCGTTCGTCCGCGACATCGAGCCGGGCGAGCTCATCGCGATCGACGCCGACGGGGTGCGGTCCCGCCGCTTCGCCGAGGCCACCCCCAGGACCTGCGTGTTCGAGTACGTCTACCTGGCGCGGCCCGACTCGGTGATCAACCAGCGGTCGGTCAACTCGGCGCGCGTCGAGATCGGCCGCCGTCTGGCCGAGGAGCACCCGGTCCCGGAGGGCGACCTGGTGATCCCGGTCCCCGAGTCCGGCACCCCGGCCGCGGTGGGCTACGCCCAGGGGTCGGGGATCCCGTTCGCCCAGGGCCTGACCAAGAACGGCTACGTCGGCCGTACGTTCATCCAGCCCAGTCAGACCATCCGGCAGCTGGGCATCCGGCTCAAGCTCAACCCGCTCCGCGAGGTGATCCGGGGGCGCCGGCTCGTGGTGGTGGACGACTCGATCGTCCGCGGTAACACGCAGCGTGCGCTGATCCGGATGCTGCGTGAGGCCGGGGCGGCGGAGGTCCACGTACGGATCGCGTCCCCGCCGGTGCGGTGGCCCTGCTTCTACGGGATCGACTTCGCGACCCCGGCCGAGCTCATCGCCAACGGTGTGGACGTCACCGACGGGATGCTCGAGGGCGTCCGCCGGGCGATCGGCGCGGACAGCCTCGGCTACATCTCGGTGGACGGGATGATCGAGGCCAGCGGGCAGCGCCGGGAACAGTTGTGCGCCGCCTGTTTCGACGGCCACTATCCGATCGCGCTGCCGGACGATTCGCCCATGAGTGCGGTTGTCCGGGCGCTGGACGCCGAGGTCAGCGACGAGACGGCGGCCCCGACCCCAGGTGCCCGGAACGCGGAGTCCCGCATCCCGGCCCCGAACGACAGCGTGGACGTCGTCCGCGGACCCTGACCGGGCACCCGAGGCGGGGCCCACGAGGAGAAACACATGACCGAGAACTCTCACCTCCCCGAAGGCGCGTCGTACGCCGCCGCCGGTGTCGACATCGACGCCGGTGAGCGCGCCGTCGAGCTGTTCGCCCCGCACGCCAAGCGGGCGACCCGGCCGGAGGTGACGGGAGGTCTCGGGGGTTTCGCCGGCCTGTTCTCACTGAAGAACACCTACCGGCAGCCGCTGTTGGCGTCGTCCACGGACGGCGTCGGCACCAAGATCGCGGTCGCCCAGGCGATGGACATCCACAACACGGTCGGTATCGACCTGGTGGCGATGGTGGTGGACGACCTGGTCGTGTGCGGCGCCGAGCCGTTGTTCCTGCAGGACTACATCGCGATCGGCAAGGTCGTGCCCGAGCACGTCGCCAGTATCGTCGAGGGGATCGCCGAGGGCTGTGTCCAGGCGGGCTGCGCCCTGCTCGGCGGTGAGACGGCCGAACACCCGGGTCTCATGGCACCGGGAGAGTACGACATCTCAGCGACCGGTGTCGGCATCGTCGAGGCCGACGAGGTCCTGCAGGCGGAGAACGTCAGGCCCGGCGATGTGATCGTCGGCATGGCCTCCTCGGGCCTGCACTCGAACGGCTACTCGCTGGCCCGCCACGTGCTGCTGGACCTCGCCCGGCTGCCGCTCGAGGGCCACGTCGAGGAGTTCGGCCGCTCCCTGGGGGAGGAGCTCCTCGAGCCCACCCGCATCTACGCCCTCGACTGTCTGAGCCTGATCGCCGAGACCGATGTGCGTGTGTTCAGCCATGTCACCGGGGGCGGTCTGGCCGAGAACCTGGCCCGTGTCATGCCGCGGGGCCTGGTGGCCCGTCTGGACCGCGGCCGCTGGCAGGTGCCGGCGGTGTTCGGCACGATCGCCCATCACGGCCGCGTCGAGCAGGCCGAGATGGAGCGCACGTTCAACATGGGCGTCGGGATGGTGGCCGTGCTGCCCGCCGAGGACGTGGACCGGGCCCAGGCGGTGCTGACGGCGCGGCACGTGGACAACTGGGTGATCGGCCGGGTGGAGAAGTGCGACGACGCCGACTCGCCCCGCGTCGTCCTCGAGGGCTCGCACGCCCGCTTCTGACGCCTGCGCGGGCAGACGAGCGCCGGGCATCACCTGGGTGGTGATGCCCGGCGCTCGTGCGCGTAGTCGAGTGTGCGATCAGTACCGTGAGTCGCTGTCGGACCACGACGCGTACGAGTCGTCGTCCTCGTCGACCCGGGTGGACTGCCGTCCTCCCGACAACTCCTGCTGGAGACGTTCGAGATCCGTCTGCGGAGTGTTGTACTTCAGTTCGCGAGCGACCTTGGTCTGCTTCGCCTTCGCGCGGCCTCGGCCCATTGACCTGACCCCCTCGGAAACGGTGCTGGGCGACCTCGGGGGTGCCCATCGCAAGTGTGAGTATGTGCCTGAGCACAGGATAGCGTGCCCGGCGCGGATTGTCCGCCCGGGTGTCGAGGGGCCCGTCACATCCGGTGGTTTCCCGGCGCCGGAACGCCTGGGTGGGTGGGGTGTTGACGCGGGGGCGCTGATGCAGGTTCCCGGTGGTTCGCGACGGGCGGTCGGAGCCCGAAGTCCCAGGCTGGTGTGCAACGGCCGGGAAGCGGCCGTGTGGGGCCCGGAACCGCCCGCCGGGGTCCCAGAAGGTACTACGCCTGGCCGCGGAGCCGCTTGACCGCCTCGCGGCCGGCCTGCGGGCCGGACTCCCGGGGGTAGGTGTCGGGGTCGATCGCGGCGGCCACACCGTCGATCTCCAACTCGGCCTCCGGGGGGACGGCGCGCCTGAGCAGGGCCAGCGCGACGGGGCCGTACTCGTGGTGCTGGACCACGGTGCCGACGCGGCCCACCGACCGTCCGCCGGAGCGGACCTCGGCGCCGGTGACCACCGTGTCGTCGCCGCCGGATCCGTCCAGGTGCAGCCGGACCAGCACGCGCGGCGAGCGGCCCAGATTGTGCACGCGGGAGACGGTCTCCTGGCCGCGGTAGCAGCCCTTCTCGAGGTGCACGGCGCCGCGCTCGGTCACGTCGCCGATCCAGGTGGGCACCTCGTGCGGGATGGTCTTTCCGTCGGTGTCCACCCCGATGCGGCCCCGCACCGGGGTGGTGTCCGCGACACGCAGCGCCTCGTAGGCCCACGATCCGGCGGGGCGGGCCCCCGCGGCCACGGCGGCGTCGAACCAGGCGACCAGCCCCGGGCGGGGGATCAGCAGGTCGACCGCGCCGTCCAGCGGCCACGGCGTGCGGCGGGCGAGACCCCCGCCCGGCAGCGCGATGCTCGAGTAGTCCCCGGTGGGCAGGGCGAACTCGGTGCCGTCGGGTGCGGTCAGCGTCTCCGGCAGTCCGGCTCCGGCCAGCGTGAGCACGGCGAGGTCTGATTCCGCGGGCGCGGCGTCGGCCCAGAACACCATCTTGGTGAGGAAGTCGAGCAGGGGCCTGCCGCGCCCGCGTTCGGTGTCCACGACCAGCGTGCCGTCGAGATCCGCCAGCACCGCGTGGTGTTCGACGCGACCGTTGGCGTCCAGGATCAGCGTCTCCGCCCCGGCGCCGTCGCCGAGCTCGGACACGTGTTGGGAGACGAACCCCTCGAGCCAGGTCAGTCGCTCACCGCCGCCGATCGTCAGGGTGTCGCGGTGGGAGCGGTCGATGACCACCCATCCCGACCCGGCGGCCCGTTGCTCGCCGAGCGGGTCCCCGTAGTGGAACGGGATCCCGGAGTCGGGGGAGGCGCTGTCCGCGTCCACCGCGCCGGGCTTGTCCAGAATCGGGCTCCGGTAGTCACTTTCGATCCGGTCGGGCACAGCAGGGACGTTCACGATCGCGAGTCTACGTACCTCGCCGTAGTGTTGCTCGTATGGGCACTGCAGCGGGTGAGGGAGCGGCGCGGCCGGACGCGCGGAGGGTGGTCGTTCTCGTGGCGGGCGGCCCGGCCGGCAGGCGGCCCCGGGTCCATCCGGCGGACGAGCCGCTGCTGCTGGCCGACGATCTGGCGGCGGTGCGTGGCGACGGCTGTTTCGAGACGCTTCTGGTGGTGGGTGGTCGCGCGGCCAAGCCGGAGCGCCACCTGGCCCGGCTGGGCAGGTCCGCGGCCGCGCTGGAGCTGACGGGCCCGGACGAGCAGGAGTGGCTCGCCGGGATCGGGATGGCCACGCGCGAGTGGGGCGCGGAGTCCGAGGGCGTGCTCCGGTTGGTGCTCTCACGTGGCCCGGAGCGCGGTGGTCCGGAGACGGCCTACATCACGGTGGGGCCGGTGGGGCCGCAGGTGCTGCGGGCGCGCGCGGAGGGGGTCGCGGTGACGGTCCTGATCCGCGGGTTCGCCTCCGACGTCGCGGATTCGGCACCGTGGCTGCTGCTGGGGTCCAAGACGCTCTCGTATGCGACGAACATGGCGGCGGTGCGCCATGCGGCCGCGAACGGTTTCGACGACGTGGTCTACGTGTCCTCCGAGGGGGAGGTCCTGGAGGGGCCCCGGTCGACCGTGGTGATCGAGCGTGCGGGGGAGTTGCTCAGCCCGCCGCAGGAGGTGGGGATCCTCGAGGGCACGACGCTGGGCGCGATGACGGCCGTCGCGCGGCAGGCGGGAGTGACCGTACGGCGGGAGCGGCTGCTGGTGGCGGACCTGCTGGCCGCGGATGCGGTGTGGTTGGTGTCGTCGGTGACGTTGGCCGCGCGCGTGCGCCGGATCGACGGGGTGGCCCTGCCGAGCACGGTGCCCGGTGTCGACGTGGCGAGGCTCGTGGACCGGGCGGTGGGTCGCCCCTGAGAGGGGCGGGGACGGTGCCCGGCGGCCCTGCCGGTGGCCGCGGGGTGTCTCAGCCGGCGACGCGACGCAGCCGCGCCGACAGCCGCGGGACGAGGCCCTTGTCCGGGTGGACGCGCTCTTCGACCCACCCGAGGTCGCCGCCCTCGACGATCCCGTAGATGCGCTTGGCGGCGCCCATGCGCGGGCCGGTGGGGGAGGACATGACCACGTCGGTGGACATCTCCCACGCCGACTGGGTGAGCGGTTTGCCGTAGTACATCTCGATCACGCCGGAGGCGTGGGAGACGAGGAACTCGAGCTGGTCGTCCTCGGAGATCCGCCAGTAGCCGGACTCGCGGTAGGCGGCGGCGTCCACGGCGCCCCCCGAGTCGAAGGTCCAGGCGCGGGAGGACCAGGTCAGGTAGTTCTCCCCGTCGTGGGAGACGATGATCTGCTGCCCGAAGCGGTGCTGGCCGCGGTCTTCGGTGTCCGCCTCGCCCTCGCCCTCCCAGACGCCCACGAGGGGCAGCAGGGCGAGCAGTCCGGGGTGCAGGTCCGGGCCGAAGCGCAGGTTCGCCGTGTCCTCGGCGACAGGCAGTTCGGAGAACGGCGTGATGTTACGGCCGGCCGTCTGCTCGGACCGCTGGACAGCGGCGTCGACGGCGGCGTTTCCGGAACCGGGCACGACCGTCGGGCCGTCTCCCCCCTCAGGGGTGGACGGCGTGGGGTCCCCGGCGTTGGTCTGGCCGCTGTCCGTCACGACTCGTCGGTGACCGTGCGGTAGACGATGTAGCAGGTGGCCCACAGGATGGCCAGCGTGCAGAGGACGAGGAGGATCTCGAAGAAGAGCACCATGGTCCCAATCCTAACCCCGAGTCGCACCGGGCCGCGCCTCCGCGTCCCACAAGTCCCGCCCGAGGGGGTGCCGGCGTCCCGGGCGCGGGCACATCCGGGCGCGGGCGGGTGGTGATCCGGCCCGGCGCGGGGTTCAGCCCAGGGAGATGCGGGCGTCGATCGCGTGGATGAGGCAGTCCTCGGCGGGCACGGTGAACTCCTCGCGCACGCGCGCGGTCAGGCCCACGACGGTGACGATGGTGAATTCCGCCAGCACGATCCCCTCGCGGCCGGGCGGGTCGACGGTGATCTCGATGTCCCGCAGTTCGCGGATGGCGGAGTACTGCAGGTGGAGGTGCAGGTCCCACCGCAGGTGGGTGGCCCCGAACCCGGTGCGGAGGCCGTTCTCGCGCCGCACGCAGTCCTCGGCGAACGGCACCCGGAAGGCGGCGGCCGGCAGCGTGAGGGCGGTGAGGTAGGTCCGGACGGCGGCCTCGCGCTCCTGTGGCGAGTACGGGCCGGGGTGATCGGGGATCGCGGGGACGGCGCCCCGGCGCTGGTCGAGACCCACGAGCACGGCGGAGGCCACGGAGGCACCGACGGCGACAACGGCTACGCGCCCGGCCATGCCGAGCGTCCTGGACACCAGAGACATGCCCTCAAGCGTAGTCCTCGGCAGGCCCCGGGGGGTCGGGCGGCGCGGGCCGTCAGCGCTCGACCGGGACGCCGATGAGTGATCCGTACTCGACCCAGCTGCCGTCGTAGTTGACGACGTTGGGTCGGCCGAGCAGCTCGTGCAGCACGAACCAGGTGTGGCTGGACCGCTCGCCGATCCGGCAGTAGGCCACCACGCGGCGGTCCGGATCGGCGAGCAGGTCGGCGTAGATGCGGCGCAGTTCCTCGTCGGAGCGGAAGGTGCCGTCGCGGGTGACGGCCCGGTTCCACGGCACGCTCACGGCGCCGGGGATGTGCCCGCGCTGGCGTCCACCCTCCTGCGGCAGCCCGGCCGGGGCCGAGAGGCGTCCGGTGAACTCGTCCACCGAGCGCACGTCCACCAGGGCGTCGCTGCCGAGGCCGGCCAGCACGTCGTCGCGGAACGCGCGGATCGACAGGTCCTGCTCGTCGGCCACGTACTCGGTGGTCGGACGACGGGGGATGTCGGTCACCAGCGGCAGCTGCTCGCGTTCCCACTTGATGCGGCCACCGTCGAGCAACCGCACGTCGGCGTGGCCGTAGAGGCGCAGGTACCAGTAGGCGTAGGCGGCGAACCAGTTGTGGTTGCCGCCGTAGACCACGATCGTGTGATCGCGGGTGATGCCGCGCTCGGACATCAGCTCGCCGAACCGCTCGCGGTCGACCAGGTCGCGGACGTACTCCTTCTGCAGGTCGGTCCGCCAGTTCAGCGCGACGGCGCCGGGGATGTGGCCGTCGGTGTGGTAGGCGGTCACGTCCTCGTCGACCTCGAGGAAGACCACCGAGTCGTCGGCCAGGCGCGAGGCGGCCCAGCGGGTGCTGACCAGTACGTCATCGCGACTCATGGGTCCGAGTCTAGAGGTCGTCCCGCACGAGGCCGTCGAGTGGCGGGGTGTCGGGACCGCCGGTGCCGGCGGCGGTGATGGTGCCGCCGGAGACCGTGAGGGTCTCCACCGGGACGCCGAGTGGCAGCAGGTCGGGGGCGAAGGTCAGTGCCGTGCTGCGCATCGCCAGCGCCCGGTTCTGTTCCGGGATCCCGCCGGGCCCGGTCGCCGGGGCCACGGGGACCAGGTGGGCGCCGGAGGGGTCGACGACGAGGTCGACGATCACCGAGACCCGTTCGCCCGACTCGATGAGCGTCCCGGCGACGTGGGCCCGGTGTTCGGTCCCGCCGGCAAGGCTAGGATCGTCGGCCGCCCCGACCAGCACGTCCCGCATCCCCAGGGCCGGCGCGAGGGAATCCCCTGTGATCTGGACCGAGACCACCACCGACCGGGCCGTCAGGCCGTGGTCGTCGTCGGCGTCGTCGTCACGCCCTCCGGGGACGCGCACGTCGACGGCCTCGGCCTCGACGTCCACCGGCCCCAGCCCGGGCCGCTCGACACCCTCCGCGCGGATCGAGACCGAGGACAGCGTGTCGGAGTCCGACCAGCGCGAGAAGGGTCCGCCGGTCATCACCGACGGCGGTCCCGCGCCGGGCGCCCGGGGCGCGATCCGCGCCGAGATCTCCGCCTCGAGACGGGACGCCGAGACCGCGTCGACCGTGTAGGCGCCTCCGGCGACGACCAGCACCGTGGCGATCGCCGCGAGCACGACGCGGGGCGTCCTCACGGGATCACGGCCGGTGCGGTGAGGGACGTTCTCATGGGATTCAGGTCTACTCCATTGCCGATTTCGCCGGTGTCTCTCGCTAGTATCGTCTGGTCCCCGCGCGGAGAGGAAGCGACATGGAAGTAGTGCTCCTCAGCGTGGAGGCGGACCCGGAGGCCGTTATCCCGGCGCTGCCGTTCCTCCCGCACTCCGTGCGCGTCCTGCCGCCCCTGGCCTCCTCGGTGGGGGAGATGTCCGGCGCCGCGCTGGCCCTGGTGGACGCGCGGACCGATCTGGCCGGCTCGCGGGCCCTGTGCAGACTCCTGGCGGGGACGGCCGACCTCGCCGTCGTCGCCGTGGTCACCGAGGGCGGACTGATCGCGGTGAGCGGCGACTGGGGCCTCGACGACATCCTGTTGCCCACCACCGGCCCCGCCGAGATCGACGCCCGGTTCCGGCTGTCGGCCGCCAGGCACGCCGGCGGCGGCGACGGCGGCGAGACCCTGCTCACCGTCGGCGATCTCGTGATCGACGAGGAGACCTACGTCGCGCGCGTCCGAGGCCGGCCACTCGACCTCACCTACAAGGAGTTCGAGCTCCTCAAGCACCTGTGCCAGCACCCGGGCCGGGTCTTCACCCGCGCCCAGCTCCTGCAGGAGGTGTGGGGGTACGACTTCTTCGGTGGCACCCGCACCGTCGACGTGCACGTACGGCGGCTCCGCGCCAAGCTCGGGCCGGATCACGAGTCCCTGATCGGCACTGTCCGTAACGTCGGGTACAAGGCGGTCCGACCCACGGACCCCAGGGAAGCGGGAGGAGACGCATGATCGTCGAAGTGACGCCGGACGGCGGGGACGTCGCGCAGATCGAGGCACTGGCGCGCGCGGCCGGGGCCGTCGACGGCGTGGCGCCGCTCGGTGAGCAGCCACTGCGTGCACTGCGGGCTCACGCCGGCGGGGGAGCAGTCGGCGGGGGCGCAGACGGCAGGGCAACAGACGACGGGGCAGCAGACGGCAGTGCAGCAGACGGCGGGGCAGCAGACGGCGGAGGTGCCGGCGCGGCGGCCGCGGACGTGCGGCACCTGCTGGCCCGCGCCGGGGACGCCCCGGACGCCGACGTCGTGGGCTACGCCCAGATCTCCGGAACCGGCGCCGACGCGACCGCCGAGCTCGTGGTCCACCCCGACCACCGGCGGCGGGGGATCGGCGCAGACCTCGTGCGCGCCGTCCTCGGGCGCGAGCCCGCCGTCGCGGTGTGGGCGCACGGCGCCCTGCCCGGTGCCGTCGCGCTCGCCGAGGGGCTGGGCATGACGCGCACGCGTGAGCTGCTCAGGATGCGGCGACGCGCTGCGGACGGGCCGGCGCTGCCCGAGCGGCGTCCCGTCGAGGGCGTCGAGTTCGGCACCCTGGCCGAGGCCGTGTCCGAGGGGGGTGACCGGTGGCCGGGGCTCGACGCCCGCGCCGAGTTCCTGCGCGTCAACAACGCCGCCTTCCACTGGCATCCCGAGCAGGGTGGGTGGACCCCCGCACAGCTGGACGAGAGGCTGGCCGTGGACTGGGTCGACACCGGCGCGATCTTCCTCGCCGTGGACACCGCCACCGCCGACACCACCGCCGCCGACACCGCCGCCGCGGGCACCGCCGCCGACACCGCCGCCGCGCCCAGGCTGGCGGGCTTCCACTGGACCAAGACCGTCGCCGAACCCGGCGAGCCCGTGGAGGGGGAGGTCTACGTGGTGGCCGTCGACCCCGCCGACCAGGGTCGCGGACTGGGCGGCGTCCTCACATCGATCGGGGTGGAGCACCTGGAGGGGCCGGTCGGCGCGGAGTCGGTGGTCCTCTACGTGGAGGGCGACAACCGGCCGGCCATCCGGACCTACGAGAAGCTCGGATTCGCGATCGAACTCGTTGATGTGACCTATACCTCCTCCTGATCCGCGATGCCCGTCACCGCCCGATTTCTCAGGATCGCCCCAGGTGGGGGTGCCCGGGGCCTGGATTCCGAGACCAGGTGAACAGGGCTCACGCTGCGAGTTCATCCGCCGTTCACCTTTGTTCGCGGGGTTGTTCACATCCGAGCCTTAGGTTCTCTCCCCGTCGGACTGTCGGTGGATATCCGACGACGCGACTCAGTCGCCACGTACTAGCCCGGTGGGGAGCCCGCCGGACGAACCAAGGAGATTCTGTGGACCTCAAGCGCACCGGTGCCCTCTTCGGGCTCGCCGCCCTGACGACGGTCGGCCTGGCCGCCTGCTCTGACGACAACACCGGCGGTGGTGACGAGACCGCGGCGCAGGCCCTGCCCGGCGTCGAGTGCGGTGGTCTCGAGAACCTCAACGCCTCCGGAGCCTCGTCGCAGAACAACGCGATGACCATCTTCGCCAACTCGTACGCCATGAGCTGTGACGGCCACACCCTCGACTACAACTCCAACGGCTCCGGCTCCGGCGTCAAGGAGTTCATCGGCGGCCAGACCGCGTTCGGTGGCTCCGACTCCCCGCTCAAGGACACCGAGTACGTCGAGGCCGAGGCCCGCTGTGAGGGCCCCGCCTGGAACCTGCCGGCCGTGTTCGGCCCGATCGCCGTGGCCTACAACCTCGACGGCGTCGAGGTCGCGATGTCGGGAGACACCCTCGCCAAGGTCTTCAAGGGCGAGATCACCAACTGGAACGACCCGGCCATCGCGGCGGAGAACGAGGGCGTCGAGCTCCCGGACCAGGAGATCACCGTGGTCTTCCGTTCGGACGAGTCCGGCACCACCGACAACTTCCAGAAGTACCTCGAGGCCGCCGCACCGGAGGTCTGGACCGAGGGTGCCGGTAAGACCTTCAACGGGGGCACCGGCGAGGGCTCGCGTGGCAACGAGGGCGTCTCCGCCGCCGTCGCCCAGACCCCGGGCACCATCACCTACACCGAGTGGTCCTACGCCAAGAGCCAGAACCTGGGCATGGTCAAGGTCATCACCCCCGCCGACGCCGAGGGTGTCGAGCTCAACGCCGAGACCGCCGGCGTGACCATCGACTCGGCCAAGCTGAAGCACGAGGACTCGCACGACCTGGTCATCGACACCTCGTCCTTCTACGTCCCCGAGACCGCCGGCGCGTACCCGATCATCATGCCGACCTACGAGATCGTGTGCTCGCACTACAAGGACCCGGAGATGGCACTGGCCGTCAAGTCCTTCCTGAACGTGGCCGTGGCCGAGGAGGTCCAGGATCAGCTCGAGGCCGAGGGCTACATCCCGATCCCGGACGAGTTCCGCGGCAAGCTCACCGAGGCGATCGACAACATCACCTGATCAGCCTGAGCGCTGGTCACCGGGTCCGCCCCGCGCAGGGGCGGACCCGGCGGCCGGGAAGTTCCACCCCCGAACGACAGTGTTCCCCGAGCGACTGAAGGTCTCATGACAGTTCACGAATCCGTCGACCGTGACGCCGAGATGAACGCCGGCCCCGGCGGTCTCGACTCCGGCTCCGGTCTGGTGCCGGACTCTGACAAGGGCGACAAGACCGACCTGCGGGACGCCGGGTCCTCGCAGAGGATCGACACGCTGTTCCGCAGCCTCACCGTGGCCGCGGGCGCTGTCATCGTCGCCCTCATCGCCCTCATCGGCATCGTGCTGGTCACCCAGGCCACGCCGTCGCTGATGCAGAACCACGTCAACTTCCTCACCTCGTCGGAGTGGAACACCACCGACCCGGAGAACCTGCGGTTCGGCATCCTCGACCTGCTCAAGGTCACCGTGCTGAGCTCGGTCTTCGCGCTGGTCCTCGCGGTCCCCGTCGCGATCGGTATCGCCACGTTCCTCGTGCAGTACGCCCCCGCGAGGCTGTCGCGCGGGCTGTCCGCACTCATCGACCTGCTGGCCGCCGTGCCGTCGATCATCTACGGCATGTGGGGCCTGCTCGTCCTGGGCCCGTGGATGGTGCCCTTCGCCGAGTGGCTCAACCGCAACCTCGGCTGGTTCTTCCTGTTCAGCGACGGCAACGTGTCCATCGCCGGAGGCGGCACGATCTTCACCGCGGGCGTGGTGCTCGCGATCATGATCCTGCCGATCATCACCTCGATGTCGCGCGAGACCATCCGCCAGACCCCGTCACTCCACCAGGAGGCCGCCCTGGCGCTGGGCGCCACCAAGTGGGAGAAGATCCGGATGACCTGCTTCCCGTACGCCAAGTCCGGCATGATCGCGGGCTCGATGCTCGCCCTCGGTCGCGCACTCGGCGAGACGGTCGCGGTGCTCATCATCCTGCGTGCCGCCAGCTCGCCGAGTGTCCTGTCGCTGTTCGACGGCGGCTTCACCTTCGCCTCGAAGATCGCCTCCGCCAGCGCCGAGTTCAACCACCCGCTGCCCACCGGCGCGTACATCGCGGCGGGTCTGGTGCTCTTCATCCTCACGTTCATCGTCAACCTCATCGCCCGTTCGGTGTCCGGTGGAAAGGTCAACGGCTGATGTCCTCGACCACGACAGATCTCGCCAAGCCCGCCAAGCCGGCGGAGACCTTCCTGCCGGTCTCCGGCAGCCGGAAGTTCAAGGACAAGACCGCCGCGGTGCTGTTCACCGTGTGCTTCGTGCTCGCGGTGGTCCCGCTCATCGCGCTGCTGTACAAGGTCATCGTCGCGGGACTGCCCGCGGTGCTCAACCCGACGTGGTGGACCAACTCGTTCTTCCTCGTCGCGCCGTCCTCCATGGCCGGCGGGGTGGGCCACGCGATCTACGGCAGTCTCGTCCAGGCGCTCATCGCGGCGATCATCTCGATCCCGCTCGGTGTGGCCGCCGGCATCATGCTCGTCGAGTACCCCGACTCCAGGCTCGCCAAGCCCACGACCTTCATGGTGGACGTCCTCGCCGGCGTCCCCTCGGTCGTCGCCGCCATCTTCATCTTCGGCGTGTGGGTGACCTTCCTGCAGCTGAACCTCAGCGCGTTCGCGGTGAGCCTGGCACTCGTGCTGCTCATGCTCCCGCTGATCGTCCGCTCCACCGAGGAGATGCTCAAGCTGGTCCCGGACGAGCTCCGCGAGGCCTCCTACGCCCTGGGCGTGCCCAAGTGGAAGACGATCGTCAGTGTCGTGGTCCCCACCGCGCTGTCCGGGATGATCTCCGGCATGTTCCTCGCCATCGCCCGCGTCATGGGCGAGACCGCACCGGTGCTGATCCTGGTGGGCTACACGGCGAGCTACAACTACGACCTCTTCCAGGGCAACATGGCCTCGCTGCCGCTGCTCATCTACAACCAGCTCTCCAACCCGAACGAAGCCGGCCAGTACCGCATCTGGGGCGCCGCCCTCACCCTGATCATCATCATCGCGCTGGCGAACGTCCTCGCCACGTTCGCCGCCAAGGCGCTCGCGCCCAAGACGAAGTAAGGACCCCACCATGGCCAAGCGACTCGACCTCGAGAACGTCGACATCTTCTACGGCGACTTCCACGCCGTCAAGGACGTCAATCTCCACGTCCCGCCGCGCTCGGTGACCGCCTTCATCGGCCCGTCCGGCTGTGGCAAGTCCACCGTGCTGCGGTCGCTGAACCGCATGCACGAGGAGATCCCCGGCGCCTACGTCAAGGGCTCCATCAAGCTCGACGGCGTGGACATCTACGACAAGAAGGTGGACCCCGTCGCCGTGCGCCGGACCATCGGCATGGTGTTCCAGCGCCCCAACCCGTTCCCCACCATGTCCATCAAGGAGAACGTGGTGGCCGGCCTCCGTCTCCAGGGCGTCAAGAACAAGAAGGTCCTCGACGAGGTGGCCGAGAAGTCGCTGCGCGGCGCCAACCTCTGGAACGAGGTCAAGGACCGACTCGACAAGCCCGGCGGCGGACTCTCCGGTGGCCAGCAGCAGCGCCTGTGCATCGCCCGCGCCATCGCGATCGAACCGCAGGTGCTCCTCATGGACGAGCCCTGCTCCGCCCTGGACCCGATCTCCACCCTCGCGGTCGAGGACCTGATCGCCCAGCTCAAGAGCGAGTTCACCATCGTGATCGTCACGCACAACATGCAGCAGGCCGCGCGTGTGTCCGATCAGACGGCGTTCTTCTCTCTCGAGGCGACCGGCATGCCCGGCCAGCTGGTCGAGGTCAACGCCACGGAGAAGATCTTCTCCAACCCCGACAACAAGCAGACCGAGGACTACGTCTCCGGCCGCTTCGGCTGAGCGTCACACCGCGGGCCGCAGCCCCCCCCACAGTCCGACGAGAACCGCCCCCGGGCACCGGCCTCACCGACCGGCACCCGGGGGCGGCCTGCTGTTCAGCGGGCGTCCGCCGAACGGTCAGCTGCCGGTGGTGGAATCCGGGCCCGGCCCCTCGTCGTCGTCGGATCCACCCTCACCCGCGGACTCGCCGCCGCCGGACGCCAGATGCCGGGAACGGCGCTCCTGGTAGCTCCGATCGGTCTCGTTGAAGCGACGCACCAGCTCCTCGTTGGGGGTCGACGAGTGCTCCGGGTCGTCCTCACCCAGGTTGGCGTACTCGCCCGTGGCCAGGAAGATCACGCGCTGCGCGACCTCCACGGCATGGTCCGCGAAACGCTCGTAGTACCGGGCCAGCAGCGTGACATCCACCGCCGCTGCGACCCCGTACTTCCACTCCCGCACCGTCAGCAGGGTGAACAGGTGCCTGCGCAGATCGTCCACCGCGTCATCCTGATGGGCGAGCGTCGCCGCCTGCTCCGCATCCCGGTTCAACAGCACCTCGGTGGCCGACCGGCCCAGCGAGACCGCGACCCGGCCCATCTCGGCGAAGTAGCCGTCGACGGCCTCCGGCAACACCGGCTCAGGGTGGCGCCGACGCACGATCTTGGCCACGTGGCCGGCCAGCGTGCCCATCCTGACCAGATCCTGGACGAGCTGGATCGACGTGACGACCTGGCGCAGATCACGCGCCACCGGTGCCTGGAGGGCCAGCAGGGCGAACCCGCGTTCCTCGTTCTCCGTCGCCAGACGCGACATCTCCGAGGACGACTCGAGGACCTTCTCGGCGGCGACCAGATCCACCTGGAGCAGGGCGTGGGTGGCCAGCTCCATGTCATCTGTGGCCATCGAGCACATCCGGGCCATCGAGGTGGCCAGATCCGCGAGTTCTCCGGAGTAGACAAGACGCATGAAGGCCAGCATACCCGCATGTCAACCGCAGGATCGGAGCCAACGATGAACGGGCGGTTAACTCCTCGCTGCGGTCCGACGCCCAGGGCGCGGCCGGGCGGTGACCTCCGTGCGATCAGCCGCCCGAGTTCTCGGCGTCGGCGCCCTCCAGGGCCACCGCGTCGTCCTCCGGGTCGTCGAGCCAGCCCTCGGGCAGCAGCACCTTCGACGGCGAGCCCTGACGTCCACGCGGGCCGTAGCCGTCCGCCGGGAACGGCTCGTCCGCCGGCAGATCCGCCAGCAGCGCCGCGAGATCGTCGAGCGTGCGCACCGCGGACAGCCCGACACGCTTCTGCGAACCAGCCGGGAAGCCGCGCAGGTACCAGGCGACGTGCTTGCGGATGTCGCGCATGCCCTTGTCCTCGCCGTGGTGCCGCGCGAGGAGCTCGCCGTGGCGGTACATGATGCGCGCGACCTCACCGAGCGTCGGCGGAGTGGGGGCCTGCCGCCCCTGCAGTCGCGCGGCGAGCTCGGAGAACAGCCACGGGCGGCCCAGGCAGCCGCGGCCGATCACCACGCCGGCGCAGCCCGTCTCGTCACGCATCCGCACCGCGTCCTCGGCGGAGAAGATGTCGCCGTTACCCAGGACCGGGACATCCGAGACGGCCCCGATGTGTTCCACCAGGCGTGAGATCTGCGACCAGTCGGCCTGACCCGAATAGCGCTGCGCCGCCGTGCGCGCGTGCAACGCGACAGCCCGGGCGCCCTCCTCGACGGCGATCCGGCCGGCGTCGAGATGGGTGTGGTGCTCGTCGTCGATCCCCACCCGCATCTTCACCGTGACCGGGATGTCGGTGCCCTCGGTCGCACGCACCGCGGCCGAGACGATCGAGCGAAATAGTCGACGCTTGTACGGGATGGCCGACCCGCCACCCCGACGAGTGACCTTGGGGACAGGACAGCCGAAGTTGATGTCGATGTGATCGGCCAGGTCCTCGTCCACGATCATCTTGGCGGCCTGGTAGGTGTACTCGGAGTCCACCGTGTACAGCTGCAGGCTGCGCGGCGACTCCTCCGGCGCGAACGTGGCCATGTGCAGGGTCGCCGGCTGCCTCTCGACCAGCGCGCGGGCCGTCACCATCTCGCACACGTACAGGCCCGACACCGAACCCTGCTGCTCCTGCTCCAGCTCGCGGCACAGTGTGCGGAACGCGACGTTGGTGACCCCGGCCATCGGGGCGAGGACGACCGGCGAGGCGAGTTCGAGCGGGCCGATGCGCAGAGCGGGCGTCGCGGGGGCGGTGGGGGCGGACATGCAGCAAGTGTCCCAGCGCGTGGCGGGCAGGTCCAAAAAGCGGGCCCTGCCGGTGGTGACCCGGTCGGTGATGGTGGCCCGCCGGTGGTGCCTCGGTTCCGGCGGTGGTGCCCCGCCGGTAGTGCCCCGGTTCCTGCGGTGCCGCGCCGCGCCGATCTGTCCGGTCAGCCGACCCCAACGCGCGCCATCTGCCCGGTCGGCTGCCCCCACGCGCGCCATCTGCCCGGTCGGCTGCCCCCACGCGCGCCATCTGCCAGGCCGGCCGAAACCCGAGGCGAAGCGCAGATCCCGCGATACTTTGATCTTGGCGACATCACTGCGAACTTTGACGCCGCTACTGCGAGAATCCAGCCGATTCTCCGCAGTGATGCCACCTAAAACCGATGGTGCCCCCAGCCGGGCTCGAACCGGCGACCTGCGGATTAAAAGTCCGTAGCTCTACCAACTGAGCTATAGGGGCATCGCATACGATACCGGTCGCAGATGCGGGTCGTTTAGCCGCCCGGCGCATGGTGCCCTAGACTGTATTCCGCTGCGGACCGGCGACCCCGGACGTGGCAGCGCCCCCTTCGTTTAGCGGCCTAGGACACCGGCCTTTCACGCCGGCGGCGCGGGTTCGAATCCCGTAGGGGGTACGCGAGCAGGCGGTCCCGGTCATCACAGTCGTGGTGGTCGGGACTTTCTGCTTCCCGCCCACGTCCTCCCACGCCCGCCCCGGCATCCGCTGGCGCGCCTGCACGTCCGCGAGCATCCGCTGGCGCGCCTGCACGGCCTGCGGGTATCCGCTCCTCTCCGTGAACTTCCGCCCGTGCTTCGGCGGGTGCGGGAGTGCATCGTGGCGTGCGGTTGTGACGGCGGCGGCGAGGACGGGTGTATG
The DNA here is from genome assembly GCA_019119875.1 of Candidatus Dietzia intestinigallinarum. Taxonomy (GTDB): domain Bacteria; phylum Actinomycetota; class Actinomycetes; order Mycobacteriales; family Mycobacteriaceae; genus Dietzia; species Dietzia intestinigallinarum. Next base: position 9,286 of record DWWG01000029.1, on the reverse strand, counting down.
ACGGCGGCGGCGAGGAGGGGTGCGTGGGGGAGGCGAGGACGGGTGCGTGGGGGCAGGTTCGTCGAGGCAGGTGCGGACGGGCGGGTCGCGCTCGACCGGCCGGCGGGCTGGAACCTCGGTCTCGCGGGCCCGGTCCGCGGGGCGGCTGCTGCACAAAAACCGCAGCTGAGCAGCGCCCGATCGATCGGGTGGTGGCTGATTTGCGTTATCTGCATCGCGTCCACTAATGTTCTTTCTCGTGCGAACAGCACAGTGAAGTGCGAGGCCCTGTGGCGCAGTTGGTTAGCGCGCCGCCCTGTCACGGCGGAGGTCGCGGGTTCAAGTCCCGTCAGGGTCGCCAGAGATGACCGGCGCATTCGGTTCCACCGGATGCGCCGGTGGTCTTAGGGCCAGGTAGCTCAGTTGGTACGAGCGTCCGCCTGAAAAGCGGAAGGTCGCCGGTTCGATCCCGGCCCTGGCCACACCAGCGCGACGCGTCGGAGGGAAATCCCTTCGGCGCGTTCGTCATTTCGGCGGCAGGACGTGTCCGGACCACGGCCGTCCCGGGCGCGCAGGCGGCATCGGCGGGCCGTTAACCCCGCATCGGTTCCGGGATTGTCACACCGTCGTTATAGCGTGGACGCCATGACATCGACTGCCAGCGAGGTCCGCGACGTGCCGGAGAAATCCCAGACAGGACCCCGCTGGGGGCTCATCGCGGCGGTCAGTGGACTCATCGGGATCATTCTGGCGATTGTGGTGCCGCTGCTCCCGGTCACCCAGACCACCTCCACCATCAGCTGGCCCGAGGGCGGGACCCTCGACCCCGTCACGGCGCCCCTGGTCGCCTACTACCCGCTCGACATCACCGTGGACGTGCCGTGTACGGCGGTGCAGGAGCTGCGTGACCAGGGACGTGAGGACGGGGTACTGGTCTCGACGGCCCCGCGACAGGCCGGGGAGGACGCGGGAGCCCGTGCCCTCATGGTCTCCGTCGCGGGACCGAACGTGGAAGTGCGCAGCCGCAACGCGCTCATCGCCTCCGCCCCCGTCGACGCCGTGGCCGCCCCCGGGGCCTGCTCCACGATCCGTGTGACCGCCGACTCCGGGTCCATCGGTGCGGAGTTCCTGGGGCTCGCGGTCGACGGCCAGGGCGTGGGCGGCCGGATCGACGAGGACCTCCGGCCGCAGGTCGTCGGAGTGTTCACCGACCTGCAGGGCGCGGCCCCGGAGGGGCTGGGCGTCGACATCACCGTCGACTCCCGCTATACGACCCAGGCCACCACGATCAAGCAGATCGCGATCGTGGTGGGCATCCTCGCGATCCTGGTGTCGCTGGTGGCGCTGCACCGGCTCGACCTCCGGGACGGCCGTGCCGGCCGCCGCATCCTGCCACAGGGGTGGTGGAAGCCGCGGCCACTGGACCTGCTGGTCGTCGCGACCCTGCTCGTGTGGCACATCATCGGCGCCAACACCGCGGACGACGGCTACATCCTCACCGAGGCACGAGCCGCCGTCTCCAGTGGATACATGCCCGAGGTGTTCCGCTACTACGGCGCCCCGTACGCGCCGTTCGGCATGCCGTACTACCTCTATACGGCGATAAGCACGTTCACGCTCGGCAGTGTGTGGCTGCGAATACCGGCGCTCCTGCTGGGCATCGCCTCCTGGATGCTGCTGTCCCGTGAGGTCATCCCGCGCCTGGGCATCGCCGCCCGCCGCGCCGCCGCGGTGCGGTGGAGCACGGCCGCCGTCTTCCTCGCCTTCTGGCTGACCTACAACAACGGACTGCGCCCCGAACCGATCATCGCGTTCGGAGTCCTCGCCACCTGGGTCTCGATCGAGAGGGCGCTGGCCACCGGGCGCCTGCTCCCGGTCGCGGTCGGATTCATCTTCGGCGGGCTCACCCTGTCCGCGGCGCCGACCGGCACGTTCTGCATCGCGGTGATCATCGCCGCGTCGAGGCCGCTGCTGCTGCTGATCATCCGCCGGGCCAGGCGCGACGGCTGGATCCCCACCATCGCACCGCTGCTCGCCGCAGGACTGGGCATCCTGCACCTGATCTTCCTCGACCAACCCCTGGTCACCACGCTCCAGTCGTCCGCGCTGCTGGGTGAGGTCGGCCCCAGTGGCAGCTGGTACGAGGAGGTCTGGCGCTACGAGTGGCTCATGAACCCCACGCCGGACGGCTCCCTGGCACGACGCTTCGGGGTGCTGGCGATGTTCCTGTCGCTCATCACCTGCGCCGCCATCCTGTTCCGCAAGGGCCGGATCCCCGGTGTCTCGGTGGGCCCGGCTCGCCGCATCGTCGGTATGGCCGTCATCTCGATCGCGTTCATGGCGCTCAACCCCACCAAGTGGACCCACCACTTCGGTGCGTTCGCCACCATCGGCGCCGCGTTGGCCGCACTGGCCACCATGGCGGTCCTGCCCGCCGCCACAAGGTCACTGCGCAACCGCATGCTGTTCCTGGCAGCGGTGTTCTTCGTCCTCGCGCTGAGCTTCACCTCCACCAACGGCTGGTGGTACATCTCCATCTACGGCATCCCGTGGGGTGGCACCCAGCCCTCCGTCGCCGGGATCACCCTGACGTCGGTGTTCCTGGGGCTGATGCTCCTCACACTGCTCTTCGCCCTGTTCCTGCACTATCGCGAGCCGTTCACGACGCCGACCGGGCCCGGGGACAACGGCCGCGAACGGGGGCCGGTGATCCGACTGGCTCGGGACATCTCGCAGGCGCCGCTGGGAGTGGCGGCAGCCCTCGTCGTCGTCATCATCGTCGCCTCGATGGCCGCCGCGGTGCGCAACCAGTACCCCGCCTACTCGGTCGGACTGCAGAACCTCAACGCACTCGCCGGCAAGCCGTGCGGCATCGCCGATGCGGTCCTAGCGGAGCCCGACGCCAACGCCGGTCTGCTCCAGCCCCTCGGCGACCCGCGGGACCAGCTCCAGGCCGGGGGAGAGGCCTTCGGGTTCACGCCCGACGGAATCTCCACCGACCTCACCGCCACGCAGGCCGTGGACACCGACACGCCCGGCACCGGCGAGGGATCCGACACGACCTCCACCACCGCCGGCACCGAGGGCGGCGTGCGGGTGGTCGAGGGGATCAACGGCAGTCACGCCGTTCTCCCGTTCGGTCTCGACCCGCAGCAGGTGCCCGTGCTCGGCAGCCACCAGACCGGTGCGCAGCTGAGCGCCGAGACCATCACCGACTGGTACCCGCTGCCCGAGCAGGACCGGGAGAGCCCGCTCGTCACGATCGCGGTGGCCGGAACCTTCGCCTCTGACGCGCTCGCCGTGGAATACGCCACCGACACCGAGCCGTACCAGCCCGCGGGGTCTGTCCTGCCCGTGGACATCGGCCCCGCCCCGGCCTGGCGGAACCTGCGCGTGCCGATGGACTCGCTCCCCGCCGACGTCACCGCGATCCGGCTGGTCGTGCGTGACCTGGACCCGGACCCCGAACGGTGGATCGCGTTCACCCCTCCGCGCATCCCGCAGCTGGTGACCATGCAGGACCTCGTCGGCGACACCACACCGGTGCTGCCCGACTGGGCCGTGGCCTTCCACGTGCCGTGCCTGCGCCCGTTCGACGAGTTCGCGGGCATCCACGAGTTGCCCGAGTACCGCGTCCTGCCCGACCGCGGCCTGGCCGTGAGCTCCACCAACACCTGGCAGGACTGGTCCGGCGGCGGCCCGCTCGGCTTCATCGAGCTGCTCCAGGAGGGCGAGACCGTCCCCACCTACCTCGAACACGACTGGGACCGCGACTGGGGCTCGCTCGTCCGGTACACCCCGCTCGTGCCCGACGCCGAGCCGGCGACCGTCGAGCACGGCGAGGCCGTACGGTCGGGACTGTGGAACGGAGGACCCCTCGCACGGTGAGAACAATCCCGGGCCACACAGGCGGGCACGGGCTAGCATCGGGACCGGAGCTTTTTACAAGGACTTCCAAGTAACCGCATACACAGACTGGAGACGAACATGTCCGTCACGGAGAAGCAGTTCGAGAACATCCTCGTCGAACAGGCAGGCAGGGTCGCGATCATCACGCTGAACCGGCCCAAGGCGCTCAACGCACTGAGCAGCGCCATGGAGAAAGAGGTCGTCGAGGCGGTCGAGAGCCTGGACACCGATCCCGGCGTCGGCTGCATCGTCATCACCGGATCGGAGAAGGCCTTCGCGGCTGGCGCCGACATCAAGGAGATGAAGGACAAGACCTACCCGGGCATCTACCTCGAACGCTTCTTCCACGACTGGAAGCGCCTCACCGCCGCCCGCACCCCGATCATCGCGGCCGTCGCCGGATTCGCGCTCGGCGGCGGCTGTGAGCTCGCCATGATGTGCGACATGATCATCGCAGGCGACAACGCCAAGTTCGGCCAACCGGAGATCACCCTCGGCGTGATCCCGGGTATGGGCGGCTCACAGCGCCTCACCCGCGCCGTCGGCAAGGCCAAGGCCATGGACCTGTGCCTGACCGGCCGCCAGATGGACGCCGAGGAAGCCGAGCGCTCCGGTCTGGTCACCCGAGTCGTCCCGACCACCGACCTGCTCGAAGAGACCCTGAAGGTCGCCGACACGATCGCCTCCATGAGCAAGACAACCGCCGTGGCCGCCAAGCAGGCCGTCAACCGGTCCTTCGAGACGACCCTCGAGGAAGGCCTGCTCGCCGAGCAGAACGCCTTCTACGCGCTGTTCGCCACCGAGGACCAGACCGAGGGCATGTCGGCGTTCGCCGAGAAGCGCAAGCCCGAGTGGAAGCGCTGAACCAGCCGCAGGAGCAGGCGCGGGGCCGTGACGTGGAGTCCGGCCCCGCGCCCGCGAGCGCTTCCGTGCCCGGCGGCACGGAGACGACGCCGGACCTCTACGCGGCCGACGCCGGACGGTCCACGGGCCGGCGCGACCCGGGCGAACCCCTTCCCGTCCTGGTCCTGACTGGCTACCTCGGCGCCGGCAAGACGACCCTGCTCAACCACCTGCTCTCCGGCGCGCCCGGCCTGCGGATCGCGGCGATCGTCAACGACTTCGGCGACATCAACGTGGACGCCGGAGCCGTGGCCGGGCAGGTCGACTCCATGGTGTCGATGGCCAACGGTTGCGTGTGCTGCGAGGTCGACGCCAGCGAACTCGGCGAGACACTGACCACCCTCGCGGACCCCGAGATGGAGATGGACCTCGCGGTGATCGAGGCCAGCGGACTGGCCGAGCCGGCGATCCTGTCCCGGATGGTCCACGACGTGCCGCGCCACATCGTGCGGCACGCGGGGATGATCCAGGTCGTGGACGCCGAAGGCCTCGACGACGCCCTGACGCGCCACCCGCGACTTGCCACGCACCTGGCGGAGGCAGACCTCGTCGTCGTCAACAAATGCGACCTCGTCACCCGCGAACGGTTCGCCGAACTGCGCCGGACGATCCGCGCCCACGCCCCTCGCGTCGCGGTGTCGCCGGCGGTACGCGCCGCCGTGCCCGCCGGCCTCCTGCTGGGACTGGCCCCCGCGAAGCGGTGCGTCGCCCACCCCGACGGCGCCCCGTGCCCCACCGGCGACGCCCATGCCCACCCACACACCGACCACGACCACCTGCACGATTCCTACACCGCCGTCACCATCACTCCCGCCGGCCACCTGCACCCGCGCCGCTTCCTCACCGCGATCGCCACACCACCCACCGGCGTCTACCGCGCCAAGGGGACGCTGACCATGGCCACCGCAGACGGACCGCGCCGCTACGAGGTGGCCCTGGTGGGACGCCGCCTCGAGTTGCGCGCGGACCACGAGTCCACGGCGCCGGAGGGCCTGGTGGTGATCGGGGTGGATATGGACGACGACGACGTCGCCGGCTTCCTCGACGACACGGTGCTGACGCCCGGTGAGACGGTCGACGCCGAGGCCACGCTGGGCCTGCACCCGTATCTGGTCGGTGACCCGGACGCCAGTGACGTCGAGGAGTGGATCTACGACGAGCAACGCGCCTCGCCGGTCACCGGCACCGCCGCGATGCTCGCGGACCCGGAGGATCCCGAGGCATTCGATCCAGCTTTCACGCCCTGAGCTCGCAGCGGGGGTGAAGGGATAACCGGTACCCCCGCCGACTTCACGTCCCTGGCGGAGGTTTCTTTCGGTAGCCCGCGGCCACGTGCGTATAGTGGCGCTGACGACGGCGATATACCGCACATTCGGGGGGATCAATCCAGCCCGAGGTGGGGGTACTGCACGGACGAGTGAGGAGACCTCGTGGACGAGGAGACGACCGGTCGCGGTAGCGGCGCGGCGGGCGAGGCCCAGCAACGCAAGCGCGATCTGGCCTCGGTTCGCCGTGCGATCGCCTCGCTGAGGGACGCCACCGGCATCCCGGTGACCATCGGTGGAGTGGTCGGCGAGGGGCACACCCTGGTGCTGTCCGAGTCGCTCGGCATGCGGACCTCCGCGATGAAGGACCTGAAGGTGCACTACGGTGCCGGGGTCGGCGGCCGCGTCATGGCCACCGGAAAGCCGGTCGGTGTGGCCGACTACCCGCGGGCCGGAGTGATCACCCACGAGTACGACCTGCCGGTGCTGTCCGAGGGACTGCGGTCGATGGCCGCCATCCCGGTGGTCGTGGGCAAGGACGTCCGCGCGGTGTTGTACGCCGGCGTGCACTCGTCGGTGCGGTTCGGCGAGAAGGTGCTCAACCAGATGGCCGCCACCGCACGGTCGCTCGAGCAGGAGATCGCGGTCAACGACGCCCTCGCGGCGCGCGGCGCGGCCCCCGTCGGTCCCGGAGTCGGCGACGGGCGCTGGGACGAGGTGCTCTCCAACGAGCGGATGCGTGAGACCCACGCCCGGCTCCGGATGCTCGCCTCCCGTACCGAGGACCCGGACGTGCGCGCCGAACTGGAGCGGATCTGCGCCGAGATGGTGGCCCCGCCGCCGGAGATGCCCACCGCCCGGCTCTCGCGTCGCGAGCTCGACGTGCTGGCGTGCGTGGCCCAGGGGAAGACGAACATCGAGACGGCTGCCGACATGGGCATCGGCGCCGAGACCGTCAAGAGCTACCTGCGGTCGGTCATGCGCAAGCTCGACGCCCACACCCGGTTCGAGGCCGTCAATGCCGCCCGCCGGATGGGTGCCCTGCCCTGACCTGCGACGGCCCCGGCGCTCACCGGCGCGCGGCGCGCGTCCGGGATCGGCGACCGCCCCGCCTCAGCGTTCGCCGCCGGGTACCCACAGGACGTCGCCCTCCGGGTTGGCCACCCGGCCCAGCACGAACAGCAGGTCCGACAGCCGGTTGAGGTACTTCGCCGGCAGCACCGACGTGGTCTCGGGGTGGGCCTCGACCGCCGCCCAGGCCGCCCGCTCCGCCCGACGGGCCACGGTCCGAGCCACGTGCAGGTACGCGCCGGCGGGCGTGCCACCCGGGAGGATGAACGAGGTCAGGTCGGGCAACTCGGCGTTGAACTCGTCGATCCAGGCCTCGAGCCGGTCGATGTAGGCCTGCTCGATCCGCAGCGGCGGGTACTTGGGGTTCTCCTCGATCGGGGTCGCGAGGTCCGCGCCGGCGTCGAAGAGGTCGTTCTGCACCGTGCGCAGGACGGCCGCGACACGCTCGTCGAGGCCACCGAGCGTGTTGGCCAGGCCGATCGCCGCGTTGGCCTCGTCGCAGTCCGCGTACGCCACCAGCCGGGCGTCGTTCTTGCTCACGCGCGAGAAGTCGGACAACCCCGTGGTGCCGTCGTCACCGGTGCGGGTATAGATCTTCGTCAGATGAACAGCCATGTCAGTCAACCTACGCGGCGGGACGGCTCCCGGTTGCTCGGTTCCGGTCGGGTTCTCGCCTACTGTGGACGCGTGAGCGGTAAACCCACGTCCCGCGAGGAGAGTTTCCTCGTCCGCGGCGGTAAGAGTCTGAACGGCGAGATCACCGTCGCCGGTGCCAAGAACAGCGTGCTCAAGTTGATGGCCGTCGCCCTGATGGCGGAAGGACGCACCACGCTGACCAACTGTCCGATGATCTCGGACGTGCCGGCGATGGCCGACGTCCTGCGGCATCTGGGCTGCACGGTGGAGATCACCGGCGACACGGTCGTGATCGACACCCCGGCAGAGCTCGGGCATGTCGCCGACGACAAGGCGGCGCAGAAGCTCCGCGCCTCGGTGTGCATTCTCGGGCCGCTCGTCGGTCGCCACCACCGGGCGGTGCTGGCGATGCCCGGCGGCGACGCGATCGGCAGCCGACCCCTGAACTGGCACCAGAACGGGCTCAACAGCCTGGGCGCCACGACCCGGATGGACCACGGCCGTCTCGTCGCCGAGGCCACGGAGCTGCGGGGGGCCAGCTACAACCTGAGCTTCCCGTCCGTCGGGGCGACCGAGACGTTTGTGACCGCGGCCGTTCTCGCCGACGGGACCTCCGTACTGAGCAACGCGGCCCGGGAGCCGGAGATCGTCGACATCTGCGACCTCCTCAACGAGATGGGGGCGCGGATCTCCGGTGCCGGCACGAGCACCATCACCGTCGAGGGGGTTCGTGAGCTCACACCGGTCACCCACCGCGTGATCGGTGACCGGATCGTCGCGGCCACGTGGGCCATGGGCGCCGTGATGACCAGGGGCGATGTGACGGTGACGGGAATCGACCCGATGTTCATCCACGTGGTGCTCGAGAACCTGCGGGCGGTCGGCGCGGAGGTGGAGACCGGAACGGATTGGATCCGCGTGCGCCAGGAGGGCCGGCCCCGGGCGCGGGACATCCGGACGCTCCCGTTCCCCGGGTTCCCGACGGATCTGCAGCCGATGGCGATCGCGGTCGCCTCGGTCTCCGAGGGGGTCTCGGTGATCACCGAGAACCTCTTCGAGTCGCGGTTCCGGTTCGTGGAGGAGATGGTCCGCATGGGCGTCGATGCGGAGACCGATGGTCACCACGCCAAGATCGTCGGCCGGGAGCGGCTCGATTCCGCGACCGTCTGGGCCAGCGACATCAGGGCCGGTGCCGGCCTGGTTCTGGCCGGAATGTGCGCCGACGACGTCACCGAGGTGTGCGAGGTCTTCCACATCGACCGCGGTTACCCCGATTTCGTGAGAGACATCCGCTCGCTGGGCGGGGAGATCGAGCGGGTGCCCACCTACCGTTGACCGTCGACCCCCTGTGAGCGTCGAGCCCCGGCCGCTTGACCATCGCCCCCAGGCGTGGTGGTGGTTTTGTGGGGTGTGAGCTGGGGATTTGGTGTTGTGTTGGGGTGGGTGTAACTTTGTGTGGGCCGCCGGGGAGCGGGGTTCGGGCTGTGAGGTTCCGGGTCTTGGTTCTGGGTGGTTGCTTTGTG